>DGFH01000151.1:0-1050 GCA_002391565.1 Anaerolineales bacterium UBA3905
CGTTCCCACAAACAAAAATCCGCGAACGCTTGCCCGGTGTGTGGTCGGTCTGGGAGGAAATAGGAAGAATGAAATAGAAGGTAGCCCGCTCGATCACTCACAATCGCTGCCCTACTCCGTCGATAACTGCCCAAGCAGCCCGGCAATGCGCGCCTGACGTTCGCTCGCGTCCGTCGCTTCGTCAAGCCAAATCACCAGATTGTGCTGTTCGGTTCTCGACAATTGTTCAAAACGCCGCCGCGCCGCTGGTTTGAAGATCATTGCCGCCACCAGGTCGGCGGGGACGGCGACTTCACGCTCGATGCCGCGCTCCGCTTCATAGCGCACCGCAACGGTGTTGGCCCAGCGCGTCTCCAATCCGTAGATACGCTCCAAATGCTCGATCAGTTGCGCGTGGCTAAATGTCTGCGCGTCGCTGGCGTCGAGCAAGATGCACCAATCGACCGTAGTGCGTCCGGTCTCGAATTGAATAACTTCCTCTGGAATTGCCAGCGGACCGCGCGGCTGGTCGTGCATCGGATGCTCCTCCTGACTGGGTGGATGAGTTGCACTTGTCCATCAGCTATGGTAAACCCGTTGAGTGTACTCATTCGCAGGCAATCGTGCAAAGCATCTGGTGTTGTATGAACAACTTTTCTTCTCGCTGCCAGAACTTTTTCGTCCATTGCAACCAGAAGTGGCGTCAAGGTGTCATGCGAGTCATGCTATTCGTATTGATCGTTGGATTGACGCCAGGAGTGCATGCATTCGCCCAATCCAGCGATCCGCTTGCGCCTGTTGTGGTGACCCGGTTGCCGCTTGCTACACCCACTACCTGTATTGAGCGCTTCGTCACTCACACCCTTGATCACGTTACACAAGTCGAGGGCAATCTGGTGCAGATGTTCGAGGCCAATGGCGCCGGGTTAGCTGCAGGTGATCTTGATGGCGACGGCGACCTCGACCTGGTGATCGGCAATCACGACGGCGCCGACGCCATCTTCTGGAACGAGGGTGCGCTCGCCTTCCGCAAAGAAGCCTTCTCAACCGGCAAGACGCGCGATGTCAAGA
>DGFH01000151.1:1197-4302 GCA_002391565.1 Anaerolineales bacterium UBA3905
CCTTCTCAACCGGCAAGACGCGCGATGTCAAGATCGTCGATGTCAACGCCGATGGTCGCCCCGACATCGTGTTGACCAGACACACCGGCGCGCTCAACTACTTCGAAAACATGGGTGATGGGCGTTTCCTGCGCCGCGTCCTACCCGGCATTGCCGCGCCAGCCTACGTCACCAACTGGGCGGATCTCGACGGCGACAGCGACCTCGACCTGGTGCTCGCCAGCTACGACGCCGGTCTGCTCACCGATCGCGGCAATGAGTACATCGTTGGCAACGCGTCGCGCGGCGTCTTTTTCTACGAGAATCAAGGCGGGCGCTTCCGCATGACGCCGCTCGCCACCACTGCCCAGGCGCTGGCAATCCTCTTTCCCGACCTCAATGCTGACGGACGCCTCGATATCCTGGTCGGCAACGATTTTAACACGCCGGATATGGCCTGGGTGCGCACTGCCGCCGGCTGGCAAGCGGCCACCGACCTGCTGGTGACGATGACGCACAGCACGATGAGCTATGACCAGGCGGACATCGACAACGATGGGGTTTTTGAGATATTTGCCTCTGATATGAAACCTTACCCCGGCGAGCCGATGGGTGGTTGGGCGGCGATGATGGACGCCATGATGGTCGGCATGGTGCAGACACAAATCGCCGCCGACCCGCAGATCATGGAGAATGTGCTGTTGGTGCGCGGCGTGGATGGACGTTACTGGAATCAGGCGCCAGATTGGGGCGTCGACGCCACCGGTTGGGCATGGTCGAGTAAATTTGGCGACTTCAACCTCGATGGCTATGTCGATCTCTATAGCGTCAACGGCATGATCGAGGAACGCCTCTTTGCGCACCTGCCCGATCATGAGCTGGTCGAGGAAAATCAAGCCTTTCGCAATGAAGAAGGGCTGCGTTTTGTGCGGATGCCTGGCTGGGAATTGGATTCCGGCAATAGCGGGCGCGGCATGGCGCTGGCCGATCTCGATGGTGACGGCGACCTCGATATCGTCGTCAATAATCTGCGCGGGCCAGCGCGGCTTTTCGAGAACCAACTCTGTCGCGGCGGCGATCCGCTGCTTGTCGATCTGCGCCAGCCCAATAGCGCTAATCCTTTTGCTATCGGCGCACAGGTGCGGCTTGTCACCGACTGGGGCGAGATGATCCGTGATCTGCGTGTTGGCAGCGGTTACCTCAGCGGCGACGCCCCGCGCATCCACTTCGGCGTTCCATACGGCGCCACCGTCCAGGCGCTGGAAATCCGCTGGCCCGATGGCGCTGTCAGCCACATCGACGCCCCACAATCTGGCGCACGCTTGATAGTCGAACGCCAGCCCATCAATCATCCGCGTTGAGCTGCCCTGGATTCGCGTCATCCACGTTCTATCCGCATTTCGATTCTGCAATCTCGAGGCAACATGTCAGAAATTTTCCTTGTCAACGTCACTGGCAAAGACCGCACCGGGCTGGTCGCCCGCATCACCGGCGTGCTGGCCGAACATGGCGTTAATGTGCTTGATATTGGCCAGGCTGTTATCCACGACTACATTTCGCTGGGCTTACTGGTAGAAATTCCCGATGTGAACCAATCATCACCCGTGCTCAAAGATTTACTCTTTGCCGGCCACGAACTGGGCGTCGAAGTGCGTTTCCGCCCGACAACGCTGGACGAGTACGAGCGGTGGGTCGATGCCCAGGGGAAGCCGCGTCACATCATCACCCTGTTGGGGCGCAAGCTAAGCGCTGCGCAGATTTCTCGCGTCGCCGCCGTTTGCGCTGCCCACAACCTGAATATCGACGTGATCACGCGGTTGACCGGACGCCCGTCGCTGGTCAATCCCGCCCGCATCCCCAAGGCCTGCGTCCAGATGACTGCCAGTGGTCGTCTGGCCGACGAGAGCGCCATGCGCGCGCAACTTCTGCAAATTTCAATGGAGATTGGTGTAGATATTTCATTTCATGTTGACGATATCTACCGGCGCAATCGTCGGTTGGTGGTCTTCGACATGGACTCCACACTGATCCAGGCGGAGGTGATCGACGAGCTGGCGAAGGAGGCCGGCGTAGGCGAACAGGTGGCGGCCATCACGGCGGCGGCGATGCGCGGCGAACTGGATTTCCGCCAAAGCCTGACGCAACGGGTGGCGTTGCTGGCCGGGTTGCCGGAGACAACGCTGGCGCACGTCGCCGGGCGCATCCAGTTGACCGATGGCGCCGAGCTGGTGACGAGCACGCTCAAGCGGCTTGGCTACAAAATTGGCATTATCTCCGGCGGTTTCGATTACTTTGGCAAGCGCCTGCAAGAGCAGCTCAGTTTTGACTACATGTACGCCAATCGACTGGAGATAGTCGATGGCCGGTTGACCGGGCGGGTGTTGGGGCCGATTATCGACGGCGCGCGCAAGGCGGCGATCCTGCGCGAGATTGCAGCGGCGGAAGGGCTGCGCCTGGAACAGACGATAGCGGTCGGGGACGGGGCCAACGATCTGCCGATGCTCAGCGCAGCAGGATTGGGCGTCGCTTTTCATGCCAAGCCGGTTGTGCGCCAACAGGCCAGCGGCGCCATTTCTGCACTGGGGCTGGATGGGCTGCTCTATCTGATCGGCATCCGCGAGCGCGAGCTGGAGATGCGAGACGCTACGCACGTTGCAGCGTAAAGACCGCTGTCGTCGAGAGCAGGTTCTTGAAGCGACCTGTACGCACGCGCAGGCCGCGATTCATGTAAATCTGGCGATCGATCATAATCCCAATCTTGCGGCAGAAATGCGCAAAGTCGGTGACGCTGAAGGGCTGGCGACGCGGGCTTTCGTACCACTGTTGCGGCAGGTCTACGGCGACTGGAATCCGCCCGGTGAAGAGTAGCTCCAGGCGGCAGCGCCAGTGCCCCCAATTAGAGAAGCTGACGATGGCCGTCCGCCCCACGCGCAACATCTCACCGAGCACCATGGCCGGATCATCGAGGAAGGGCAGCGTCTGGCTCAAGATGACCACGTCGAAGCTCTGGTCGGGGTAGTCGGCCAACCCCTCTTGCACATTGCCCTGACGCACACTCAGCCCACGACGCACGCAGGCCAGCACGCCGGCTTCGGTCAGTTCGATGCCGCGCCCCTTCACCTGTTT
>DGFH01000241.1 GCA_002391565.1 Anaerolineales bacterium UBA3905
GCAGTCGAGATCGAAGGCGTTGCCGAGAGCGTGGACGTGGGCGTGGCGCTTCCGTCAGAATTGTTGGAATTGGCGACGGCGCTGCGTGAGTTCGGCGGGGTCGAGGCGCTGATGAACGTGGTGCGCGGCATCAAGGCCAATCAGGATCATCAGCGCGCTCAGATCGTCGGGCGGTTGGCAGCTAACAGCCGTTGTGCGTTTGATCGCACTGACTTGGAAGCGATGACGTTAGACCAGCTAGTCAAGCTGGAGACCAGCTTGACGCCAGTAACGGCCAACTACGCCGGTCGCAACGGTGCACTGTTGGCAGCTAACGTCGATGCGGATCGGTTTGTGAGTTTCGATCAAATCGCAAAGAAAGCAAACTAGGAGAGAGCAATCATGGCAAGCAGCACACCAAACGTAATTTTGCTTCAGGTCAACGGGCTGGAGCGTCCGGTCTTCGAGAAGAACGCCGGGAACGCCAACATCAAGCCGGGGCATTTGCTGGCAATCAGCAACGGCGAGGTGATCCCGCACGCCACGGCAGCGGCGGCGGTGGTCAAGATGGTCGCCATCGAGCACGGCTTCCGTAACACGTCGGGGACGACGCTGAACATCGAGACGGCTTATGCTGACGGCGACGCGGTGCCCTTCGTCTACCCGCAGGCGGGCGACCTGGTTTACATGGTGCTCAAATCGGGCGAGAACGTTGCGGCTGGCGCGCTGCTGGAAGCGGCGAACGGCGGCGAAGTGCGGGCATACACCACCGGCTACATTATCGGCGCGGCTGAGGAAGCGGCAAACGCCACCGCCGCGGCCGTGCGCATCAAGGTTCGGATTGCGTAGGAGGCAACGACAACTATGAGCGACATTCAGATCGTGAGTGCACACACCGACGGGTCGCAGGCGCTGCGCGGCAGCTTCAACCCGCGTGACACCGGCATCATCTACGACAAGCACGACGACGTCTTTCGCCGCAACAGCGCGCAGGGCGAGAGGCTGGTCGTCAACAGCTTGCTGACCGTTGACGAGTGGATTGAGGTCGAAAATCAGGTGCTGCAGGCGTCGCGCTACCCGTTGAAGGTGGTCGAGGGATTTCGCCGGCGTGGGCTGGTGAAGCCGCTGGGCAGCGTTGGGAGCCTGGAAGCGCGCTGGTACGTGTCGAGCGACATCACGGCGGCAGGCGTGAGCATGACCGGGCGCGGTCGTGCCGAGCGTGACCTGCCTGAGTTGCGCCCGGCCAGCGTTCCCGTTCCCGTGATTTTCAAGGAATTTTCGGTTGACTGGCGCACGCTGGAGGCCAGCCGGCGCATGGGCGACGGGCTGGACATGACGACCCTGGTCGAGGCGGTGCGTGTGGTGGCTGAGGGCTACGAGAACCTTGTTGTCAACGGCTCGACGGCAGTCACGCTGAACGGCGCGCCGATCTACGGGCTGCGCACGCATCCCAACCGCAACACCGACACGGCCGGTAACTATGGCGGCGGCGATTGGGGCACCATCGCCAACATCGTGCCGACTATCGCCGGAATGGTGTCGGCTGCCAATGCGCAGCACAACTACGGTCCGTTCCACGTCTATATCAGCCAAACGCAATTCAACCAGGCGGCAATGAGCTTCTACAACGATGGCAGCGGCTCGGCGCTCAACCGCATCAAAAGTCTTGACATGATCGAAGGGGTCGAAGGACTGCCACCGACCGTTCTTCCTGACGGCGAGATTCTGCTGCTTCAGATGACGGCAGAGTATATGGATTTGGCTGAAGCGATGTCGATCCAGGTGCGCGAGTGGACTAGTGGCGATGGTCTGGAGAGCATGTTCAAAGTCATGACAATTGGCACGCCGGAAATCAAGGCGCGCTTTGGCAACCAGACGGGCATCGTTCACGCCACCGGCGCGTAAGCGAGATAGCGCTATGAGCGAATCGACTGTACTTTTTGTACTTTGCCGAGTGCGCGAGGGCATGCGTTTCGGAGCGCAAAACCAATACGGGCCTGGCGATGTAATAGAATTGCCGGTCGGTGTGTTGACGGCGTTCGGCGACAAACTCGAACAGGTGATGGAGGCTCCGGCTGTAGAGCCGGAGCCGGATGTTGCGCCGGAACAGGTGACGAAACGGCAGCGCAGGCAGCAGCGTGACGATGTGTAGTGCACCACAATTGAGATAAACGCACGGCTATTTTGTAACACACGGAGGTCTGTCAACCATGTACGTTCGCCGGTCGATAATTGCAATCCTGCTGCTCCTGTTGCTCACAACAGCAACAGCGGCAGCGCAAACCATGCTACCCACGATTCGTCTCAGCAGCGGCGAAATGATCACGGTGGAGTGCACCAGTGGGCGCAATCTTGCGGTCGAACGTAGCCCCGACCGCAAAGCCGCCCTGCTCACCTGTCGGAGGCAAAGCCAGCCGGAGCCAACGGCCACAGCGCAGCCAACCGCTACGCCAACGGATCAACCACCGCATGGTGAACACGCTGAAATTGATATGCATTGGCACGCGCCCGGCATCGCACACGGAGACCGTCCTGCTCATGAGCACGGCGACGCCCCTCCGCAATGGCTGCTGGATGCCGGGATTCGACCAACGTTCAATCATGTGGGCGGTACACCGAATGAGAATCATGCCTTCTATAAGCACACGGCATTTAAGGGCTGGGCGGGCCAGTTTAACGGCCAGGACTGGTACGGGGTGTTTCATTTGGACTTCAACCCGGCAGGGCATGTTAGCAGATTCCACTCATACCAGCTATGGGTGCGTGATGCGACAGGAGCGATCTCTGCCATCTCCGGGTGGTTGGATTTTGGCGTAGACAACGAGACGGGGCCGCAGCTTGTGCCGCAATGCGGCGGTGACGACAGCGTGCGGCCGATCATGAATCCGCCGTCTGTCGGCTGTCCGATTCAATTCGAGTCGTGGTACGCGCGTGCAGGCGGTTCTGGAGACTGGGCGCCTGACTTTGGTTTCAACATCAACCCAAATTTCTACGCGGGCGGCGATCCTCTGAATCC
>DGFH01000100.1 GCA_002391565.1 Anaerolineales bacterium UBA3905
GCGGCTTCCTCGGTGGCGGCCGGAGTCGCGGTGGCTTCGGCGGCGGCAGCCTCGGTGACGGCCGGGGTCGCGGTGGCTTCAGCGGCGGCTTCCTCGGTGGCAGCCGGCGTGGCCTCCGCATCAGCCGGCGCAGCTTCGACGCCTAAGGCGGCGGCAAGTTCAGGCGGCAAGAGTACGCTGTCGATCACCTGGATCACGCCATTGGACGCCTGAATGTCTTTGGCAATGATGGTAGCGCCATTGATCTTCTTAACGCCGTCAACAAAGGAGAAGACGACGTTGCTGCCTTCGGCGGTGGCGACTTCTTTGCCATCACTGATCAGGGCGGCAATCATACGCCCTGGCACGACGTGATAGAGCAGGACGCTCTGCAGCGCTGCAGGGTCGGCGGCCAATGCATCCAGCACGTCCGCCGGAACAGCAGCAAACGCGGCGTCGGTCGGCGCAAAGAGGGTGAATGGGCCTTCGCCCTGTAAGGTCTCGGTCAGGCCAGCCGCCTCCACCAGATCAACCAGGACGGTGAAATCGCCAGCGGCAATGGCCGTCTCGATCAGATCCGCCTTCTCGCTCAGACTTTCCTGGGCGATGGCCTGGAAGGGTGCAAGGCTCAATACGAGTGCGAACACTACTGCCAGTTGCAGCAGAGCGCGGACGCGTTGCTTCATACAACTCTCCTTGATGTGTTTAAAAGTATCCAAAATAGTCAGGTGCGCTGTATCGCATCAGGGCTATTCAAAACCCTGGCGCTATTATAACAGAAGATAAGGTGAAGCCCACATAATCCACCAGCATGTCGTAGCCGGTCAGGAGTTGGTCACTTATGTGACCCACGCTCAATGTGGTGGACGCCGCGAAGGATGGTCAAAAAAGAGGGTGAGGATGCACTCCTCACCCTCCTGGTAGATAACGCACTCAAAAGGTGCACATTCGCTATCTTCCCGGAAGCTCTGAGCTTCCGGGAAGATGAGCAAAGTCTACCTACTACGCTATCGATGAGTTTCTCTTCCGGTTAGGACTTAGGCCAGGCGGCGTCGGGAGTAGAGGGCCAGCCCACCTAGCAAAGCCACCACCACGCCGACAAGCAGGGCAATGTTCAGGCCATTGCTTGCCTCACCGCCGGTGACGGGCATCTGTTCTGGCGCCATGGCTTCCTCTGCTGCTGCTTCGGTGGCGGCAGGTGCGGCAGCCGCTGGCGGCAGGATCACACTGTCAATCACATGGATAACGCCATTCACCGTCTCGATATCCGTCGCAATGATGTTGGCGTCGTTCACCATCGCACCGCCATCGCCCAGCGTAAAGGTGACAGCGGCGCCGTTGAGCGTCGTCGCCTGCAAGCCATCGCTCAGATCGGCGGCCATTACTTTACCGGGTACGACATGATAGAGCAGAATTTGCGTCAGATCGCCAGTCGGATCGGCGAGCAGCGCATCGAGCGTCGCCTGCGGAATCTTGGCAAAGGCCTCGTCGGTTGGAGCAAATACGGTGAAGGGGCCATCACCTTTGAGGGCATCGACCAGACCGGCGGCCTGCACTGCTGCAACCAATGTGTTGAAGCTGCCAGCAGCCACGGCTGTATCCACAATATCAGCGAGCGGCGTTGCCGCGGCCGCTTCTTCGGCTGGGGCAGGCGTTGCAGTTGCTTCCGCCATCGCTTCCTCAGCGGCAGCAGGCGTAGCGGCCGCTTCGGCTGCCGCAACAATGCTCGGCGGAAGGATCACGGCGTCGATGACGTGGATGACGCCATTACTTGCCTCGACATCGGCTGCAATGATATTGGCATTGTTGACCATTGCCACGCCATCGCCAAGCGTAAAGGTGACAGCTTCACCCTGGGCAGTCGTTGCTTCCAGACCATTGCTCAGATCGGTGGACATCACTTTGCCCGGCACGACATGGTAAAGCAGCACTTGCGTCAACAGTCCTTCCGGGTCAGCCAGCGCCGCCTCGAGCACTTCCGGCGGGAGTTTGGCAAAGGCCTCATCGGTCGGCGCAAAAACAGTGAACGGCCCTTCGCTCTTGAGCGTATCGACCAGACCGGCGGCCTGCACTGCCGTCACCAGGGTGTTGAAGCTGCCCGCCGCCACTGCCGTGTCGACAATGTCAGCATCCTGGGCAAAGACCGGCCGCACCGGCGCCAGGCTCAGCGCCAGCGCCAGCACGATGATGAGCTGAAGCAACTTCCGCATCTGCACTTTCATAGCTTTCTCCTTGTGTGTATTGGGTTGGTGTTGCGTGCAAAACTTTTACATACCACTAACAAACTATGTGCAAAAAATAGCGGCGTAGCTGGTCTTTTTCTGTAAATATCGTCACAATTGTTTATTGCTGACCTCCAGGTTAGCTGTTCATCTTCCTGGAAGCTCCAATTGGCTTGATTCTCTCTGCGTTGCTCTGCATCTCTGCATCAAATTGGGTGACTTTTCCAACAGGTTTTGAGAAAAAATTGCGGGACAGGCAAAGGCCTGTCCCGCTGTACATGATGCAATTGTCTCTGTCCAACGCGCGCAATCAGGTAAGCCGGCGGCGCAGCCAGAGTGCACTGGCGCCTGCCATGCAGAGCAACGCCACGATGGCAAGTACGGCGCCCTGTCCCTGGTCGGCGCCGGTGACCGGCATCGTGACAGGGGTTGGCGCTGGCGTCGCAGTGGCGGCCATCGCTTCCTCTGGCGCGGCGGTTGCCGTCGCCGCTTGCTCTGGCGCAGCGTCGCCCTCCGTGGCGCCAGCAGCTGACGCCGCCATCGCCGCCATTGCCTCCGCCATCGGCGCGCCTGCCATGCCGGTCAAGCCAGCGAATTTAACCACCTGACCTGATCCTGGTGCGCCGACGCCGTTCACCGTGACAAAGGCGTCGCCGTCAGCGTTGAAGTCGAGCGAGGTGGGGAACATCAGCCCTGGCACGACCACCTCAGAAGCGTCACCCGGCCGGATGCGGATCACGGCGCCGCTGCCCGGCACCGGTCCCTGCTCGGTGAAGAGGCCAAACTGCGTGGCGTAGAGCGCACCATCTGGCCCGGTGCGCAGGTCGGTGAGCATCGTCAGGCCGGTGGCATAGTCGCTCACCGTGCCATCCTCGGCCACCGTCACGACTTTTGCCGAGCCGGGAATGAAGGGCGCGCCCGACAGGAAACTCACATAGATCATGCCATCCGCCACGGTGACGCCGGTGGGCACGGCATCAGTCAGCAGTTCGTTGTCATAATTCGGGTTCGGGAAGACGCCAGGAATTGGGTCGAACGTCGCCACGATGGCGGCGTCGCCGGTCGCCGGGTCGACCTTGAGCAAGGCGTTCATGCCGGCGTCGGCCACCCACAGGTTGCCATCCGGCCCGGCGAGCAGACCATACGGATGCGTGTCCACTTCGGCGCTGACCGGGTTGTTATCGCGTTCGAGCTGCCAGAGGGGCGACGCCTCACTGACCGTGCCGTCGGCCTCGATGCGCCACAGGCTGCCTGTGCCGGGGAGGGGCGCTTCGGCCGTGGATGGAATCACAGCAGGGTGCCAACCCGCGCCGGTGGCATAGAGCACGCCGTCGAGCAGCGCCAGCCGCGAGCCGCCTTCATTTTCCATCCCGTTGCTCAACGAAGTCAGCGCCGCCACGTCAATCATCGCGCCGTCGCTCAGCGACACTTTGACAATGCGCGCGGTTGGGCCGTAGTTGCCCGTGATCGACTGACCGGTAAAATCGAGACCTTCCACCGGGGTGTCGCCGCCCAGACCCGAATCGACCACCCACAAGTCGCCGTTGGGATCAACCAGCACACCCATGGGGCCGTTCAGCCCCTCGGCCACGACCTCGCCCTGGGACATGGCATCGTCCTGCGCATACAGCGCCTGGAGTGGCGCCAGCCCGATGACCAGCGCCAGCACGAGCAGCCAGCGCCATGTGTGTAATTGCCATTGTTGCATAGGGTTCCTCCTGAATGTCTGCTAAAAAGGATCAATCACTTTGAGCATAATAGAGACGCGTATGGGCACACGCTTCTATGAACTCCTATTTCAGGGTGGCGACATGTCGTAACTGCCTGTCTGCAACATGTCGCTTTGCGCATGGTCTACTGCTGCTGCAACAGAAAGTAGACCAGGGCATCGACATCTTCACGCGCAAGATGCGCGTAAGGCGGCATCGGATGACGGGGGTTGGCGCCTGGCGCAAAGTAGGCGGCTGGCGCCACGATGCTTTCGCGGATGTAGTCGGCGGCGGTTTTGGCAGCGCCTGTATAAGCTGTGGATGCAATCCGTTGCGCAGCAATGCTTCCGATGTGTTCGTGGCTGGGGCCGAAGGCGCCCGTTGTGCCTGCGGCGGCCAGGGTGTGGCAAATGCCACAGTAATTAGCCAGGTAGATCGCCTTGCCTGCTGCCAGCCGGGCGGCGTCCACGGTGGGCGTCGGCGCAGGTCGCGGTGGGCGCGCTGGCGTGCTTGTCGGCTGTGATGCAACCGCTGGCGTCACGGTTGCGCCAGACGTCGCCCCGGCTGGCAGAGACATTCCACTCAATGCAAAAATCACGAGCAATAACGTCAACAGTACAACTCTCATCTTCGTCATCCTCCCCGTTGCGGGAACACCCAATGCAGGGTCGCCTGCGGCGATTGGCGTCGCCATCAATGACAATAGGGCGCAATCGTTTATCAAGCGTTTATTTGCAGCAATTGTCTGGTCAAAACCAAGCCCAATCACTGCTCATCTCTTGCTCACGCTGCGCGCCGCTGTTGCAATTGAAGCGGAAAACCAGGAGAGGGAACAGCAACTAAGCGTTACAAAATGTGTTACAAAAGGGCGCCGCCGACTGGGGATGCTTGACCGATGCGCCAGATGTCTGATGCGCGCCTCGCGTGGGTGTGAGCGTTCTGTGTGGTGTGGCGCATGCTTTCCGCAAGCCAGGATGCACTTTCACGCCATTCGTTGTTTCAACTCTGCGGAACGGATGTGCTAGAATAACGCTGCTTACATCACCATGATTGTGCTGTATTCAAGGCCATCCATCAATTATATTGACTGACGCCATGATGAACACCTACATCGTTCTGAGCGCCTGGCGCGAAGCGCTGGCGCGCATCTTCGACGGCTTTACCGCACAAGACAACGTCAGCCCGGATTGGCTGGTCAACCCCTCCACGAACCGCAAGCTCAAGCTCGATAAAGCTTATCCAGAGGTGAACATCGCCGTGCGCTTTATTGGCCTGACGGCCAGGGGGCAGGGGCGCCAGAGCGATCTCGAAGTGTTGGAGAATGAGGAGCGCGAGCGCGCTCGCGCCGAACTTTGCCGCGCTCACGGCGTCCATCTGGCCTCGATCGATCCGGCGGAGGACTGTGTGAAACAGATGGACGGGCTATTGAGCGTGCTGGCGCGCGCCAGCCGCAGCATGGCGAACAGTGACCGGCCGGCGCCAGAAAAGGCGGCCTTGATGACGGCGCTGGCGACGGCGCGCAGCCGCGCCGAACAATTGCGCAGCCGTCTCGCCCACAACCCGGAGCAGATGTTGGAGAACCTGGCCGCCGGCTGGCGCGACCGCGAGGCGAATCTGGCGGTGGAATTGAGCGCGCCTGCGCCGGCGCCCGGACAGGCCGTTGCCGTCGTGTTGACAACCGGGCAGCGCGTGCGCCACACGCGCTTTGGCGAGGGCGTCGTCACGCGCATCGATGGCAGCGGCCCGGAGGCAATGGTGGCGATCCTCTTCGATGCGGCGCAGGAACGCACCTTCCGCGCCGACTTGCTGGCCGATAAAGTGGAGGTTTTGTGAACACACCCGATCTGATTTTCTACAATGGCCGACTCTACACGATGGATCGCCGCCAACCGCGCGCCTCGGCGCTTGCCATTCGCGGCGACCGCATCCTGGCCGTAGGCGACGACAGCCTGCGCACGCTGGCCGGCCCCGCCACGCAGATGATCGATCTGGAGGGGCGCACTGTCACCCCTGGCTTCATCGACGCGCACCTGCATTTCCTGGCCTATGGGCTGAGTCTGCGTGAGATCGACTTGATGAATGTTCCCACGCTCGACGCGGCGCTGGCACGCGTCGCTGCGCGCGTCGCCACGACGCCCGCCGGTCACTGGCTGACCGGGCGCGGCTGGGATCAGGTGCTCTGGCCCGAACCGGTCTTTCCGACCGCCGCCCAACTCGACGCTGTCACGCCGCAGCATCCGGCGTTTCTGCGGCGCAAATGTGGACACGCCGGCTGGGCGAATTCGCTGGCGTTGCAACTGGCAGGCATCACGCGCAACACGCCCGATCCTGACGGCGGCGCCATCCTGCGCGACCCGGCCACCGGCGACCCCACCGGCATTCTGCTCGAACGCGCCATGGATCTGGTGGCGAACCTCCAGGCCATCCCGACCGACGCCGAAGCGATCGACGCTGTGCGCGTGGCGCAGAAGCAGGCGCACGCTCTGGGCATCACCGGCATTCACAACATGGAGGGCGCGCCTGCGCTGCGCGCCTTTCAGGAATTGCGTCGTCGTGGTGAGTGGAAACTGCGCGTGCTCCAGCAAATTCCTGAAGTGGACATGGACGCTGCCATTGCGCTAGGCATTCAGTCCGGCTATGGCGATGAGTGGATTCGCTTCGGCGCGGTCAAAATCTTTGCCGATGGCTCGCTAGGCGCACGCTCGGCGTTGATGATCGAACCCTACGAGGGCGAGCCGCACAACCGCGGCATCGCCGTCTCGACGGCGGAACATCTGCAACGGCAGGTGATGAAGGCGGCGCGCGCCGGGCTTGCCGTCCATATCCATGCCATCGGCGACCAGGCCAACCGCAACGTGCTGGACGCCATCGAAGCAACGCGGCGCGCTGGCGTTGGTCTGCATTTGCGCCACCGCATCGAGCACGCGCAGGTGTTGCACCCGGCCGACCTGGCGCGTTTTGCGGCGCTCCAGGTGATCCCCTCGATGCAGCCGATTCACTGCACACAGGACATCGTGCTGGCCGACCGGCATTGGGGCGCACGCAGCCGCCTGGCGTACGCCTGGAGCAGCCTGCTTAGCAGCGGCGCTGTGCTTGCCTTTGGCTCCGACGCACCGGTGGAAACGCCCGACGTGCGCCAGGGGCTGTACGCCGCCGTCACCCGCCGCCGCGCTGACGGCTATCCAGGACCGGAGGGTTGGATTCCCGAAGAGTGCATCAGCGTCGAGGAGGCGGTCTACGCGTATACACTGGGCGCGGCCTATGCTGGCGGCGAGGAGGCAATGAAGGGGTCGCTAACGCCAGGCAAGCTGGCCGACCTTACCGTACTCGATGTCGACATCTTCACGCGCGCACCGGCAGAAATTTTGACGACGCCGATTGCAGCGACCATCGTCGGCGGCGAGATTGTTTACAGTAAACAGGAGAACGCATGGAATATCGACAGTTAGGCGGTTCGGGCTTCAAAGTGCCGGTGCTGTGCCTGGGCACGGGCACCTTTGGCGGGCGCGGCGAGTTTTTTCAGGCGTGGGGCGGCAGCGATGTCGCTGAGGCGACCCGGCTGGTGGACATTTGCCTGGAGGCCGGTCTGACGATGTTCGACTCCGCCGACGGCTATTCAGGAGGCGCCGCCGAGGAGATTCTCGGCCAGGCGATCCGCGGGCGCCGCGACCAGGTAATTATCTCCACCAAAGGCACCTTCCGCGCCGGGCCTGGGCCCAACGACGTTGGCTCTTCGCGCTTTCACCTCATCCGTGCGGTGGAGGGCAGCCTGCGCCGGTTGGGCACCGACTACATCGACCTCTACCAGCTGCATGCCTTCGACGCTATGACGCCGGTTGAGGAGGCGTTGCAGGCGCTCGACGATCTGGTGCGCGCCGGCAAGATTCGCTACATCGGCTGCTCGAATTTCTCCGGCTGGCACCTGATGAAGTCGTTGGCGGTCTCCGAGCGGTACGGATGGGTGCGCTACGTGGCGCATCAAGCCTATTACTCGCTCATCGGGCGCGACTACGAATGGGAGCTGATGCCGCTGGCGCTTGACCAGAAGGTGGGCGCCGTTGTCTGGAGTCCGTTGGGCTGGGGGCGGTTGACCGGCAAAATTCGTCGTGGCGCGCCGCTGCCTGAAGTCAGCCGTCTGCGCAGTCAGGTGGCGGCGGCGGGCGGCCCTCCCGTCGATGACGAGTATCTTTACCGCGTGGTCGATGCGCTGGACGCAATTGCCGCCGAGACCGGCAAGAGCGTGCCGCAGATCGCCATCAACTGGCTGTTGCAGCGCCCCAGCGTGGCGACGGTGATCATCGGTGCGCGCAACGAGACGCAGCTGCGCGACAACCTGGGCGCAGTCGGCTGGGCGTTGACGGCGGAACAGATGGCGCGGCTCGACGCCGCCAGCGCCGTCACGCCGCCCTACCCCTATTGGCATCAGCGCGGCTTCAAGGAGCGCAACCCGCCGCCGGTGTAAAAGGCGGTTTGAATCGTGCTTGAATGTTGCCGTCCTTGACGCCGGGCCGCAGAGATGTAGAGAGACGCAGAGAGAATCAAGAGACTACGGCAACCTCACGTGTGTTCACCGTGAACAGGAGGCGCTATGGTGAAGCGGTTTGGCCGGCTGTTGATGGCGGCGTCGCTCACATGCGGGCTTTTGGTGATCCTGGCCGTCACGCTTGACGCTGCCGCTGCGTACACGGTGCAGCGCACGGTAACGCGCTATCGACCCGACGCGCCCTTTCTCATCACCGATGTACGCTACGCCGACAAGAGCAACTTCGAGACGCGCACGGTCGAAGTGCTCCAACCCCTGGCGGATGGCGGCGCCCTGCACGACCGCCCCGTGATCTTCTTCGTGCACGGCGGCGGCTGGGTCGATGGCTATGCCGACTGGTACACGCAGTTTCTCACGCCGACGCTGGTGACGGCGGAGGGGTTTGTCGTCGTCAATGTCGATTATCGCCTGACCTCGGATCAAGTTTTTCTGGCGGCGACTTACCCGCAGACGCCGACCAAGGCGGCCTGGTACGCGGACAACCTTGAGGATGTCGCCAGCGCGCTGGACTGGACTGTGCAGCACATCGCCGGGTACGGCGGCGACCCGCTGAACATCTTCCTGCTCGGTCACTCGGCGGGCGGGCATTTGGTCAGCCTGCTCGCAACGCACGATAGCCACCGCGCTCTGCGCCCCCACGTGCGCGGTGTGATATCGCTGAGCGGCGCCTACCAGCTCGATGAACTCAACCCGCTGATCTTCAACCCTCTGCTCGATCAGACCTTCATCGGCGGTCACACCGACCAGAGCGCGCTGCAAGCGGCGTCGCCCGCGAGCTATGTACAGGCCGGGGAGACGCTGCCGCCCTTCTACGTGTTGCACTGTCAGCTCGATCTGCCCTCGCTGCCCGAACAGGCGATCGCCTTTCGCAACCAGCTGGAGCTTACAGGGCACGCGGTGACGTGGGACTATCTGCCCGGTTACACCCATGAAAGCGAGATGACCGCTCTGGCCGACAGCCAGGAATTGGTCACGCAACGGGTCGTCGACTACATCCGCACCCATGTCCAAAAGACCGCCTACCTGCCGCTGATCGCTGCACCGTAGCAGCCGCTCAGTCGGTCGCGATGTCGTGCTCTGAACGACGCACCCCAACCGTAGATCGAATGTCGCTTGACAACCGCGCCTCACTTCGCGCACAATCCGCGCCATGCAACCACAATTTTCACGCCGAACTTTTCTTCAAGGCTGCACCGGTTTTGCCGCTGCGGCTGCGCTGCGCGGCTTTGGCATCACCCATCTGCGCTTCGACGCCGACCGCCACCCTTCACGCGCGGCGCCCAACTCGCCGGAGCAGCCGCCCACTAACCGCGATCTGCTCGTGCTGGTCTTCGTGCGCGGTGGCCTGGACGGTCTGAATCTGGTCGTGCCGTTCAACACCAGCAGCGCCGACCGGCAGCGCTATTACTCGACGTTGCGCCCGACGCTCAGCGTCCCCGCGCCCAACGCCAACGCCACACGCAAAGCGGTTGATCTGGATGGGCGCTTCGGGTTGCATCCTGATGCGGCGCGCGGCGCCGGCGGTGTGGCGACGCCCAACGGACACGCCTCAGATAGCGGCGGTCTCTACGCGCTGTTCGAGCGCGGCGATCTCGCCATCGTTGAGGCGTGCGGCTCGCCCGACATCACCGGCTCGCATTTCGACACCGAACTCTACGTCGATCTGGGCGGCAAACAGAACCAGGGCGGCTGGCTGGCGCGCTATCTCGACGCGGCCGGCGAACCACACGATGCGCTCGCCGTGGCGCCCCAGTGGGGCGTGCCGCCGTCGCTCCTCTCGCAAACCGGGCGCAGCGCCGTCGCCGTGCCCGATCCGGAGCACTTCGGCCCGCAGTGGCGCACGCGCGAATGGACGGCGCACGAAGACGCGTCCGCACTGATCGCCGCGCAGCGCGCCCTGCTGGAGCCAATGTTCCAGCGCGGCGGCGACTTCATCGAGGCGGTCGGGCAATCCGCGTTGCAAAATTACGACATGCTGCGCCATGTATTGGAGACGACCTACACGCCGGCGGCGGTTTACCTCACCGACGAAAGCCACGTAGCGGACTACGGTGACTTCGGCCACTCGTTGCAAACAGTGGCGCAGATCGCCAAGTCGTCGCTGAGCAATCCGTTGCGCGTCGCCACCATCGACGTGGGCGGGGGCTACGACACCCACGACAACCAGGGGCTGCTTGACTGGAACGGCAACTCCCGCTATCCGCGCCTGGTCGCCAATCTTGCCAACAACATCAAAGCCTTTTGCGACGACATGAACGCCGATCCGGTCTGGCGCGGCCGTTTCGTGGTCGTGGTGCTGAGCGAATTTGGCCGCGTGCTCTACCAGAACGACAGCGGCGGCACCGATCATGGCGCTGGCAATGTGATGCTGGTGGCGGGCAGTCACGGCAACATTCGCGGCGGCCACATCTACGGCGAATGGCCCGGCCTGACCAACTTCGGCTTCAACGACGGCCTGCACATCACCACCGACTACCGCCGCGTGCTGGCCGACATCCTCACTGCTCGCATGGGCATCGCCAGCCCGCAAATCAACGACACGATCTTTCCAGGGCTGAACTACGCGTCGGGGTTGGGGATTGGGGTGGCGCGGTGAGAGCGGTCATCTGACGAATGACGAGAGCGTAACGCAATGATGTGGAAACAACGGTGGCTGGTCAGCGTTGCAATCGCGATCATCATTGTGATCGGGCTGGCTGGCTCTACATTCGCAATCCCGGCGCTTGACCCTGCGGCGACAGGCTGGACGCTCCCAACGCCGCTGGCGCCAGATAATCGCCCTGCGCTGCAAAGCGCGCCCGCGCTGGCGATGGCTGGCGACCGAACCGTGCTTGGCTGGGTCGATGCGCGCACGGCCGCGCCCGATCTCTATACTGCATTCTGGCAGGGCGACCAGCTAACCGGCGAAGCGCGCGCCACCAACTTGACGCCCCATTTCTGGATGCAAAGCGTCTTTGGCGCCGCCGTCGCCGTCGAAAGCAGCGGCCGCGCCTTCGCTGTCTATGCTGACGGCGAACAGATTTACCTGGTGCGCTACGATCCGGCAGCCGCACGTTGGAGTGCGCCGGTGCAGGTGACGCAAGGCTTGACGGAGTGGCACGCCGTCGCCCGTGCGCCACAGATTGTCACCGATGGCGCCGGCGCGTTGGTGGTGGCGTGGGAAGATTATCGCAACGCCAACCCGGAGAACGACTGGGCCAACAGCAAGGGCAGCGACATCTACGCCGCCCGCTGCAACGGCGTCGCCATGACATGCAGCGCCAATCTGAAGGTCAACAGTGACAACACGCCGGGCGATCAACGTCGCCCGCGCCTCAGCCGTCGCAGCGCCCAGGTGGCGCTCATCTGGGAGGATCAGCGCGACTACGGCGCCGAAGCCCCCCAGATTTACGCGGCGATCTCGAACGATGGCGGCGCCACCTGGGGCGTCAATCAGCGCGTCTCTGCGCCAACGGCGACGCCCACCGGTCGTGACAGCGCCACCAACCCTGCCATTGCCTTCGCCAGCGATGGCAGCCTCTTTGCGGCGTGGGAACATCATGTTGGCGTCTTGACAGCGCCCGCCGACATCTACGCCGCCCAGTGGAATGGCGCTGCCTGGAGTGCGCCGCAGCGCGTCGATGCGGCGCCCGCGCGCGTGCGCACACTGGCGCCAACGTTGACAGGCAGCGACGCCGGACTCTTCATCGCCTGGCAGGACTATCGCGCCGGGGCAAGCAATCCCGACATCTACACCGCGCGCTGGAGTGGCGCAGGCTGGAGCGAGCAGCTGGTGACCACTGCGCCGGGTATGCAGACGCAGCCGGTGTTGGCCGCAGCGGGGAACCGCGTGCGCATCGCCTGGCAAGATGCAGGAGAGGGAGCGCCTGCCATCTACACCGCAACCTGGCAAGGTGATGCCTGGTCGAGCGGCGTGCAGGCAATTCCAACTGTCAGCCGCATCCCTGTGCAGATGGCGCCGGCGCTGGCAAGTTCCGGCGGGGCAACCTACGCCGTTTTCCTCGACCATCGTCAGGGGTACCGCGAGCTCTGGCTAAGCACGCTGCCTTTCCTGGCAGAGGCATGGACGGCGCCGACGCGCCTGCCGACCTGGGCGAACGTGGGCGGCGATCTCGGTGCGGATGGCGCGGCGATTGCCGTCGACAACAGCGGGCAGCTGCACGCCGTGTGGAGTGAGTATGTCTGGCCCTATGGACGGCACATCTACTACAGCGTCTATGCAGGCGGCCAGTGGCGCGATCCCGTGCGGCTGAGCGGCGAAACGGACGATGGCGATGAGCGCATTGCACCGCTTCTTGCTGCGCGCAATGGCACGGTGGCGGTCGGATGGACGCAGCGCAACCAGCGCGGTGACGTACAACTGTGGACAACCTGGAACAGCGGGAGCGGTTGGTCGTCGCCCATGACGGTGCTGACCGCGCCGATCTTAGAACGCTGGCAGTTGCCAGCAGCGCTGGCGCTGACCGACAATCAGGTGTTGGTGGCATGGGAGGAATGGCGCGGGGATGGGCGCGGTCAGGTGACGTTGGCGCGGCGCAATTTGCAGGGCGGCAGTTGGAGCTACACCCAGGTCAGCCCCACCGTCGACTCCGATTGGTGTTTTCAACGCCACCCACATCTGCGCACCGACGCCGCCAACGGGGTGCATATCGTCTGGTCGGGCTGTGCGCTGCGCAACCCGCCGGATGAATGGCCGCACGACAGCTACATTTTCTATGCACGTTCCACCGATGGCGGCGTCACCTTCAGCGCGCCGCTGCGCGTTGGTCAGACGATTGCGCCAACAGACGAGGAGCATCATAACGACACCGATAGTCGTCCTGTGCTGGCGACAGGCGCCGCTGGCGAGGTGATGGTGCTCTATCCAGGGCGCGGAGAAGGAAGTTGGACCTTCTACGCGGCGCTGCTCCGCGATGGCGTGCTTGTGCAACACGATCGCCTGGGCGAGCTGACGACGAACTGGACGCCGCCCGGCGAGTTCGACGGGCGCTGGTATGAAGGCGATAGCGCCGGCGCCCTCAGTTACGATACAGTGCGCCAACGCTTTGTCGCGGCGTTTCCTGATCGACGCAATGAACAGGCGCCCGGCCTCTACGCCGCAACATTTGGCGGCCTCGACATCGACCTGACGGAGCAGTTGTATCTGCCGACGGTGCGCCGGTAAGAACATGTTGATGGCAAAAGGTTACGAAAGATGATGACAGGTTTGACACCCAGCACCCCGCCTGGCGCCGCGCCGTCGCTGGCGCGGCTGGCGTACAACCGCATGGGCTTTGGTCCGCGCCCGGAGGACTTGCCGGGCATGGGCAGCTTCGACCTGACCGCCTTTGTCGATGCGCAATTGGAGGTGGAGGCGATTGACGATGCAGCCTGCGACGCCGTCATCGCCGGCCTCGACCGCACCGACCCGCAGGGTGTGACCGTGCCACCGCCAACAGCCACATTGGCGGAAATCCAGGCCTATCGCACCGCCAGCGACGCAGCCGGGGGCTGGCCCAACGGCAATCTGCAGCGCCATCTGTGGACGGTGACCTACGCCCGCGCACTGTTGAGCAAACGTCAGTTATTTGAAGTGATGGTCGATTTTTGGACGAACCACCTGCAGACCAATTTTCATAGCCCGTTGAAATACTGGGAGGATCACCATGTCATCCGCCAGCATGCACTGGGCAACTTTCGCGACCTGATCGGCGCCAGCGCCAAAAGTCCCTCGATGCTCTATTTTCTCAGCAACACCTACAGCGACGGCGCCAATCCCAACGAAAATTACGCTCGCGAGCTGATGGAGTTGCACACGTTGGGCAGCTATAGCCGCGTGCCGGGTGCAGGATTCCTGACCAAACCCAACTACAGCGAGACTGACGTTCACACCGCTGCGCAGATTTTAAGCGGCTGGACGACGATGGGGTCGCCCGATGAGGCCTATCATTTCAATGCCGGACGCAACTGGCCGTCGCACCACTGGCAGGAAAAGCAGATGTGGCTGGGCGGCGATCGGCCCATCTTCTTCCCTTACGGCGGCGAGGAGCAGGGCGAGCAACTGCTCGACATTTTGGCCGAGCATCCCAGCACGGCGTATTTCATTGCCTTCAAGCTCTGCCGTCGCTTCATCAGCGATTTCCCCGATGCATTCTGTCCCGATGCCATCGAGGCGGGCGCCCAGGCCTTTCTGACAAGTCATGGCGACATTCGCGCCACGGTGCGCGCAATTCTGTTGCACCCGACATTTGCAGCGAGTTGGGGGCAGAAGATCAAGCGCCCCTTCGAGTATTTTGTCGGTGTGCAGCGGGCGCTGGGCGTAACGGAGATGATCAACTTTCTACCCGACGACTGGGACGACGCGCTGGGTGCGCGCTTCTTCGAGCAACAGATCGAGATGCTGGGGCAGAAACTCTTCGAGTTCTCGGCGCCGACCGGCCTGCCCGACGTACGCTTTGCCTGGTGGAACTCGAATCAGGTCTTTGGTCGCTGGAGCCTGGCCAACGCGCTGGTGAGTCGTTTCTTCGGCGACCAGACCGCAGCCAATGCGGCGCCTGCCAACGCCGCGCTGGATGCATTCATCGCTGCGCCCGCCACCGCGACGCAAGTGATCGACCGCTTGCTCAACAACTTCCTGGGGCGCGCCATCGATCCGGGCGACCGCAACGCGCTCATCAATTACCTGGGCGCCGGTAATGCACAGGCCGCCATCACCAGCACGTCCCCGCGGCTACGCCCGGTCATCGCCGCCATTGCCGCGTCACCCTATGCACAGTGGCGCTGAATTGGCGGCTGCCACAATCTCCCGGTTGATGGCGACGTTCTCCAAAAAAGAACGCCGCAAAGTCGGATCGGAGATCTGTTCGGCGCGTGTTTGCACCAGCGCATACGCACGTTGAAGCAGCGCCATTGCCTGCATCTGCTCGCCGGCGGCGGCGGCCACGATGGAAGCAACATACAGATCTCGTTGGGGATATTCGAGTTGATGGATTTCGCTGTGCTCGAAAATTTCCAACAGACGCTGGATACACTGCTGCGCGGCAGGCAATTCTGCGTGCGCCAGATGCACCAACGCCAGCGTCGCCAGGTCGGTGGTCATTGCTGCGTGCATCCCCAACCCGCTATAGATCTGCTGGGCAGCATTGGCGAATTGTTCGGCGTCCGCCAGCTGATGCGCCGCCAGCGCCGTCAGCGCCGCCTCGGTCAGGCACTGCGCTTCAAATTCGGGGTCATCATTCTCCTGCGCCCAGCGTCGGCTTTGCGCCAGCCGCGCCAGCGCCGCCGTGTAATTGCCGCACGCCCGATCGACCTGGGCGAGATTAAAGACCATGATCGCTGCGCCGGCTTCATCCCCCACCGCCTGGCATAATTCTTCGGCCTGCACAATGCAGCGTTGCGCCTCGGCGTAATCGCCCACGGCCAGCGCCACAATGCCGAGCGCATTCCAGACAGCATTTTCCCACCAGCGGTTGCCAACCGCGCGCTGGATGGCAAGCGCCTGGCGCAGGAGCGGCAGAGCGGCGCCGTAGTCGCCCAGGCTGGTGTACGCCTGCGCCATGTTGAGCAGGCTGCTGCCTTCGCCCTCGCGGTCGCCGATGGTGCGGCGGATCGTCAAGGCCTGTTGCCACGCTGCGCGCGCCGCTGTAAAGTCGCGGCGCAAAAAGGCCACCCCGCCCAACCGCGTCAACGCCGTCGCCACTTCAGGTTGATTTTCCTGCGCCGCATAGAGGGTGAGCGCCTCCATCAACATGGTCGTCGCCGCGTCATATTCCCCGCGTTGGCGCAACACCACGCCCAACCCCAGCAGCACCTGGGCGCGAATGGTGGATGGGGCGAGGGGCGAGGGGCGAGGGGCGCCCTGCGCCGAACTCTGCTCAGAGGTCTCATCGGCGAGTAAGGTGAGCGCCTGGCGATAGTGCTGTTCGGCCGCGTCGATGTCGCCCTCGCGCATTATGATGTCGCCCATCCGCGCCAGCACGCGCGCCTGATTGAGCCGATCCCCACTGGCGGCGTAATGCGCCAGCGCCTGCTCCAGGTCGGCGCGCGCGGCGGGAAACTGACTGGTGGCTTCATGAAATTCCGCCCACAGTTCGGCCACCACCGCCGGGTCGGCGGTGGGGTCGGCGTCGAGCACCAGCAGCGTCGCTTCCTCTTGCAGGCGCTGCCCAAGAATATGAAGCACTTCCACTTTGCCGCGCAGCCACTCCCAGCGCGTTTCCAGCGCCAGCGCCCGGTCGAAGTAGGCCAGCGCCGTCTCATTTGCGTAGCTACGGCGGGCGCGCCAGGCGGCGGCATCCAGGTAAGTGCACGCTCGCCGGCGAATTCCCGCCTGGGTGACATCAGCCTGGCTGTAGTGATGCGCCAGGCGTTCGACGGCGTCTGGCGCAAGGGTTTCGAGCGTGTGTGCAACGGCCAGATGCAACTCCTGCCGTTGGCTCTCCAGCAGCGTCTGGTAGATTGCTTCTTGCGTAATGCTGTGTTTGAAGAGGTAGCTGGCGTGAGGAGGTGGGCTTTCCAGGCGGGCGAAGTCGCGCGTTTCCAATTCCGCGATCTGTTGTTGCAGCGTCGTCGCCTGCAACGCGCGCGGATGAGCAGCCGCCAGGATGCGCAGCTCGAAGGTGCGGCCGATCACACTGGCGACTTTGAGCGTCAGCCGCGCTTCTTCGCTGAGCCGGTCGAGACGCGCCAGCACCAGTCCGTGCACTGTGTCTGGTAGCCCCAGCGTGCCAGGTGTGACCGGCGCCGTGGCGCGCAGATGCCAGGCATCCTCGCGGCGCTCCAGCGCATTGGCGGCGTGTAATGCTTGCAAGAGGCTGCGCGCAGGCGCCCAGATGCCCTCTTCTTGAACAATGGCGCCCTGCTCGCGCAGCGCGTCGATCAACTCTTCCGCAAAGAAAGGGTTGCCTTGCGTTTGGGCATAGGTCAGTTCTACCACCAACGGAGAGACGTCGCCGCCCAGCCGCTGCACCAGGAGCGCGGCCAGCGCCGACGCTGTCAGCTCCGCCAGGGGCAGATGCACCTGCCCGGGCAACGCCGCCAGCTCGCCAAAGAAAGGCGCCTCTTGCCGATTGACCGGTCGTTGCAACAGGCAGACAACCAGCGGGTGCTCCGCCAGCGCGCGACAGAGCGCCAGTAAGATCACCTGATCCGCCTCATCCAACCAGTGAATATCCTCCAGCAACAGGAAGATCGGCTGACGCGCGGCAAAATGGTGCAATAACCCTACGACCAGACTACCGATGGCTTCGCGGCGCAGGCGCGGGTCAAGCGCCGCCGTCGTCGGGTTATCGGGAACCGGCAGACCCAACAGATCGCCGAGCAAGGGAAGACGCACCAGCCAGGTGGAGTCAATGGCCGCCAGGATGGCGCGCACCTGTTCGATCTGGTCGGCGATCGGGATGGGGGCGGACGGCGTCAGCTCGAAGAGCGCGGCCAACGGCGCGCGCAAGGCGGCATAGGGCTGTTGGCCTGTGCTCTGACATGCACCGAAGAGCAGCATAAAGCCGCGCGTCGACGCCAGATGCGCAGCGGCGGCTGCAAGATGACTCTTGCCGACGCCGGCCTCGCCTTCGATGCGGAGCAACGCACCGCGTCCATGCCGCGCTTGCGCCAGCGCGTCAGCAATCGCGGCCAACTCCGGGTCGCGACCTAGCGGCGCAGTGTGATAGAGCGCATCAAGCTGGCGCAGCGTCGGCGAACGCACACCCAACGCTGCATAGACCATCTGGACGCCGGCTTTGCCCTTGAATTCGCGTTCGCCCAGCGCGCTCAGCAGAAAGCTTGCCTCCACCAGTGGCGCCGCGCGGGCGCTGACCAGCACCTGTCCGGGTGCTGCCATCATCATCAGACGGGCGGCCAGATTGGTCTCGTCGCCGAGCACGCCGTAGGTGCGCCGCGTGCTGCTGCCATAGGCGCCGACGCGCATCAGGCCAGCGCTGAGGCCGATCTGCACGGCGGTGATGAAGGCGAACTGTTCGGGGCTGGTGCGCAGAGTGAGCGCCGCCGCCAACGCCTGCTCGGCGTAATCCTCGCTGGCGATGGGTGCGCCAAAGGCAGCGTAGAGATAGCTGCCCTTGTCGCCTGTCGTCAATTGAATCAACGCGCCGGCGTGACGCGCCAGCACCTGTTGCACCCAGCGAATGTACATATCCAGCCGTGCGGCAGCGTCATCATGTTCAAAGTCGATGCCGCTGAAGCGGACGAAGAGCGCGGCCGCCGGTCGCAACTCAGCCAGATATTGCTCCCCGCTTTGCTGAAGCTGGAGCCAGACAGCCGGCAGCAACCAGGGACGGATGAGGGCTTCCGGCAATGCAGGTAGGGACGCCGACGCCGGGTTGGCATCCATCGTGATCGCCGGCCAGTGTGTGATGACGCCGACTGGCTGGCCGGTTTCGTCCGCACGCCATACCCCAACAGCACTCCGCTGCTGCAACAGGTCAATCGTGGCGACGTCGGCCACAATCTCCCCGCGCGCGGCGACATGTTCGGCGGCGGCCATCCGCGCCAGCGGCGCGCCAGCCAACACATCGATCACCTGAATGGTTGGATCGCCGACCAGCAGGCGATGCACAGGGCCGCTGGCCAGCGCCGTCTTGACAGCCAGCTCGGCTACGGCGCCCGGCGCAACCTCGAAGTGAGCAAAACGCAACATGGCTTGCTGAGCGGCGATGGCGCAGTAGAGCGCGCGCCGGGCGGCGCTCACCAGGTCATCGTCGGCGGCGTCAAACCAACAGGTGATGGCGTCGCCGGCAAAGCCGATGACGCTGCCTCCATGCCGATCGACCCGGTCGATCAACGCCTGATAGACCTCATTGAGCGTCCGCGTGAGCAACTCTGCGCCGCGGCTGCGACCGAACTGGCGCGCCAGCGTTTCGGTGAGGGGGGTGAAGCCGGAGATATCGACGAAGAGAATGGCGCCGTTGGCACGCGCAGGCAAAGGCTGGCCGGTCAGCAGCGCACGACGCCGGTCGCCGGGCAGGTAAGCAGTTGCCTGATGCATGACTGTATTATAGCCGGTCACGCGTCAGGCGTCATGCAGCATGCGTCACAGGTGACAAATGAAGTACATGCAGTGTTCATTGTGCTCATAGGTAACGCAGTCAAACGTTGCACATTCCCTATCTTCCCGGAAGCTCTGAGCTTCCGAGAAGATGAGCAAATTCCATCTGCGCTATCTATCAGATGACGCCGCGCTGACGCAAGGTTGCAATGTGCTCGGCGTTGTACCCCAGCAGATCGCGCAGGATTTCTTCTGTGTGGTAGCCGAGCGCCGGCGGCGCCAGCCGCACCGTCGCCGGCGTGCGTCCGAACTTGGCAACCGGGCCGAGCACCCGGATAGGGCCGACGGTGGGGTGTTCGATCTCTTGCACCATGGCGCGCGCCTGCACCTGCGGATCCTCCAGCGCTGCAGCCACGTCGTTGATCGGGCCGGCAGGCACGCCAAGCGCATTGAACAGTTCCAGCCATGCCGCCGTTGTCCGGGTGCGAAAGAGCGCCTGCAAGGAGGGAATCAGCGCCGCGCGGTGCTCGACGCGCGCAGCGTTGGTGGCAAAACGCTCGTCCTCCGCCAGGTCGGTGCGCCCGACTGCCGCGCAGAACTTGCGATACTGGGCGTCTGTGCCGATGCCGACCGCAATATAGCCATCGGCGGTGGGGAAACTCTCGTAGGGGACGATGCTGGGGTGGGCGTTGCCATAGCGTGCGGGGGGAACGCCCGTCGCCAGGTAATTTTGCGCTACATTGGCCAGCCACGCGATCTGCGCATCGAGCAGCGCCACATCGATGGCCTGTCCTTTGCCGCTGTGCTGGCGTTCGTGCAGCGCCGCCAAAATCGCTGTGGCGGCAAAAAGGCCGGTGGTGATGTCGGCAATGGCCACGCCCACCTTGTACGGTTCCCCTTGCTCCGGCCCGGTGATCGACATCACGCCGCCCTGCGCCTGGATGATGAAATCGTAGCCGGGACGATCTTTGTACGGCCCGGTCTGCCCATAGCCGGTGATCGAGCAGTAGACCAGGCGCGGGTTGATGGCCGCCAGCGTCGTGTAGTCGACGTCGAGCTTCGCTGCGCCGCCCACTTTAAAGTTCTCGATCACCACGTCGGCGTGCGCGGCCAGTTCGTGAATGATCTGCCGTCCTTCCGGCGTCTTTAGATCGACGGTGATGCTGCGCTTGTTGCGGTTGGCGGAGAGGAAATAGGCGCTTTGGTCGCCCACCCAGGGCGGCCCCCAGGCGCGCGTGCCGTCGCCGGCGTCCGGCGCCTCCACCTTGATCACATCCGCGCCATAGTCGGCCAGCACCATCGTGCAGTACGGGCCAGCGAGGACGCGCGAGAGGTCGAGGATGCGGATGTCGGCTAGTGGAGCAGTAACCATAAGGTCGGGTTCCTATCTCTCACTCCTTCCCACTTTCCGCCATCAATAACGCCAGCAGCGCCGTGCGTGGGACGATGCTGTCCAGCTCGATGTACTCGTCCGGGCTGTGATCGAGACCGCCGATCGGCCCCAGCCCATCGAGCACGGGCACGCCTTCGGCGGCGACAAAGCTGGCGTCGGACGCGCCGCCGGTGCTGGCGCCCTTGACTGCAAAGCCGAGCGCCGCCGCAATCCGCTGTGTGGTTGCTTCGAGCGCAGCGACAGCCGGGGTGCGCTCCATGGCTGGCATGGCGCCATCGAGCTTGACCTCGAGCGTCGCCGTCGCACCTTCGAGGACGGGCTGCGCAAGCTGGGCGCGGATGGCGTCGAGCAAAACGGGAATGTCGGCGTTGCGCCAGGCGCGCAGGTCGAGTTCAGCATGAGCAGCCTCGGCGACGACGTTGGGTTGGACGCCGCCTTCGATGCGCCCAATGTTGACGGTGACGCCCGGACGCAAGCCGTTGAGTTTGTCGATTTCCAACAGATGACGCAGCAATGCCAGGATGGCGCTGCGCCCCTTCTCCGGTTCGACGCCAGCGTGCGCAGCTTTGCCTTGCACACGCACCGTACACCAGACAGCAGTCTTGCGCGCCGTCACGATGTCGCCATTGGCGCGCGCCGCTTCGAGCGTAAAGGCCACATCCGACATACGCGCCGTCTGGCGGATGAGGGGCAGCGAGCCGCGATCGTGAATCTCCTCATCGCTGACGACCAGAAAGTGAACGGCGCCATAGTCGCGCCAGCCAACGGCGTCGAGCGCCCGAATGGCGTATAGGCCGGCGAGCAGCCCGCCCTTCATGTCGCAGACGCCCGGCCCGTGGATCATGTTGCCGTCAATGCGCATGGGTCGCGCCGCCGCCGTGCCCACCGGAAAGACGGTGTCGGCGTGACCAAGCAGCAGAATCCGTTTGCCGCCCGTCCCCTGGCGTCGCGCCAGGAGATTATCGCCCAATACCGGCTGCGCCAGCCGTTCGACCGTGAACCCCATAGCCTCCAGGCGTTCCGCCATCCAGCTTTGCACGGCATCGACGCCCGGCTTGTGCAGCGTGCCGGCTTCGAACGCTGTCAGCGTGCGCAGGTCGGCCAGATATTCACTGAGATGATCTTGTAGATAAGCAACAATTTTTGCCTGCACGGAGCACCTTTCCCCTGATTCTGGCGCGTGTAGAACCCACAATGAACGCACCCAAGCATAGTGGAGGGTGGATGCGCTGTCAACAAAATCAGACCTGTTTTAGGCGCTTCGCCTTGCGTTCCTGCCCGGCGTGGGGTAGACTTTGATGATATGCTTGTGCTCTTGCAGGTGATTGCAACGTATGCACCGTATATTTATCTGGTCTGTGGGTTGGTGGCGCTCTACCAACTCTATCGGCTCTGGCAGGTGCGCAGCGAACGTCGTCAGGCCGTTTTTTCGTTGGAGCGTGAGCGCGCTGTGCGCGACCTGAGCAGCATCTTTACGACGGCGATGGTGTTGCTGGTGCTGATGGGCGTCACCTATTTTGCCAGCCGCACCCTCCCTCAGGCGATCGTGGCGGCGCCGGAGGCCGAGCCAACCTTGCCACCCGAATTTGCCATCGTGATTACGCCCACCAACACGCCGCTGCCGGTTACACCTTCCGCCACGCCCACTGGCACGACGACGCCAACGCCTGAACCGCCGACGCCTGATCCGCTCCAGGCCACGCAGACCGCCATTGCGCTTGCCAATGCCACGCCAACGCCGACGCCGGAAGCGCCGCCGGTCGCCCCACAAACATCTGCACCCGCCTGTCCCGACCCGCGCGCTGTAATTTCTTCGCCGGGGAACGGCGCCACCGTCAGCGGCGTTTTCAACCTGGTCGGTACGGCAACGCATGAACAGTTCAATTATTATAAGGTTGAATTTGCACCCGGCGCCGACGCGCAACAGGGGTTCACCTACCTGGCGGATGGGCGAGGACAGGTCTTCGACGGCACCCTGGCAAGCATTAATACACGCGGCTTTGCCAATGGCCCGTGGACGTTTCAACTGACAGTCGTCGACCTCACCGGCAATTTTCCTGACCCATGCCGCGTGACGCTGAATGTTGCAAATTGAGAGAAGCCGTGCAACGTCTGATAGATTTCTTACAAGACCCATCCCCGCGCAATCGCCGGCGCCGCCGCGTGATCGAAGCTGTGCTGGTCTCCGTGTTGCTGATCATTTTCATCGCCGTGATTGCCTTTCAGTTGGGGCGCTCCAGCGGGTTGTCGCAGGCGCAGCAAGCCGCCGCCACCGCCATCGCTATGCAAGGGACGCGCGCAGCGACCTCGACGCCGACCGAAACAGCCACTGCCACCGCCACCGAGACGCCTGCGCCCACCTTCACGCCGACGCTCACGCCGACGCCTACGGCCACGCCCGCCAGCCCCGCCGAATGGGCCGACCGCTATTTCAACCTGACCCTGGCTGGACTCAACACGCTGGCCGTCCTGGATTTCACGCCCGCGCGCGCCGCCGATCTGACCGAACGTCTGGCGTATGCCCAGGGGCTGGTCTTTGTTCCTGCCAGTTACCACGAACTGAGCCGCGAGCCGTGGGCCGCCTTCGTGACGCCCCGTACACCCGACGGGACGCCGCTGCCGATGCTCTTTTGGCGCAGCGTGGAAACCGGCAACAACATCCAGGGGCAATTGCTGCTCGATGTTGTGACCGCCATGATCGACCCGGTGAGCGGCTACCTCCCTTTGGCCGCTGGCATCAGTCATGGCGCACTGGCGGTGGACGCCCAGGGCATTCGCCATGTGGTGATGGTCGAACGCCCAGAAGCGCGCGGGCAACTCACTGCCTATCTCTGGTCGCAGGATGCGCCCGGCGGTCCCTTTGCTGTCGTCTGGCGCAGCGAGGATGATCCTCAGTGGCGCTTTACCGCCGCCGACAGTCAGATCAGCCTGGAGCCAGACCCTGAACGCGTATTGCCCGACCTGGTAATTTCGGGGCCGCTGCCTGCCGACAGCGCCATCCGCACCGAGGAAGGGGCGGCGGGCATCTTTATCGAGCAGGCGCCCTTTGCACAACAGCGGCTGGAGACGCGCTGGCAACCGTTGCTGGCAAGCGACCTCGATCCGAACGCGGCAGCGCGCATCATTGGCTATCGGCTGGCGCAGGCGGAAGTTCAGGCGACGCCGTTGAGCACCCTGGCGACAATCTTGTCCTTGCTGCAAAGCGGCCAGATCAACCGCGCCCAATCGCTCGTGGCGCGCATCGATCTGCTCAACGATATGTTCGACCTGGGATTGGCGACGCCCGGTGACTGGATGGCCGTGTACGTCAACGACATCGACCGCGAAATCCAGGATGGCGGCCAGTCGCTGCGGCTACGCTTCTTCGACAACGCCGACCGCAATCGTAGCTTCGAAGCGCTCTTTGCGCAGGACGACGCCACAGGGCGCTTCACCCTGCAGAGCATTGCCCCGGTCGTGCTGGCAAGCAGCGCCGGTCTGGTGACGCCGGCGCCGCCGCGCCCCACCGCCACGCCGACCCCGGAGACGGCGGCAGGCGCCTTGCTGACGACAACCGGAGAACTGACGTTGACGATCCCGCTGGTGGATGTGGGCGGCGACGCCGGGATTCTGAACCCGACGCTGGAGCCAACGCCCACGGCCACACCGACCTTTACGCCGACGCCCACCGACACGCCAACCGTGACGCCGACGCCGACAAGCACGCCCCTGCCCACCGACACGCCGACGCCTTCACCCACGCCGACGGAGACGCCGACGCCCACACCCACCGAGAAACCGCTGCCCATTCCTGCCATTCCGCCTGAGGCGGTGGCGCCGCTCACCGGCTACATGTTGCTGACCGAAACAGGACGTCTGCGCGGCGGCCCCGGCACCGACTACATCGTGATCGCCGCGCTGCAAAATGGCACGCCGGTTGAAATCTTTGGCGTCACCGAAGCAGAGGATTGGCTGTTGATCCGCGCTGCCTCCGTGGAGGATGGGCGCACCGGCGTGCTGGGCTGGGTGGCGACGCAACTGGTCGTGGCTTATGGCGACTTCACCGGCGTGCCGCGCTACCGCGCCGATGGCACGTCCGTCGACGCGCCGCCGGCGGCGGAGGGCGAACAGCCCTCGGTGCTGGGCGCGTTGCCGACCGCCACGCCGACGCCCACGCCGCTGGTCACGCCGGTGCTTCGGCTGCCGGCCGTGCAAACTCCCGCCGTTGGCAGCATCCCTGCGCCCGAGGCCGATGAGATGATCATCACCATTGCCGGCGCTGCGATTCCGCCCGATCCGCTGGCGCCGCTGCCGGCCACTGCCGCCGATGGCAGCGCCATCCAGGTCAGCGTCGCGGACGCTGTGATCGAGCTCTGGAGCACAGTGCTTGGTGAAGAGACAGGACGCTGGGCGCCGGCCCCGGCGACGCTGCTCTGGCCGGGCGCGGTGGTCTACATGACCGGCGCCGCCAATGACGCCGGCAACTGGACGGCAACGCGGCTACGCATCGTGGCTGCACCGTCGGTCGAGCGCGTCAAGGAAGTGACGTTGCCCGAAATCGCCGCCGCCACCGGTGAGAATGCCGCCATCGCACTGCTGGGCAGCCGCACGACGCCGGGCGTCTACCTGCTCGATCGCGACGGCCGCGCCCAACAGTTGTGGCAATATGAAAGCGTGGCGGCATGGCTGGCGGCGGACCCTAACGCCGGTTTTGTCTTGAACGAACCGCCGACGCCGGGCGGCCTCAACACCTTTACCTGGATGCGCAATGACGGCACGGGGTTGCAGATCGTGGCGCAGCCCTACCGCACGATTCGCGGCGTGGCGGGTGACGCCTACACCGGGCTGTGGTGGATCGAGACGCCGGACGCCGCCGTTGATCTCTGGCAGCTCTGGCATTACGACCCGGCGACGGCGCAGATTTCGCTGCAGTTGCAGGGCGATGGCGTGCGCTTTGGGCAGGCCAGCAGCGTGGCGCAAGGCTCGTTGACGCCCACCCTGATCGCAGTGCAGCCGGTCACGCCAGGTGATCCCAGGGCTGTTTACCTTTACGTCGACACTAGCGACACAACGCTGCAACAACCCTACACCGGCGTCTTCCGGCTGCGCGTGGAGAGCGACGCCGAAGGGCGCGGCGTCGTCATTGAGGGGCCACAACAGTTGCTGGAGCGCGGCGCTTATCGTGGGCCACTCGTGCTAAGCCCCGATCAAACGCGGCTGGCGTTCTTTACCTATGACGCCGGTCATCCCAGCCTGACATCAGGCGTCGTGACGCCGGCCAACACGGTCAACGTACTCACGCTGGCGGGGCGCGGCGCCAGCATCATCCGCACTGCCTACGCCACCGAAACGCGCTTCGAGTTCCTGGCGCCGGAGCTGGCGTGGCAAGGCAATGAACGGCTGCTGTTGGCGCGCAGTCGCTTTGTCGCCGGTCGCACCGACGCCCTGGATCGCTTTGGCATCGTGCAGGTGCAGTTGCCGCCGCCCGGTTCTTCGCCTGCCGAGCCGATCGTCGCCAACTCCTACCTGCTGTCGCGTCAGCAGTCGTTGCTCGACTTTGCACCGTGTCTCGACGGTGCAACGGCGCTTGTGCTGACGCGCGACCAGACCGGCGCGCAACAGTTGCTGCGCTGGAACGGGCAGAATCAGGCCACCCCCATCTTTGGCTTGCCCGCGACGCTGGATCGCACCTTCCTTTGCTGGCAGCCGTAAGATGCCGACCACGTTGCCCGAAGGCTGGAGCTATTTTGCCGACTGGCGCGATCTGCTGCTGGCGTTCGGTGGTCTGGTGGCGGTGGCGCTGGTGATCATCTGGTGGAGTCAGCAGACGCGCCACTGGCATCGCATCGCTGCGCTCAGCTTCCTGGCGGCGTTTGCCCTGGCGTTCGCCAGCATCTACCTCTTCTGGGTGCCGCCCTACTACGCCGGTTGCGCTGCCGGCTGCCCGGGCTGGCGCGGGTTTCCGCTGCCGGTGGCGCGCATCACCTTCGACGGCCAGGCGCAGATCGGCCTGGTCGATGTGTTACTCAATGC
>DGFH01000101.1 GCA_002391565.1 Anaerolineales bacterium UBA3905
CTCATGCTGCGCGCCGGCATGATCCACCAGATCGCCGCCGGGATTTTTGATTTCTTGCCGCTGGCGTTGCGCACCAAACACAAGATCGAAAACATTTTCCGCGAGGAGATGGACGCCATCGGCGGGCAGGAAGTGACGCTGCCGATGGTGCACCCGGCGGAGCTTTGGCAAAAGAGCGGGCGCTGGTATCAGATCGGCAGCGACATGGCGCGGCTCAAAGATCGCAACGACCGCGACATGGTGCTCGGCATGACGCACGAAGAGATCATGGCGGACCTTGCCAAAAAGTTCATCAAGAGTTACCGCCAGCTCCCGACCATGCTCTACCAGATTCAGACCAAGTTTCGCGATGAGCCGCGCCCGCGCGCCGGGCTGCTGCGTGTGCGCGAATTCACGATGAAGGACGCCTACACCTTCGACCGTGATGAAGCGGGCATCGACGCCTACTACCCGCATTTCTACCAGGCATATTTCAACATCTTCCGGCGCTGCGGCATCGACGTGGTCGCGGTCAAGAGCGACACCGGCATGATGGGGGGCCGCATGGCGCACGAGTTCATGGCGCTCACCGACATCGGCGAGGACACGCTCGTGCTCTGCGATGCGTGCGGCTACAGCGCCAACCGTCAGGTCGCCATCTTCCGCAAGCCGGCGCCACCCGTCGCCGCGCCGTTGCCGCTGGAGGAGGTCGCCACGCCCGACGTCACGACCATCGAGGCGCTGGCGCAATTTTTGGGCATTCCCGAAAGTGAAACCGCCAAAGCCGTCTTCATGATCGCCGACATCGACCAGCCGGACGGCAAGGTCAAGGAGCAGTTTGTCTTCTGCGTGGTGCGCGGGGACATGGAACTCAACGAGACCAAGCTGACCAACGCCATCAAGGCGCGGCGGCTGCGCCCGGCCACTGCGCCCGAAATCAAAGCCATCGGCGCCGAACCGGGCTATGGTTCGCCCATCGGCATTGCGCGCGAGCAGGTGCTGCTGGTGGTCGATGATCTGGTGACGGCCAGCCCGAATCTGGTGGCAGGCGCCAACCGCGAGGGCTATCACCTGCGCAACACCAACTACGGGCGCGATTACACCGCCGACATCGTGGTTGATCTCGTGGCCGTGAGCGACGGGTACGCCTGCCCAAAGTGCGGCGCGCCGGTGCGCACCGCGCGCGGGGTCGAGGTCGGCAACATCTTCAAGCTGGGCACAAAGTACAGCATCGCCATGGGCGCCACCTACCTGGATGAGAACGGCGAGGAGAAGCCGATCGTGATGGGGTCCTACGGCATCGGCTCCGGGCGGCTGATGGCGGTGATCATCGAAATGCTGCACGACGACGCCGGCATCCAGTGGCCCATCACGGTGGCGCCCTATCAGGTGATCTTGATCAGCCTGGCGAACGAAAAGACGCCCGAAGTCGCTGCAGCCGCTGAAAAACTCTACGCTGACTTGCTGGCGGCAGGCGTCGAAGTGCTCTACGACGATCGCGACGAGCGCGCAGGCGTCAAGTTCAACGACGCCGACCTGATCGGCATCCCGATCCGGCTGACGCTGGGCGCCAAGGGGCTGAAGAACGGCGTGGTCGAAGGCAAGCTGCGGCGCAACGGCGAAGCCTTCGAGTTCAATGTCGCCACCGCTGTCGAGGAGGTCAAAGCGTTGATTGCGGCGGAAATTGCGCGCATCAACGCGACGGTTGTGCCGGTGCCGTTTGAAGACTGATCAAGCTTGAATTGTGAATGCTGAATTGTGGATTGTGAAGCAGCCGTCGGCGCGGCGGCATGGCTTCACAATCCACAATTCTCTATCCACAATTCACCCTTCAGCAATTTCTATTTCATTTTCGTGTCCACCTACAACTTTCCTTACTATAACACTGTCGATCAGATCTATCATGCCGAATGGTCGATTGCGAAGCTGGCGCGGCACGAGCTGCTGCGACGATCGATTGCAACGCTCTGGCCCGGCGGCCATCCCACACGGCTGATCCACGTCGCCGGCACCGGCGGCAAAGGCTCGACCTGTCGCTTTCTGGAGCTGGGCTTTGGCTGCATCGGCAAAGCCGGCGCGTTCATGAGTCCACATCTCTTCGACTACCGCGAGCGTTTCAGCATTAACGGCGAGTTCGTCAGCCAGGACGACATCACCGCGGCGTGGGAGCAGCGCGTGCGTCCGCACTGTGTGCGCCTGGCGACCGACCACCCGGCGAACGTCCACACCTTCCACGAAGTCTCGATCTTGATCGCCCTGACGCTCTTCGAGCAACACGGCGTGGCCTGGGCGGCAATGGAGACCGGCGTCGGTGGGCGCTATGACCAGACGCGCGCGCTCGATGTGGTGGCGACCGCGCTGACCAATGTTGGCAGCGACCACGCGCACATGCTCGGCGACGAACGCTGGCAGCGCGTGCTCGACAAAGCTGGCATTGCGCGGCCCGGCGTCCCCTTCTTCACCAGCGACACCGACCCGGAGAATCTGGAAATTGTGGCGCAGGTCTGCGCAGCAGTTGGCGCGCCGCTGTACCAGGTAGGGGACGAGGCAGTGGCGGCGCTGGCAGCGGAATTGCAGCAGCACACGCTCGATCCGTCGCCGGAGTCGCTGCTACACGCCGACTATCAGAAGCGCAACGCGGCGCTGGCGCTGGCGGTGATCCGTCATCTGGCGCCAACCATCGATGAGGCGGGGGTGCTGCGCGCCTTTGCCAACGCGCGGCTGCTCGGGCGCTTCTGGAAGGTGGAGGAAAACGTCTACGCCGACATCGCCCACAACGCCGAGAAGATCGAGGCGCTGGCGGGCGAGATTCGTAAACAGTTCGGCGCGCGCGGCAAGATTCTCGTCGTCGGCATCTCCGGGCAGCGCATCTCGACCAAGGTCTTCCGTGCGCTGGCGGACATCGCCCACACGATCATCGTCACCAGCGCGTCGTTCAAGGGGCAGGACCCGGCGCGCGTGCGCGAAGAGGTCAAAGGCATCGTGGGCGATATCCCGGTGCTGGTCGCGTTCGAGCCACAGCAGGCGCTGCGCACTGCGCGCTCGCTGCAGCGCGGGGACGAGGTGATCATCCTGACCGGCTCGACCTACATGATCGAGCAGGCGCTCAACCCCGACCCGTATCTACGCCACATGAGCGCGCATTTCGGCTGGCGCATGGAGGAGCCGCATGTAGCGACTGGCACGGTGCATCTCAACCTGCCCAAGCCCGCGCCGCCGCTGCGGTGAAGATGAAAAGAGATTGGGAGATTACTGATTTCTAGGTTG
>DGFH01000387.1 GCA_002391565.1 Anaerolineales bacterium UBA3905
GATTATATCACCGATCATGGCGACCCCGAACCCTACCTGCGCGCGCTGGCGGAGGCTGGCTTCACCCACGTACACTGGTGCCATCAGTGGCGTTCCGACTATCTCTACGCCGATAGCGAGATCGCACAGATCGGGCGTTGGCTTGAGATGTATGGTCTTCGCCTCAACGATGTGCACGGCTCTGAGGGGATCGAAAAGTTCTGGTACGCGCCGCAAGAATACGCCCGGCTGGCCGGCGTCGAACTGGTCAAGAATCGCGTCGATCTAGCCGCGCGGTTGGGCGGCGACGCCGTCGTGATGCACGCCTACCCGCCCACAGTGCACCCCGCCCTGGCCGCCTACAATCCCCACTTGTTCGATCAGATTCGCCGCTCGCTGGATGATCTGGAAGCGTACTGCCGGGCGCGCAGGGTGCGCATTGCGTTGGAAAACTTGATCGACTTTGCTGCGGTCGAAGCTGGCGTCACCGACACAGCGCACGCTGGCGACAACGCCGACTTGCTGGCGCGCCTGCTGGCGGCGTATGACCCGGCCTTCCTCGGCTTCTGCTACGATTCCGGCCATGCCCGCCTGGGTTACGACCGGCTTGCCGCCTATGCGCCGTTGTTCGAGCGGCTGGTCGTGCTGCATCTACACGACAACGACGGCGTCGCCGATCTGCATTTGCCGGTGGGGGATGGCGTCGTGGAGTGGGCGCACGTCGCCGCGTTGGTGGCTGCCTCGCCCTACGCCAAGCCGATTAGCTTCGAACTGTCGATCCGCCACACCCGCTTCAGCGAGCCGGCGCCCTTCCTGGCTTACGCTATGCCCGGCTGCCAACGCTTCGCCAACCGGGTGGAGACCCTACGCGCGGCTGAGTGAGATAACACGCGGAGCGGGCGGATCACCTCCGCGTTGATCCGCCCACTCCGCGTGCCATCTTCAGTGATTATCCCAACACCGCCAGCATCGCCTCGCGTTCGACGATCTTGACGCGCGGCTTCCCGCGTGCCTTGCCATCGGCCACCTCTTTGGCGTCGATGATCTTCCATTCCTCCTGCGTCACGTAGCGCACACCACGCGCCTTGAGCAACGCCGGGATAGCGTCGGGATCGGGTTCGGGCGCCGGGGGGAGTTTGCCCTTCTGCAAATCCTCGAACATGCTGTTGACCGACTCGATGGCGTCGGGCTTATTGGTGCCAATGACGCCGGTGGGACCGCGTTTGATCCACCCGGCCACATATTCGCCGGGAACGATCTTGCCCGTCTCCAGGCTGACAATGCGCCCAACCTCGTTCGGAATCACGCCGTTGCGCGCATCGAAGGGGACGCCGGGCAGTGGGGTGCCTTTGTAGCCAACCGAACGCAGAATCAATCCCGCCGGGATCGTCTCGAAGTGACCGGTGCCCGATGCTTTGATGTCGCCGCTGACAGAAGGGCGCAACTCGTTGCGTTCCATCTTCACGGCGACGATCTTGCCATTTTCGCCGATGATCTCGACCGGGGAGAGGAGGAAGCGGAAGTGCACGCGGCGCGGCTTGCCGGTGGCGCCGATCTCGGCGTAGGCGCGCAGATAGTCCAGATTCTTCTGCATCGACGTGTCGCCTTCGATGGCGGCGCTGCTGGCGCGATCCAACCTCAGCTCATTGTCGAGCACGATGGCGTCGGCAATCTTCAGATGACCCATTTCGCGGATTTCAGCGTTGGTGAACTTCACCTGCGCCGGGCCGCGCCGCGCCACGATGTAAATGTCCTTGATGTTACTCTTCGCCAAAGCCTCCAACGCATGATCGGCGATGTCGGTCTCAGCCAATTCCTCCACGGACTTGGCCAGGATGCGCGCCACATCCATCGCCACATTGCCGACGCCAACCACGATGGCCGCCTCACAACTCAGATCAACCTGCAGGTCTTTGAAGTCCGGGTGGCCGTTGTACCAGGCCACAAACTCAGTGGCGGAGAGACTGTTGGGCAAATCTTCGCCCGGCACCCCCAACCGCCGGTCCGATTGGGCGCCAACCGTGTAAAAGATCACGTCGTAATGCTGTTTTAATTCGTCGTGGGTAATGTCCTTGCCGATCTCGACGTTGCCAAAATAGCGAAAAGTCGGTTCGGCGGCGGTGCGGTCATAGGTTTTGGCGACGGCTTTGATGTTTTGATGGTCGGGCGCCACACCGTAGCGCACCAGACCATGCGGCGCAATCAGACGCTCGAAGAGATCGACCGTGACGGCCACTGGCTCCTTGAGCAACGCCGCCGCTGCATAAAAACCAGACGGCCCGGCGCCGACGATGGCCGCGCGCAATGGCCGTGCAGCGCTTCCCAACTCTACTGTCATATAACACCCCTTTGTGATGGAAAATAGGTTGAGGACGCGAAATCGTCCTGTTTATGCCTTTTTCAACATGCCGCCAAACTGGCGCGCCAACGTTAAGATTGCAATCCCTAACGAGAAGTAATCCATTGGGCCAAGCTGCTTGATGGCGGCGACGGCATCCGCTTCACCATCGTTGTTGTTGTCGCTGGCGACCCAGGCGAACGCTGCGCCCAACATGGCGCCCGCCACGACGCCGATCAACAGCGACCGCATTTTGTGACTCATGTTTGTTACTCCTTGGTGGCTTTGGGTGGCGAGGAAGCGGGCTGGCGTCGCGGCAGCAACGCTGCGATCATTGCCGCGCTGCGCGCCGCCTCACCGTGGCTGCGCACGAGTGGCGCCGTCGCCCGGTCAGCCAGTCGGGTGGTCTGCATGCGCCCAATGCTGACATAATTGCGCGCCAGTCTGACGCCCTGTGTGGCCTTACGCCGTGCAATCATCACGCCGCGCACGACGAAGTAGAGCAATACAGCGATTGCAATCGTGACAACAATCTGCATGAACAGCAGATAGAAGAGTGAGACATCGCGCCAGAACGCCAAATCCATGGTGGCAATTCTCCTGTCCGCCGGTCACAGTGGCCGGCGCTATGTCGCATTGTAGCAGAGGCGCATCCGCTTCAGCGAACCAGGCCTATGCTGTAGGACAAAATTCAGGATCGCCCTATGTGAGCGCAGTCATGGCTTTGGCGATGGCTTCTTCTTGCGCACGGCTGTGAATCTCGCCATCGAGCCGTCCCATTCGCAACGCATGAAGGATATTGCGATAGATTGCGCCGCGCGCAATCCCCATTCGGCGCAGGTCGTCGCCTGTCAATTCGGGCTGGATGCGCCGCCAGACAGCCTGATAGCGCTGGAGATGGTCGAGCACCACCGGCGCGTGACAGAGCACCGGCAACAAAGCCAGCCCGACCGGGGTCACCTGGTCAAAAATTTGCACGATCTCGCTGGGGCGCGCTGCCGGATCGCCCAGTCTGTCAAGATAACGACGCAAGATCGACATGTCGTGCAATAGATGTTGCGTCTCGGAGCGCAACCCCAATCGCTCTTGTACAGCGCGCGTCGCTGCCGCCTCCAGAGGGAAGGCAATGATCGCCAGGTAAAGACGTTCAATGGGCGCGGCGACCAGGTGTGGGTCAGCGTCGGAGGCGGCGCGCCGGGCGCGCAGGTCGGCAAATTGCTGCGCCATCGTCGAGGTCATGTGCAGGCTGGGGTGAATCTGGTGCAGCACGCCCAGGGCGTCGAGGCGCTGGAGCGCTTTTTCAGGCGTGGCTTCCTGTAGGATGCGTTCGAGTTCGTGGCGAATGCGCGCCGGCGTGACGCGGTCGAGCAGTTCCAGCGCATCAGATAGCAGTTCCAACGTGCGCGGCTCGATGACGAAGTCGAAGCGCTGTTCGTAACGCACTGCGCGCAGGATGCGCGTGGGATCGTCCACAAAGCTGAGGCTGTGGAGGACGCGCACCAGCCCGGCGCGGAGATCGGCCAGACCGCCCCACGCGTCAAGTAGTTCACCCCAGCGATCCGGGTTGAGACAGAGCGCCAGCGTGTTGATGGTGAAGTCGCGACGGTGCAGGTCGAGTTTGATGCTGCTCTGCTGTACGGTGGGCAGCACGGTCGGCGCCGAATAGAACTCGGTGCGCGCGGTCACGAAATCGAGATGCGGCGGCAGTCCGGCAGGATCGGCGCCCTCCAGTCCGGCCAGCAAGGCGTCGGTGTGCACTGGCGCGTCGGGGCGATCCAGCAACCACTTGGCAGTGCCGAACCGCTTGTGTTCTACGATGCGTCCGCCATATTTGGCCTGCATCCGCCGCGCAAAGGCGATGGCGTCGCCCTCGATCACGATGTCTACGTCGAGCGTCAAGGCGCGCTGGCTGACGATGTCCAGCATTAGATCGCGCACGAAGCCACCCACGACATAGACGTCGTAGTGCATAGCATCAACCTCGCGGCCGATCAACGCCAACAGGTGCAGCTGCACGGGCGACAGGGCGCGGCGCAGCCGCGCCGCCAGTTCCCCGGCGCGCCGTCCTGGCAGGGTCGCTTCATCCCACAGCTTGATCAGGTCGGTGCGCGTCACAATGCCGATGATGGCGCCACTCTCGTCAACGACGGGAATCTGACCCCAGTTGCTCTCGATCATGCGGCGGCGCAGCACGGTGATCGAGTCGCTGGGACGCACGGTGTATTGACCAGCGCGCATGAAGCGGCGCACAGGCTGGTCGCCCATGCCGTGTCCGATGGTTTTGTCCACCTCGCGGCGGGTCAGGACGCCCACCAGCGTCTCACGTCCATGGGCGTCGGTGGCGACGACCGGAAAGCCCTCATGTCCAAGGCGGCGCATGAGGGTGTCGGCTTCGCTCATGCTCATGTCCGGGTGCAGCATGTGAGGTCGGCCTGCGCTCATGATCTGCCCGACGGTGAGCGCCACGCGCGCATGGGTGCGCACCAATTGCTCAATACGCATGCGCACCGTTTCCAGCCGTACATCGCGCATGTGCGCAGCCGCCGCGCGGTTATGGCCGCCGCCCCCCAGCGCCTGCGCCACCTTGCCCACATCGATGGCGTCGGTGGTGCTGCGGGCGACGACCTGCACCATGTCGCCCAGGTCGACGATGAGAAAGAGCGCGTCTGGCTCGTGAAAATCGCGTAGTCGCGCCGCCAGTGTGCTCAACTCATCACTAAAGCCGGGGGCGCGCGCCATTGCAATCACAATGCTGTGTCCCTCGATCTCCAGGAACTCGCACGCGTCCATCAACACTTGCAGCAGGCGGCGCTGTTCCTCGGTGACGGGATGGTGCAGAAATTCGTTGACCTCGCTGAGGTTGACGCCGCGCGCCGGCTCCAGCAGCCAGGCGAGCGCAGCGGCGTCGCGGCTGGTGGTGGAGGCGTAGGTCAGGTTGCCGGTGTCTTCATAGATGCCCAGCGCCAGCAACGTCGCCTCAACTGGGGTCACCTCGATGGCGTGCTCGATCAGCTTCTCGACGAGTAAGGTGGTGTTGGCGCCCGTCGCTCCACACCAGAGTTCGTGCGCCTGGGGCAGCACCTTGCGCGCTTCGCTCATCAGGTTGTTTTCGGCCAGCGCAATGTGATGGTCGATGACAATGTACTCGGTGTCGGGCTGGGTGCCTTTGGGGGAGTTGGCCGCCCGCGTATCAACCAGAATGGCGCGGCGCACCTTGCCGCGCGGCAGGTCGTCGGGCGCCACGAAACGAAAGTGATTTTTGTAGAGCGCCAGGAAGTCGCGCACATTGCGATTCATCTGGTGTGGCAGCACCGGGATCGCTTCGGGGAAGAGCAACGACGCACCGAGCAGCGACGCCAGTGCGTCGAAGTCCGTGCGTTCGTGTGTCAGAATGATGTCGAGTTGTGCGCCGCCCATGTCCTGGAGTATCGCGGCAAAGCAGGAAAGATGCAAAGCGGGAGAGCGGTGAGGGTTCACAAAGGCACGGTGTGTGAGCGTAGAGCAATGCGGTCGCCATCGAACTTCTCTACGCTCCCAGACCGGCTCAACCAGAGCAGAGATAACGCAACCGGCGGCGCCTGTTCACGCCTGATGCACGTGCACGTCCCAGCCGAAATATGTCTCGAACGCCTCCGCCAGCACGCCTGCCGTGTGCGACGCATTCATCGCCACGTGATGCTCGAAGCCATTTTTGCAGACATACTTCATCAGCCGCTGCAGACCGGCGACCTGCACCACTGCGCGCGTGCCAAAAGTGTCGAGCGGATCGTCGGTGAAGACGCCTTCGCCCACGTAGGTGCGAATGAGACCATGCGCATCGTCGGTGCTGACGCGACCAAAGGTGACGGGGCCAGCGGGCGTGCGCCCGGCCATGGCGCCGTAGGTGTTCTCCTCACCGAGCGTCGTGCCCAGGATCGGCGCGGTCTTGATGGCGGCGTCGGGGATGAAGGCTTTGGCCCAGTTGCCGCAGTGGAAGAGCACGCATTTATCCGGGTCGTTTCCATAGTTGTTGTTCCAGTCCACCAGCGCGCTGGGCGAATTGGACGCCAGTTGCAGCGCGTACATCGACACGACGCCGGTGATGTCCACCTCACAAGCGGAAGGCATCAGCCGCTCGCTCATGATGCTCATCAGCGTGCAGACGTTGACGCCGAAGTTGCGCTGCAGCGATGTCCAACATTGGATGGCGGTGGCGACCAGGTCGTTCTTATCCATCCAGTCCTCGATCACCACGCCGAGGCGCGCCATCTTGACCAGCGAGGGCGGCGGCACGCTGCCGTAATCAGCGTATGCTTTGATGTCGGCCAGCTTCTTCGCCACGCGCGCGTCGTCTTCGGGCAGGCGCTGCACCCAACCCAGCACCTCAGAAAGGTCGAGCGTCTGCACGCTCATACCATGCGCCTGGAGCAGTTTTTCGCTGTAGCGCACGGTGTTGAACGCCCCCGGACGCGCGCCGATGGCGCCGAGCCGCGCTGTGCGCAGCCCGTTGACGATACGGCAGACGCCCAGGAACTTCTCCAAATCCTGGCGGAATTCCGACGTCAATGGGTGAACGGTGTGCAGGTCGGTCAGCGTGAAGGGGAAGCCGTACTGTCGCAGGTTGTTGCAGACCGAGACCTTGCCGCAGAAGGCGTCGCGGCGCCGCTCCACCGAAAATTGATCCAGGTCATCTGGGTATGCTTGCACCAGAATCGGCACACTCAGCCCGGAGAGCTTGATGGTGTCGGCCACGCCTTTCTCGTCGCCAAAGTTGGGCAGGCACACAAGGATGCCGTCGATGCGCCCCGCGTGTTGGCGGAAGAGGTCGGCGCAGCGTTTGGCGTCGTCCCATGTCTCCACGCCGCCAAGTTTGGTGGCCGTCTCATCCAGCATCACCGCTTCGATGTCCATCTCGGCGAAGAGCGCCAGGATATCGCGGCGCGCCTCGCTCACCAGTTTGTCGGGAAAGAAGTCGCGGTTGCCGACAATCACCGCCAATGTCGCACGAGCCATAGCTGTCTCCTTTTGAGTAACGTATGCAAATCAACCGGGTCAATGGCACGCGGATAGCGCGGATTCGGTGGATGAACGCGGATCAAAACAAATCCGCGCAAATCCGCTCGATCCGCGTTATCTGCGCGCTATTCGTCACAGAAAATGTAGAGCAGCGGTGCGCCCCATTCGGCAGGAATCCACTCCCAGCCTTGAGGACGGACGCCGCTGCCCACGACCGCGCCAGTGCGCGGATCGATCATGCGATAGTGCTGTGGCACGTCGTCCCCGAAGATCAGCAACGGGCCGCCCTCCTCACTGTAGCAGAGGAAGAATTTGCCGGGGACAAGCAGACCGCGCCGCCCCAGCGTCACTTCCCAATTCGGCGCCATGTCGGCAAAGGGATAGCCATCCAGGATGCGCGCCACCAAACCGACGTACTTCGATCCCTCGAAGTCGAGCGCCTGGCGCCAGCCTGCGCCAGGCGCCAGGAAGAAGTCCGACTGTCCCGGCTCGTCCCCGCGATGCGCCCACTGCCAGAGGCTGCCCGCGCCGTAGACGACGCCCATCGCGCCGCCCGCGCAGAGGTTGCACCATGCTTCGTGACCCTGCCACCAGCCCGCCGCGCGTCCCTGGCGCCCGCCGTGCTCGTAGGTCGGCTCGCCGTTGGCGACGGCTTTGACGGGCAGGTTGCGCCACATGTCGGCGACGCGTTCGGGCACATGCTCGCCGCTGTGGCCGGTCTGACACCACTGGAAGTCAAGCCACGCCGCCTCCTGGTGCGCGTTGGCGACGATGTGCGGGCGGTAGTGAATGCCGGTCGGCTGCCGGTAGGCGTCCCAGCGTTCGATCTCCTCGCCGCCTGCCGCAACTTGCGGTTCGCGTCCGGAGCCATCGCCGCCCACCAGGTAGATGGCCGGACGCGCACCATAGCGAGCGACCAGATAGCGGCAGTAACGGGCGTATTCGGCAGGGGGCAGGACTGGGCCGGCGGTTTGCAACCCCTTCCAGCCAAAGCCGAAGAAGACTGGCTGCCACACGGCGACGATCTCATGTTCTGCCAGGATCGCGCTGAGACCGTCGAGATATTGGAAGTACGCCGGGTTGAGCTGGTTGATGTGGCCGTCGGGCAGGTCCTCGAAGCCGACATCGAAGCCTTCATCTGCCGTGCGCTCGCGCGGGCCGCGTGCGCCCATGTCCGGCTGGACGCTCATCAAGAGCACGGCGTTGAAGCCCTTGGCCTGGCGGTCGGCGGCGTAGACGCGACACTGTTCGTGCGTGGCGCGCCAGGGCAGCGCCCAGGCGGTGTCGCCTGCCAGCACGGCGGCGCGACCATCAGCGTGGATCAGGCTGCGCCCGCCCGGCGACATGCGCCAGAAGCCGTGGCGGTAAAAGCGGTTGGTGGCGGGTGCGCCCGCCTCACAGACAATGACGCCCGTCTGGTCGGCCAGTCCTGCATCCGGCGTCGAGCTGAAGCTGCGCCATGTCCAGCGCCCGTCGCCGCGCGGGGAGGCGAACCGAATCCGCCAGGTGCGGCCACCGTCCCAAAAAGCGGGGCGACGCAACACCGCACCGTCGTCGTGGGTGAAATCAGCCCACACCTCAACATCGGTGTAGCCGTTGGCGTACTCCTGCGCCGCCGTCAGCGTAAGCTCGACTTCACGCCACGGCTGCGCAGAGAGAGTTGCTGAAGTGGTCATGTTGGTTTCCTTCATGCATTTATGATGGTAAAGCATCGCCTCCGGCGTGGCATAGCACTGTTGCAGCGCAGGCGATGACCTGCTTGACTGATGTCCTTCTCCTCCCCACCCCTGCACGGCCGTGCAGGGGTGGGGCGGGGAAGGACAGCAGTCAAGCAGGTCCTCGCCTGCGCTGCCACAGTGCTATGCCACGCCGGAGGCGATGCTTTACCATCATAAATGCATGAAGGAAACCAACATA
>DGFH01000160.1:0-6034 GCA_002391565.1 Anaerolineales bacterium UBA3905
GATCTAGTGCGGTCTCTTGGGCTGGGAGATGTTTATAAGAGACAGCCTCCACACTGCGCATGATCGTAGGGCTGGAGGAGATCACACGCGGGGAGATGTACATCGGCGACCGCCTGGTCAACAAGCTGCCGCCGAATCTTCGCAACGTGGCGCTGGCGTTCGAGACCTATGCCCTCTATCCGCCTCTGAGCGTCTACGAAAACATCGCCTTCAACCTGCGCGCCAAGAAGGTTGCACCGGCGGAGATCGACAGACGCGTCAAAGCCGTGGCCGAAATGCTGGACATCACTGACATTCTCAGCCGCAAACCGGCCGAATTGGGCGGCGGGCACAAGCAGCGCGTCTCGCTGGCGCGCGCGCTCGTGCGCGACCCCGATGTATTTCTGATGGACGAGCCGCTCTCGCATCTCGACGCCGCGCAACGTTCGCACATGCGCGTCGAGTTGAAGCGTCTCCATGCCCAGACCAGGCGCACGACGATCCTTGTCACCCACGACCAGCTAGAAGCGGTCGCAATGGCTGAACGCATTGCGGTGATGAACTTCGGCGTGCTGCAGCAGGTCGGTACATTTGAGGAAGTCTATAACCACCCGGTCAACGAATTTGTCGCCGGTTTCATTGGCGAGCCGCCGATGAACTTCCTGCCCTGTCTGCCGGTGGCGGAGGATGGCGCGCTCTTTCTGAACGCCACCGACGCCAGTTTTAAGCTTCGCCTGCCTGACATCTTGCGCGCCAAAATCGAGCGCGCTGGCGTTACAAAGATCGATCTCGGCATCCGCCCGGTGCATCTGGAAGTGGCGGCGCCGACAGCAGAAGGCGTAGGCGAGCTAAAGGGGAGTGTGGCGACCTACGAATCGCTCGGTGAAGAAGGCCAGTTGGCAGCGACCGTTGGAACCGCAACCGTGCTCGTGGTCACGCCGCCTGACCTGCGGCTGCAACGTGGCAACGCCGTCACGCTGCGGCTGCGCACCGATCACGTCCACCTGTTCGACGCCGCCACACAAGCGGCGCTGTGAGGCAACAGGATCGTGTGCGCCGCCTACCTGCTGGGCATCGACGCCGGTACGACGGTCATCAAGAGCACGCTCTTCGACCTGGAAGGGCGTGAGATGGCCGGTGCGGCGCACGATTCCAGCTTCCTGACCCCGCATCCTGGCTGGGCTGAGTCGGATATGCACACAGTTTGGCAGGCGGTGAAAGATACGGTGCGCCAGACCCTGGCGCGCGCCGCCGTTGCGCCAGAGCAAGTCGTCGCCATCGGCGTCACCGGGCAAGGTGATGGGACATGGCTGATCGATCGCGCGGGCAAGCCTGTGCGACCTGCCATCCTCTGGTCAGATGGACGCACGGCTGAGCTGGTGCAGGAGTTTTGGCGCAGCGGCGTGGGGCGAGAAGTCTTTCAGATCACGGGGACGGCGCTCAACACCTGCAATCAAGCGGTGCACCTGCGTTGGCTGCAAGAGCATGAACCGGATACGCTCAACCGCACTGCCGCTGTTCTGCGCGCCAAAGATTGGATTTTCCTCTGTCTGACCGGTGTTGTGAGTACAGATGCAACCGACGCCTCGCACACCTACTTTGCGGTGCGAACCCAAACCCCCGATGCGCGTATTCTGTCCCTGTTGGGCGTCGAAGCGTGGCAGCACGCTATCCCACCAGCCCCGCGGCCTGCTGAACTCAAGGCGCCGCTGCTCGCCAGTGTCGCCGTTGAACTGGGTTTGCGCGCGGGTGCGCCTGTCGTGGCAGGACCATTCGACGTGGCGGCTTCGGCGTTGGGCGTGGGTGCGGCCCTCCCAGGCGACGCGTGTTCGGTGCTCGGCACTGCGGGCGTGCATCAGGTAATGGTGGATACACCTGTGTTCGAACCTGCCGATATCGGTTATAACATGTGTCACGCACCACAGGGGGTGATGATCCGCCTGTTGCCAACAATGACGAGCACGCAAAATTTGCAGTGGTTTGCGCGTGAGTTCTATGCACCGGAATGGGCTGCAGCGCACGAAAGTGGCGCCAACATCTGGGACGCGCTGGAACGCATCGCCGCAGAGGAACCCTTCGGCGCACGCGGCGTGCTCTACCACCCCTATCTCGACCCGGCAGGGGAACGCGCCCCCTTTATCAGTTCGGCGGCGCGCGCTCAGTTCAGCGGCCTCAGCGCCTATCACACGCGCGCCACGCTGCTGCGCGCCGTTTACGAAGGCGTGGCGCTCTCGGTGCTCGACTGCTACGAAACAATGGGTGCACCGGTGACTGCACTACGGCTGGCCGGCGGCGGCGCGCGCAGCCCGCTCTGGGCGCAGATGCTGGCGGATGCACTTGCCGCCCCTGTGATCGTGGCGGAAGGCGCCGAATATGGCGCACGCGGCGCTGTAATGAACGCAGCGGTCGCCATGGGGCTTTACGCTTCCTATGCCGAAGCCGTAGCGCACATGGTGCGTCCGGCGCGCACGTATGAGCCAGCGCCCGGCAATCGCCAGCGCTATCTGACGCTACTCGAACTTTACCGGGCGGAACGCGAGGCGATGATGCAGGTGTGGGAGCTACGCCAGGTGCGAGGGACGCACCTGTAGACAAAATGGATGAACGTATGGCAAAGCATCTACGTGTGGCCGTCATCGGCGACCAGTTTGTGGGAGTTGATCTGTTTGCAACGGCGCTGCAGCGCGAGCTGACGCCCGTTGTGGGTGAGGTTGAAATAGTTGCGCAGAGCGCACCCTGGCCCGACACACCGCTGCAGCACAACGCCGAGGTTAAGGAATTTGTGGGCGACCCGGCAACGGTGGCGGCGTTAGTGCAAGACGCTGACGTGCTGCTCACCCATGTGGCGCCGGTGACGCAGGCCGTGATCGACGCCGCACCCGCCTTACGCATTATCGGTTGCTGTCGCGGTGGGCCCGTCAATATCAATGTGGCGGCGGCGACAGCGCGCGGCATTCCTGTCGTCAATGCGCCGGCGCGCAATTCGCAGGCCGTCGTCGAGTTCACGGTTGGGTTGATCCTGGCGGAGTGTCGCGGCATTGCGCGCGCCCACGCAGCGTTGAGCCAGGGCGTCTGGCTGGGCGACCTCTACCGTTACGATCGCACAGGACGCGAGCTGCGCGGGCAGACCGTCGGGCTGGTCGGCTTTGGTGCGATCGCGCAGGCGTTGGTCGCCTATCTAAAACCCTTTGGTCTGCACATCCTCGCCTACGATCCCTTCGTGCCCGCTGTGCGCTGCGCCGAGCTGGGCGTCGAGCAGGTGGAACTGGACGACCTGCTGGCGCGCGCCGACATCGTCAGCCTACACGCCCGCGTCACACCGCAGACCGTTGGCATGATGGGCGCGGCGCAGTTTGCGCGTATGAAGCCGGGCGCCTATTTTATCAACACCGCGCGCGGCCCGCTGGTCGATTACGACGCGCTGTACAACGCCCTGCACAGCGGTCATCTTGGCGGCGCGGGCATCGACTGTTTCCCAGAGGAGCCGCCGCCCCCGGACTGGCCGCTGCTGCGCCTGCCCAACGTCACGGTGACGCCGCACATCGCCGGCTCGTCCAAGAATTCGGCGGAGCGCGGAGCCGAGCAAGTTGTGCGCGATGTCGCCAACTTCTTCGCCGGCCGCCCGCTCGAATATTGCGCCAACGCTGCGGCGCTGGCGACAAAAGGCTAAACCATGAGCAATGCAGAGTTGTTGGTCGGTCTCGACATCGGCACGACGGGCGCTAAAGCCATCGTGAGCGATCGACATGGGCGCGTGCTTGCGCAGGCGGGCGAAGAATATCCAACGCACTTCCCGCAGCCGGGCTGGGCAGAGCAAGACCCGGAGGTGTGGTGGCAGGCGGCGCGTCACGTGCTGAACAAGGTGCTGACCGCACCCAACGTAACGGCGCAGGCGGTGGCCGCCATCGGTGTGAGTTGTCAGGCGCCGTCGCTGGTCGCCGTCGATGCGCAGGGCGTCCCCGTACACCCGGCGCTGATCTGGATGGATCGCCGCTCGGAGCCACAGTGTGATGCGCTGCGCGCCGCCGTCGATGAGACGCTGATCACGCGCATCAACGGCGGGCGCATCGACCCCTATTTCCTGGCGCCCAAGTTGCTCTGGCTGCGCGACCAGGCGCCCGACGCCTACGCCCGCACGCACACCGTCTTGCAGGCGAACGGCTACATCGTCCACAAGCTGACCGGCGTTTTCAGCATGGACAGCTCGCATGGCCCACTGACGTTGCTCTTCGACACTGAACGCCAACAGTGGTCACTCACCCTGCTCGCTGCGCTGCAGGTTGATTCGGCAAAGCTGCCGCCGGTGTTTGCGTGCGCCGAGGTCGTCGGCACGGTGACGGCAGGCGCCGCCGCTGCAACCGGTCTGCCTGCCGGGACGCCCGTCATCGCCGGCATGACCGACGGCACGGCAGCCGCCGTTGAGGTTGGTCTGGTGCGTCCTGGCCAGGCTGCAGAGATGACCGGACAATCGACCGTGCTGTTGGTGTGCAGCGACACGCCGTACCGGGGACGCAACCTCTTTCCGTTGGGACACGCCGTGCCTGGACTGCATCTGGTTGTCGGCGCCATGGTGGCGACGGGCGGCGCGCTGCGCTGGTTCCGCGACCAGCTGGGCGAGAGCGAAGTCGCAACCGCAGCAAAGATGGGCGTTGATCCATTTGAATTGCTAAGCGAGAAGGCGGCGCAAAGTCCACCCGGCGCCAACCGTTTGATCTTCCTTCCCTACATGTACGGTGAGCGTTCGCCGATCTGGGATTCGGCGGCGCGCGGCGTCTTTTTCGGCCTCTCGCTGGCAACGACGAAGGGCGATCTGGTGCGGGCGATCATGGAGGGCGCAGCATACGGCTTGCGCCACAATGTCGAGACGGCGGCGGTTGATGGCTTCCCGGTGGCAGAGTTAACCTGTGTGGGCGGCGGCGCGCGCAGCGCCCTGTGGAATCAGATCAAGGCGGATGTGTTGCAGCGACCGGTGGCGCTGCCGGGCGCAGCCAGCGGTGCGGCGATGGGCGATGCGATTGTGGCGGCAGTGGGGGCAGGTCTCTATCCGAGCATTGCTGAAGCCGTCGCAACCATGGTCAAGCCGGGGCGATCCTATGCGCCGCAGCCGGAGCTGGCTGCCCTGTACAATGGCGGTTATCGCGTCTATCGGGCGCTCTATCCGGCGCTGCGTCAGGCGTTTCACGATCTGGCGGAGGTGAAGGCATGAACCCCGCCTTCATCGCTGATTTTACCGGCAAGCGCGTCCTTGTAACGGGTGGTGCGCGCGGCATCGGGCGGGCGATTGTGCTGGCTTTTGCACGCAACGGCGCCGAGGTGATCTTCTGCTATCGCTCCGATCTTGCCGCCGCCCAAAGCGTGATGCAGAGCGCCGACGCATTTGGGGGGCGCGTCACCGGTGTGCAGGCGGATGCCGCCGACCCGGTTGCAGTGGCGGCGTTGGTGGCGCAGGCAGAGGATCGCATCGATGTGTTGGTGAACAATGTCGGCGCCTTTCCGGCAACAAAGGTGATCGACATGACGCCGACAGAATGGGATGAGGTGGTGCGCACGAATCTGTACAGCGTCTTCTATTGCTGTCGGGCAGTCTTGCCGGGGATGATCGCCGCGGGCGGCGGCGCCATCATCAACATTGCCTCGATTGCAGGACAACGCGGGTCGGCGCGCCATGCACACTACGCCGCAGCGAAAGGCGGGGTGTTGGCGTTCACCCGCTCGCTGGCGCGCGAGGTGATCGAGCACAATATCCGCGTCAACGCGGTTTCGCCAGGACGCATCGCCACCGAACTGCTGATCAATGCGCAGACCGCACATGAGTTCGAGCGCTGGATGGCCGACACGCCGGCGCGCCGCCTGGGGACGCCGGAGGAAGTAGCCGACGCCGTGCTCTTTCTGGCTTCGCCGGCCAGCAGCTACATCGTCGGTGAGACCATCGCCGTCAACGGCGGCCTGTTGATGGAATAGGCGTTGCCGCTGCATCGCGGCTGGAGAATCATGGAGTTTTGCAAAGAGGTTCGGTGATTGTCGGTTCGGCTTCCAGCCGGACGTTTCCGGTCAG
>DGFH01000160.1:6111-12802 GCA_002391565.1 Anaerolineales bacterium UBA3905
TTTCCGGTCAGCCACGCCGTCACGCCGGAGGCGATGACCTACGGGAGAGGCCGCTCCGTGCATTCAATGCGACAACAGCGATTGCCGGATTATTTTGTAAATCTTCATGAACCAGCTTTTGTAATCAGCCTCGAGTTGAATCGAGGGCTTTGCTGACAAAGAAGGATGCGATGAGGGAAGAACCACGACCACCCTATGTTCTGGCGATTGACGCCGGTACGGAGGCAATCAAGGCTGGCTTGTTTGACCTGAACGGACAGCGCGTGGCAATGGGCGCCCGCGCCTATCCAACTACCTTCCCGGCGCCAGGTTGGGCGGAGCAAGCCCCGGATGACTGGTGGACGGGACTGGTTGGCGCCGTGCAAGATTGCTTGCAGGCGGCCAACGTCACACCAGACGATATTGCAGGGATCAGCGCCGATGCCACGACCTGCACGCTTGTCCCCCTGGACGCCGCCGGCAGACCGTTGGGGCGCGCCCTGTTATGGATGGATGTACGCGCCGCGGCGCAGGCGCAGCGTATCTTTGCCACCGGCGACCCGGCGCTGCGCTACTGTCTGGCGGGCGCCAACGCCGAATGGATGCCGCCCAAGATGCTTTGGCTCAAAGAGCACGAACCCGAACGCTACGCTGCTACGGCTACGCTGCTTGAATTCACCGATTGGATCGCCTACCGGCTGACAGGGCGGCTGACGCTCAACCTCAACACCGTCACCCAGCGCTGGTTCTATCACAAGCCGAGCGGTGGCTGGCCATTAGCGTTTTTTGCCGCCATCGGGCTTCCCGACCTGGCGGCAAAGTTTCCGGCGGACATCCTGCCGTTGGGCGCGCCGGTCGGCGGGTTGAGTCGGGAAGTTGCTGCTGTCTTGGGCTTGCCGCCTGGCATTCCCGTAGCAGCAGGCGGTGGCGACGCCTTTGTTGGACTGCTTGGGCAGGGTGTGACACAGCCGGGCGATCTTGGCGTCGTCATGGGGTCTTCCAATGTACTCTCGGCGCTCGCCACCGAAGAGATACACTTTCCGGGCATCTTTGGCAGTTTCCCAGATGCGGTCATACCGGGTCTGAATCTTGTCGAAGGCGGCCAGGTCTCTACAGGTTCGGTGTTGGCATGGTTCAAGCGCAACTTTGCCACAGGCGCGGCAGCCGAAGCCGCCGCACGCGGCATTTCGGTCTATCAGTTGCTCGACGAAGAGGCGGCGCAGACGCCGCCTGGCGCCGAAGGGCTGATCGTGCTGGATTACTTCCAGGGCAACCGCACGCCGCACACCGACTCCGCTGCGCGCGGCGCCATCTGGGGGTTGTCGCTGCAAAGCGGACGGGCGCAGGTCTTCCGGGCGCTGATGGAGGGCATCGCCTACGGTATGGAGGATATTTTGCAAACTTTTCGTGGGCACGGTTTCCAGGTTGGACGCATCATCGCCAGCGGCGGCGCAACGCACAGCCCGCTCTTTATGCAGATTTACGCCGATGTATGCGGTCAGCCATTGCAGATCACGCGCGAGCCAGAAGCCTCCCTGCTCGGCTCGGCGGTGGTGGCGGCAGTGGGCGCCGGGCTACATCCCGATCTGCCGACTGCCGCGCAGCGGATGGTGGCGATCGAGCGACAATTCACTCCAGACCCTCAGCGACATGCCGAATACGCATTTTTCGTGCGACAATATCAAGATACGTATCGGCAATTGCGCGATTTGATGCGCAAGATGAGTGAAAGACAGATTCAAAAATAGGGAGACACTATGTCCACCAAAGAAGGTATCGTCAAATATCAATGCGATTATACGCCGGCGCCAGCTTTGCCGGCGGCGCGGATCAGCGAGTTGAACGCCTGGCGCAAGCTGATGGTGTTGACGAAGTTGATCGGCCAGAATCCGCACCTTTACGGCGGCTATGGGTACGGGAACATCAGTTGCCGTCTGGACAAAATTGTGCGCGCCGATGGGCGGCATCCCTTCATCATCACCGGCACACAGACGGGCGGCAAAGCCGACCTGACCGCAGAAGATTACGTGGTCGTGACGGCTTGTTACCCGGAGGAAAATCGGCTGGTGGCGGAAGGGCCGATCAAGCCATCGTCAGAAGCGCTGACGCACGGCGCCGTCTACGCCCTCGACAGCCAGATTTTTTGGGTGTTGCACGTGCACTCGCCCGAAATCTGGCACAATGCTGAGGCTCTGGGCGTGCCGATGACGGCCAACGTGCCCTACGGAACGCCGGAGATGGCGGCAGAGGTGAAGCGCCTCTACATTGAGAGTGACCTGCCGGCGAAGCGCATCTTTGGCATGGCGGGGCATGAGGACGGCGTCGTCAGCTATGGCCGCACGGCGGAAGAAGCCGGTTTCACGATGCTGGCGTATCTGGTGCGTGCGATGCAGCTCAGCGAGAGGAAGAACTGACCATGGCGTATCGTCCACAGGCTGTCACGATTGACGACCGCGCAGTAGAGCATCTTGTCGAGTTTTGTCGCGCGCACGACCTCGCCAGACTGTTTTTGGTGGCCGACAAACATACCTTTGCCGCACAGGGCGAGATGGTGGCGCGCGCCCTGCGCGACGCCGGTTTTGATCTCAAGCAGATCGTCTTCACCAACGACGAAGTGATCGCCGACGCCGCGCATATCTTCGACGTGCTGCTTGCCGCAGGCGGCGAACCGCGCACCTACATCGCCGTTGGCTCCGGCACCCTGACCGACATCACGCGCTTTGCCAGTCATCGTACACACAGCCACTTCATCTCGGTGCCAACGGCGCCCTCGGTGGATGGTTTCGCCTCGATTGGCGCACCGCTAATCATCCACGGCGTCAAAGTCTCAGTCTATTGTCAGGCGCCCTACGCCATCTTTGCCGACATCAACACGCTGGCGCACGCTCCGCAGGCGATGATCGCCGCTGGCTTTGGCGATATGCTCGGCAAGTTGACCTCGATCGCCGACTGGCGGTTGGGCAGGCTGCTCTGGCATGAACCTTACGACGAAGCGATTGCGCAGCGCACACTCGACGCCGTGCAAATCTGCATCGACAACGTAGATGGCATCGGGCGCGGCGAGCCGTTGGCGATCAGCCGTCTCTTCGATGCGCTGCTCGAATCGGGCTACTGTATGTTGGATTTCGGTGAGTCGCGGCCGGCTTCCGGCGCCGAGCATCACACCTCGCACTACTGGGAGATGAAGTTGTTGCGCGAGGGACGACCGGCGATCTTGCATGGCGCCAAAGTCGGCGTGGCAACGGTGATGGTGGCGCATCTGTACGACCAGGTGCGCGCCCTCTCGCGGGAACAGGTCGCCGATCTGTTGGAAGCGACAGCCTGGCCGACGCGCGACGAGGAGATTGCAGCTATCCGCGCTGCCTATGGTGAACTGGCGGATGGCATCATCGCCGACCACAAGGCGTTTTTGGAGATGACGCCAGCGCAGGTGGACGCACTCAAGCGGAGCATCCTCGCCCATTGGCAGGACATTCAAGCCATTGCCGCCCAGGTGCCGCCGGCTGCCACCGTCGCCGATCTGCTGCGACGCGCCGGCGGCCCGACCTCTGCAGCGGAGCTTGGCCTCGACGACGCCGAGCGCGATCTGGGCTTCAACAACGGTCACTATCTGCGCAATCGCTTCACGGCGCGCAAGTTGGCGAAGGTGTTGGGGCTGGCCTGAGCCGCAAAACCAGCAGGTTACATATCTCGACGCAGAGACGCACAGGGCGCAGAGTTGCGCAAAGAACGCCAATCAAATCGACATCAAGAGAGTTTTGGGAGGGATAACATGGACAAGAACACACCGATTGTGATGGGCGCCGACCATTTCGGTATGCCATTGAAGAATGCGATTCGCGATTACCTGCTCAAAAAGGGTTATCAGGTGGTGGACATGGGCGTGAATGAGAGCACGCCGGTCGATTACCCGGACGTGGGCGCCAAGGTGGCGGAGGAGGTCGGCGCGGGCAAGTATACACGCGGCATCCTGGTCTGTGGCACCGGCGCGGGCATGGCGATTGTGGCGAACAAGGTGCCGGGCGTGCGCGCCGTCTGTGTGCAGGACCCCTACACTGCCGAGCGCGCAGTTGCCAGCAACAATGCGCAGATCATCACCTTTGGTGCGCAGATCACCGGCGCCGCCGTGGCGGAAAAACTGATCGACATCTGGCTGGAGAGCGAGTTCCAGGGCGGGCGTTCGGCGCCCAAGGTGGCGAAGATCGATAGCCTGGATGAGAAGTACCGCGCGCAGCGGGCGGGAGAGTAACCGACCGCCATTCAGGAATGTTTTGACAGTTGACAGTTGATTGCTTTCCCTGTCGTCGGGGATAAAAATTGCGGCGGGTGCAACGGTGGCCGTTGCATCCGCCGCAACATCTCTGTGTTCTGTTCTATAACGTCTCTGCAAACCACTGCGCCGTGCGTTCGATGACGCTATCAGCCATGGTTTGGTCGTCGGTCAGCACGCCAAAGATGTGGTCGCCGCCCGGCACAATCCAGAGTTCTTTGGGCGCGCCAGGCGCACTCTCGACAAAGCCGGGCGCATATGCCGCCGAGAAATCCTGATCGCCTGCAATTGCCAGATAAGCGCCAGGATATGCAGAGATCAGTTGCGCCAGGTCGTATTGCGCCAGACTTTCGAAGAAGCCTTGCTTGAGCACGATCGTGCGCCAGCCCAGATCAAGCCCAACCACACCTTTCGCCGCCGCCGTGTCAAAGGCTTCCTGCCCTAGCGAAGCAACGAAGTCTGGCGTCATGTCGCCCACCGAGGACCAGGTCACCATCGACTTGAAGAAGTCGGGATGCTCCGCCGCCGTGATGATCGCCACACCTCCCCCCAGACTGAAGCCAATCACGCCAATGCGATCTGGGTCGACCCACTCCAAGCTGGCCAGGTATTCATACGCGGCGACAGCGTCTTCGACCTGCGCGCCCACTGTGGTGGAACCTGTGTCGCCATCACTTTTGCCAAAGCCGCGAAAGTCGATGCGTAGTGAGCCGACGCCGCGCTGAGCGAGAGCATCTGCCAGCCGCGCATACATGCCGCCAACTTCATCTTTGGAACTACCAAAACCGTGGAGCATCAAGACGACGGGGGCGTCGTTGACGCCAACAGGTCGATTGAGTGTGCCGACCACGCCATTTGCGAGCGTCACCGGTTGGTTGCTCAAGTCAACTACGGGTGCACAGCCGGACGCCAATATCAACAAAAACGCCACTCCGATCAACCAGATGCGTTGCATGGGTCATCTCTCCTGTATGAATGAAATATGGCGTGGGCTGGCTCAGCCCTTCAGCTTGTTCACGAGGTCGATGTACGCCTGCATAGCCTGCTCGGGGCTCTGCCCTTTGAGTTTCTCCCATGCGTCCCATTTGGCGCGACCGACGAAATCGGTCAAGCCGGGACGCTTCGTGTTAACATCGCCAACTGTTGCCTGTTTGTAAAGGGCGTACAGTTGTAACAGCGTCTGATTGTCGGGGCGCGTCGGCAGTTCGGTGGACTCACGCGCCGCTTGTTCGAATTGGCTCTTCAGGTCGGACATGGCTTTGCTCCTTATAGGGAATTATAGAATGCGGATCAGATGAAACTCCGCAGATTATGCGCGCGCCCAGCGAATCTCAACGCCTTCCTCCGCGCCAACTGCTTTGCGCAAGAGGGCAACGAGCGACGCATCAGCGCCGTTCGTTGCCAAATAGTCGATCGTATCGGTTGTGATGTAGTAATCCCGATCCTCAGCGGATTCCTCTTCCAGCAAAGAAGTTAGCACGCCAAGCTCTGTGGCGGTGATCTCCCCCAACAGATCGCCGCTTTCGCTGTTGTAGATGCGGTAGAACATTATCGGGCTCCTTGTGGGTTGGCGCGCTTCCTACGTGGCAGGCAAGCCACCTGTGCACGACGAGCGCCTGAGTTGGTTCGGCAGCGAAACGCGGCTTTATGCTAACATGGCTGATGCGACGACGCAAGCGACTGCCTAGATTCAGAGTGAGTCAGGTCATCCCCAGGGACGCTTGAGGAAGATCGTATACAACATCCGAAGGTCGGTCTTGCGCCTGATCGGGAGGCCGAACGGCCGGTTCATGGTGGCCTGGGCGCATGCGGGCGATCCTGCCAGTCGATCCACGGCACTTGATACGTGTGCACGTAGGTGCTCACAGCCTCACCTAAAGTTGTGAAGAAGAGCCTCTCCCCAAAGCGCGTAAAAAGGCCAAAGCGTTTGAGCTTATCCTTGACGGGGTCTTTCATCTCTGCAAAACACAACTCGATGCCGGCGGCGTGCAGCGCATCATCCAGCTCGGCCAGCATGTCGGCGGCGGTGACATCGACGCTCGTCACCGGCTCGGCGGCGACGACGACCCAGCGCACGGGCGCCGGCGCGCTTGCTACGGCCTCCAATACACGCGTATGGAAATATTCGGCGTTGGCAAAGAAGAGCGGTGCATCCCAGCGGAAGAGCACCAGCCCTGGAATCAGCCGCGCCTGCGGATAACGCGTGATGTCATGGTAGCCCTTGACGCCATCCACCCGCCCCAATACAGCTGAATGCGGACGCCAGCCATCCCACAAAAACTCGATCACGGCGGCCACAATCGCCAGCCCGATGCCAGGGATGGCGCCCAAGAGCGCCACACCCGCAAAGCAAGCCATCGATAGCCAGAACTCCCATTGCTGGATGCGATAGATGCGGCGCAGGTCGCGCACCTGAAAAAGACGCAACGCAGAGGCAATGAC
>DGFH01000160.1:13114-27194 GCA_002391565.1 Anaerolineales bacterium UBA3905
GATGAACTACTGGAAATGGGGAAGCCCTGCCCCAGCCCTGCCGCCAGGTTGGCGACGCCAAGTGCGATCATCTCCTGACTTGGGTTCACGGCATAGCCAAGCCGGGCGGCGTAGGTGCGCGAGAGCACGCTTGTATCGGCAAAAGCCACTAATGCCACCGTCACCCCGCCCAACAGCACCGGCGTAAAATCGGTGACGGACAGCCAGGGGAGCACGAGACGCGGCAGGCCTTGCGGCAACGGCCCCAATACGGCCACACCGGCCTGCGTCGCCAGGTCGAAGAAAGTGACGAGCAGCGTCGCGCCGACCACAGCCAATAGAATGCCAGGAAGACGTGGGTTACGGCGCAGCAGCAGAATTGTCGCCAGCGCACCGCCGCCGACCAGCAACTCCACCCAATTCGTTTGGCCGGCGACAACACCCTGCACGAACGCGACGGCGCGCTGCACGACATTGCCGCCATCGACGCGGAAGCCAAAGAGCGCAGGCAACTGACTCACCAGGACTGTCAGCGCGATGCCGTTTATATAACCATACCGGATCGGCTTGGAAAGCAGTTCGGTGATGAAGCCCAGGCGCGCTATGCCTGCCACGATGCAGAGCAGCCCGGCGACGATCGCCATCCCTGCCGCCAATGTCGCCGCCCGCACCGGGTCGCCCGCCGCCAGCGGCACGATCGTCGCAGCAATGATCGGCGCCAGGGATGAATCCGGCCCCAACACCAGGATGCGGCTGGGGCCGACGATGGCATAGGCCAGCAGCGGCACAATCGTGGCATAGAGGCCATAGATGCCTGGCAACCCTGACGCCTGTGCGTAGGCTATGCCCACCGGCACCAGGAGCGTCGTCAGCGCCAACCCGGCGCCAATGTCGTTACGCAACCATTCCCGGCGGTAGGTGCGTAGGGTCTGCAAACCAGGCAGCCAGCGGCGCCACCCTGTTACAGGCGCAACAGAGAAGGAACGAAATAGCGGCGATTGCGGATCGGCTGGCGTCATGGTTAGCGGCTGTCAGGCAGCGTCGTCGTCAGATAGAGCAGGCGCACAAATTTCTCACCCACGCGCATGCGGTCGCTTTCACCGGTGAGAGTGAAGCCCTGCGCCGTCCAGAACTTCAGCGCCACAACGTTGAATTGCTCCACTCCCACGCGTACAGTGTGGATGCCGGCTGTGTTGGCCAGCCAGGGCTTGAGCAACGACCACGCCTGGGCGCCGATGCCCTGCCGCTGCAATGGCTCCGCCACCATCAACATGGCGATATAGGCAATGCCCGCGTCGGGCCAGTGTAGCCGGAAGTCGAGCACGCCGATCATCTCGGCGCCGGCGGCGGGATTGGCGCGTTCGAGCGGGCGCAAGATGGCAAGCAACACGCGGCCTGGCGTCGCCTGTGCAGCGGCCAGCTCGCGTGCGGCGTGATCCGCCGGTGGGCCGGGCAGATGATACAGCCGCCAATATCCCGGCGTGGCAGCATAGACAGCCTGGAGCGCGGCAGTGTGCAGCGCAGCATCCACCGGCATCAGGGTAATCATTTCAGGCATGATTGAGCATTACTCCTGCGCGGGCAAGACTTTTGCCGTGGCGGTGCGGATGTCGGCCAACTCGCGGCGCAGGCGTTCCATTTCCTCACTCACACGCGCCAGCTTTTCCCGCTCTACGCTCACAAAGCGCATGTATGGCGCAATCGCCTCGCGCATCCGCTGCATGCCGTTGGTCAACTCGCGCTCGAACTGACGCGTCAGTGCATCGTTTAACTGCTGCCGCAGAGCGTCGATGCCGCTGCGCAATTCTTGTTTGAGACGGTTGCGCCGATAGGGAAGCACATAGAACCCCAGCGCCGCCAACGCCCCAGCGCCAAGCAATCCTGTCACATCGAGCAAGGTGGTGTGCAACACGGCGACCAGGATCGCGCCTAGCCCCAGCGCGCCGGCTTCGACTGCAGCGGTTTGCACCAGGGCGTTCTGCACCTGCTGCGCCAGGTTGAGCGATTCGGTCTCCGGGTCGTAACTATCGACCACACGCTGCGCCTCGCGCCCAACGCTGGCGATCAGGTTCTGGCGGTTGAACTCGAAATCACTGTCCACCTTACCAACGATATGATCGGCGTGTGCTTTGGCGCGACGGTTGAGATAATCCATCACGTCGCGCCACTGGCGATAGTCGCGCTGCACCAGCCAGTCGATCAGGTCGCTGACCTGCGCCTCGACTTCGCGCGATGTGTCAGCGATGACGCTCCGCTCGAATTCAGCCCGCACCTTGTCGCCGTTGATCAGGTCGAAGACGCGCCCGATGCGCATCATCTCGTCGAAGAAGCGGTCGCCGCGTTCGGCCATGGCGTACAGTACATTATCCACGTGGCTGAGATGATACTTGAAGTCGCGGCGCATATCGGCGTCGTAAGCCGCCAGTTGCGCCTCGATGACGTCGATGGCGGCGAAGTCGTCCTTGAGCACGGCGTTGCGGCTGTTGATCAGCTGGCGATAGTGGTTGGTCAGGTAGTCAGCGACGCCAACAGGATTCTCCAACTTCAGGCGGAGGCGAGCGGCAGCGTCGAGAGCGTTCAGGATGTAATGCTCCAGGGGATCGAAGCGACTTTGCGCCCACAGATCAGAGCGTTCGAGTGAGCGACGGTCAGCACCTGCCTGCTCTTTTGCCTTGAGCGCCAGCCGTGCGCTGACCGGGAAGATGCGCGGGACGACGCCCAGCAGTTGCGTCCCATTCTCCGCCACAAAATCAACGATGCGCTGGCGGTCGGCTGGATCGTCGATCAGATCGATCTTGTTGACGACGACGACAATTTTCTTGCCCCACTCGCGGATACGCTGCAGGAGTAAACGCTCGCTCTCACTGAAGGGACGGTCAGCGCTGGTGACAAAGAGCACCAGATCGCTGCGTGGAATGAAGTGCTCTGTAATCTCCTGATGGCGCTGAATCACCGCATTGGTGCCCGGTGTATCGACCAGGTTGATTTCGCGCAGCCAGGCGATAGGCAGGTGCAGAATCAGCACATCCTCACCCGTCATGTCCTCATGCGGACGATCGCCATAGCGCAGCACCTGAATCTGGCTGGTGGTGGGCAGCACGCCCTCGGCAAGCAACCGCTCGCCCAACAGTGCGTTGAGAAACGCACTCTTCCCGGCGTTGAATTCGCCTACGACGACGAGCAAGAAAAGTTCATCGAGCTGTTGCAATGCGCGCTTGAGCAACGCCAGGTCATCCTCTGGCGCACCCAATCGCACAAGCAGCACGCGTAAATCCTCGAGCAGGTTACGCTCACGACGGATCAGCTGGTCTTGTTCAGCAGTCAGAATGCGTTGCAAAGTCAATGTTCCCCTGATATGGATGGCCGCCACCTGCACAGCAAATGGCGCGCCGCTTGTTTATCCAATTCTCTACGAGCAAAGCTCGCAGCCAGTTGCAGGCCGATTCTTCCTTACAGCGCCTGGCCGACGTCTATACACCTGCCAGCGAAATCCATCACGACGGGGCGTTAGCCGTTCTGCTGATGCGGAAGTGAAAGTGTGCAGCCGATCTGTGGATCATCAACCGTCCAGGAGCGCGATCTACATCCAGAATCCATTCTCGTCCTGGCGGGCGCTGACGACATGACGCATCGTCAGAAGCGCAGAAACCGTCAGAAGCGCAGAAACCGTCAGAAGCGCAGAAACAGTGATGCATCCAGGACAAAGACCGTTGCTCCGTACATCGGCATCCCTGCCTGCGGCGGGTTTGGCTCAGTGCGCGGGCGAACATTGGTCTGGATCAAGGTGAGCACCTCGTCCACCTCGCGCGCTTTGGCGCCGACCAGCAGCGTGGCGTTGCCACGCCGCAAAAAGCCACCCGCCGTGTTCAGGCGCGTCAGGCGATGTCCAGCGGCCAGTAGCGCATCCACCACCGAATTGACATCGTCGCTGTGCACAATGGCAACCACCAGTTTGGTCATTCCACCCGTGTCAGGCAAAGCAGCGCCAGGCTGCCCCAGTGATTCCGAATCAGCCACGGTGACGCCCCTTTCCTCTTCACCATCTGCATTGGCCGGGGGCAGCGGCAATTGTAAAAATCGTTGTATGGGCAAGCCAAAAACCACCGCCCCACCGACGATCACCTCCATCGGCGCCAACATTGTACCCGGCGCCATGCCGACTGCGCCCAGCCACGGCGCAGCGTTGGCAACATCGGTGCGCACCTGACAAGTCGCGGCAATGGTTTTCAGGACAACTGACACGCGCGGTTCATCCACACCTAACAACAGCACGACGCTGCCTGTCCCTAGCAGGCCGCCAAACGCGTTGATCTGCGTCAGACGGAATCCCTGTTCCAACAGCCGACGTGAGAGATGATGGACATCCTCGGACTGTATAATCGCAACCAGTAAGACCACGACAGGCTTGCCTCCCGACGCCGCCTGGACAGAATCACTCGATGATCCTCCCCCGGCAGCAGAATCGCTGCCATCTTAACAGGCAAGGCCATTATCGTCAATGAACATCCGCATCGACTGTTATTCTTCCACCTCGCCCAGGGCGCGTAGCCCCGCTTCCACCACGCGCGTGATGCGTTCCACGTCGTAGATACAGCCGCGCCAAATGCCGCCGCTGGCCTGTTGGAGCGCCGCCCACAACGCGGTATCGGCAGGCAAGCCGGGATCGGGCGCCAGGTCAGGATGCGGCGGGCGCGCGGCCAGAACAGCGGCGCCTTGCTCTGGGCTGTAGCGCTGGCCATCATGACCGATCAGATCGATACTGCCGGTGAGGTGCACTGTGTCAATTTCGATCCGAATGGCGTCGCCTTCGCGCACGCGTCCGAGCGGCCCCCCCGCCAGCGCCTCTGGCCCCACATGCCCGATGCAGGCGCCGGTGCTCACACCGCTGAAACGCGCATCGGTGATCAACGCCACTTCCTTGCCCCACGGCAGATACTTCAGCGCCGATGTGATCTGGTAGGTCTCTTCCATACCGCAGCCAAGCGGACCACGCCCCATCAGCACAATGACGTCGCCAGGACGGATGGGGGCTGCGCTCTGTCCTTTGACGGCGGCGATGGCGGCCGCTTCGCTGGTGAAGACACGCGCCGGGCCAACTTTGCGGTAAACGCCATCGGCGTCGAGCACGCTGCGATCGATAGCTGTGCTCTTGACCACTGACCCTTCCGGCGCCAGGTTGCCGCGCGGGAAGGTGACGGTGCTGGTCAGCCCGCGCGCGTGCGCCCGCTCTGGCGACATGATCACGTCGTCGGGATCGATGCCGTCGCTGGCGAGTAGATGCGCGCGCAGACGCTGGCGCCGTTCGCTGCGCTCCCAGTGCTCAAGCATCTCGCCCCAGGGCCGCCCGTGGACAGTCAACGCGTCCAGACGTAGCAAGCCAAGCCCGCGCAAATGCAACATCACTTCCGGCACGCCGCCAGCCAGAAAGACGCGCACGGTCGGATGGCCGACCGGCCCGTTGGGTAAGACATCCACCAGGCGCGGCGTGATGGCGTTGATGCGGCGCCAATCCTCGACTGTCGGCAAGCGCAACCCAGCCGCATGCGCCAGCGCCGGGATATGCAGCAGCAGGTTTGTGCTGCCGCCAAACGCCGCATGGACGACCATCGCATTGTGCAAGGCATCTTCACTCAAAATGTCGCCGACGGTGTAGCCGGCGGCCTCTAGCGCCAGTAACGCCTGCGCCGAACGCCGCGCCATATCGAGCCAAAGCGGCTGGCCGGATGGCGTCAGCGCTGAATGCAGCAACGACAACCCCAGCGCTTCGGCCACGACCTGGCTGGTCGCCGCTGTGCCAAGAAACTGGCAGCCGCCGCCTGGCGACCCGCACGCCCGGCATCCCAGATCGGCGGCTTCCTCTAGCGTGATCTCACCCTGCACATAACGCACGCCCAGCGTCTGCACCTTGCCGGCGTCCTCGCCCACGGAAGGCGGCAGGGTGACGCCGCCAGGAACCAGGATCGATGGTAGCGTGCGCAACCCGGCCAGCGCCAGCATCATCGCCGGCAACCCTTTGTCACAGGTCGCCACCCCCATCACGCCGGCGCGCGTCGGCAACGAGCGGATCAGGCGGCGCAACACGATGGCGGCGTCGTTGCGATAAGGCAGGCTGTCCATCATACCCGGCGTGCCCTGTGTACGCCCATCGCATGGGTCGGTGACGAAACCAGCAAAGGGGATGGCGCCTAATCGCCCAAACTCTTCAGCAGCGGCTTGCATCAACAGGCCAACCTCCCAGTGGCCGGTGTGATAGCCGAGCGCAGTCGGCGAACCATCCGGGTTGCGGATGCCGCCCTGCGTACTCAGGATGAGGAATTCCTTGCGTCGCAAGTGCGCCGGATTCCACCCCATGCCAGCATCTTGCGTCAGGCCGAAGATGTGGCCGCTGGCTGCCGTGCGCAAAAATACATCATCCAATGGGAGGCTGCCGGCTGGCCCCGGTGCATGGGTCTGGATGGCGTACAGTGCTGCCGAGGATGCCTCGACAGAGACAAATGCTTGTTCCGAAATTCTGGTTGTAGTTGCAGTGCCCATTGTTTCGTTCCTTGTTGGTGGAGTTGACGCTTTATTCTATCACCCTGTGCATTGCCGCTTGCAGAATATCCTTGAATTTGTTATTGTTGCCCACTATGCGGAAAGCAAGTGAGCGTGAGTTGACAGTGTCTGAGCGCTGGCTACGGTGGCTGCATGTGCTTTTTACGGCCATCTTTGGTCTGGTGTTGCCCTTTATTTGCTGGGGCGCCGAAGCCACACCCAGCCATGTTCATGCGCGCGCCCACTTTGTCTTCTTGCCGCCGCCTGCCCACAGCGCCAACTTCATCGGCCAGGAGCTTGGCAACGCCCATGATCTGCTCCACGCCACAGCCACTGCACTTGCCAATGGTCTGGGAGAACTGTGCGCAGCGCCGTTGCCCGGCGCACTATCGGGGTCAGCCACACCGGTGACTCAGTCTACACCGCTGGTGTTGGCTGTCACCATTTTGTTGCTCATGGCGCTGAATGTACAGCTCTCACCGGAACGGCGTGACGGCGGCGGCTTTCGCCAACGCCTGGCGACGCTGCGCGCCTACGCACCACCGCTGGTCATTGCCACCCCACCCCCACGCTAAGCCAACCTTTCCTTTGTCCCTGCGTCGTCGTGATGACGCAATCTATGCACGGCAGGTGGAAGGTCATGCACCTTCTGCAATCTGTTATGCCATACTATCTTGAATTATCAAAGGAAAGTGGAGAACGATGTACAAACACTTACTCACTCTCATTGCCGGTCTGTCGTTGCTGATGACGATGCTGGCCGGTTGCGCTGCGCTGCCCATGCAACCAGGCGGCGCTATGAACGACATGAACGCCATGAACGCCATGGCGACCGAGGCGCCCCTGCCCGAACCGGAACCCGGTAAGCTAACCATCGTGGATGTGCGCGCCCGTCCGGCGCCACTGGCAGGCGGCACCGGCGCCGTCTACTTCACGGTGCTCAATGGGCTAGACACCGACGTCCAACTCGTTTCCGCGTCTAGCCCGGCGGCTAACGTTGTTGAGACGCACGAAACAGTGGCGGAAAATGGCGTGATGAAGATGGTGCCGCTGCCCGACGGCTACACGGTGCCGGCGGGCGAGGCGCTGGTGCTCAAACCAGGCGGCAAGCACATTATGTTGATCGATGTGATCAAGCCACTTGCACCCGGCGACGAGCTGAGCCTGACCGTCAATTTTGACAACGGCGAGAGCATGGAGCTCACCGTGCCCGTGCTTGACATGCAGATGAACATGCCCATGAATATGCAGATGCCCAACCAGACGGGCGCCATGCAAGGTCACGACATGCAGCCAACCGCCGATGCAACACATGAGCATGGCGAGATGGCCGAACATGGGGCAATGGAACACAGCGACCTGATACTGGCGCCAGAAATCAAGGCGGCGATCAAGGCGCTGCCCATCCAGGATGTTCATGCCATCGACGAGGCGCTGAATGAAGGTGGGACGCTAGACGCAGCCGCCGCTCTGACGACGCTGGACGCCCTGCAGACGCAGGTGAATGGCGCCGCCTGGCCGATGGAACTGGAGGAGATGATTGGGCAGATCAAGACCAAAGCCGACGCGCTGCGTGCGGCGCTCACCAGCGGCGACCTGGCGGCGGCGGCGCCCATCGCCATGGAACTGCACGATCTATTACACGAACTGGAAACGCACGCCGGCGAATAGATTACACATCGGCTCCTGAACCAGAGACGCGTAAGTGCGGCTTCCAGGGACGCCACCCCGACGCCCTGGAAGCCCTCAGCAGTCAAACACATTGCACCCTGCTTCCCGTCACAACCATCCTGCACCTTCTCCCATTCCAATTGCCTGGCTGCCATCCAGAAATTTTCTGAAAGACGCGGCGGCTTCTGCAACGCACATTTCTCAAGCCCCATGCGCAACAGAGCTTTTGACAGCAACCCGGCGTTGTGTTATTCGTACTCTATTGTGAAAAATCCAACGAAGGTACGCTGCGTCACGCAGCTTTGGGCGGACTTTGTGTACAATGGGATAAAACAATTCGCAAGAAAATTGTCTACGATAGACAATGACGGCAAGGATAGATGGTATGGCGCAGCGTGAAGTGATTAGGCAGCCAGAAATCAAAACGATTGCAACGAAAATTCATCCTCTTTTCCACGCCGCCGTGACAGCCGGAACGGCGATTGCTGCATGGCAGCGGCCTGGGATGACGCAACCGCAGGCCGTCATCGATCTGAGTGCAGCGCCAACACTGGGCGCTATTGATTTCGCCGCCCGCCAATCTGCCTTCGTCTTTGCGCCCTTTGTCTCGGCGCCAGCGGGCGCAGCGCTACAATTGCATGCCGACCTGTGGTTCGACGGTCAAACGCTCCATCCACTCCATCACAACGGTTCTTCGGCGCGCGCCCAGCGTGCACAGAAGCTGTTTGCCATGCTTCACCACCCAGGCGACGCTCCTCGCAACTGGTATGTAGCGGAGAACATTCGCAATCATGCCGCCACCGAAGGCGAATTCACCGGCATCGTTCAGAAAGCCATCGACTTCATTCGGGGCACGGGCATCGCCAAGGTCGTCGTGTCGCGCACAGCGGCGCTGCCTTTGCCCGTCGATTTCGATCCGGCTGCCGCATTTGCGGCGCTGTGTGCGCGCTATCCACATGCCTTCGTCTCGCTGGTGGCGATTCCGGGCGTTGGCACCTGGCTGGGCGCGACGCCGGAAGTGCTGCTCACCCTGGACGATAGAGGGTTGACGACGATGGCGTTGGCCGGCACACAGCGCCGCCCCACCGACCTGCCGCTGGAATCGGTGCAGTGGGGACGCAAAGAGATCGTCGAACAGGAGATGGTCGGCGCGTATATCCGCAACTTTTTCGCCAGCGCCGGCGCGCCCAACGTGCAGGAGAGTGGACCGCACACAGTGGCTGCAGGTTCGGTCGTGCACCTACAGACGCTCTTTCGCGTCGATCTGCCGGAGACAGAACGGCTGATGCTTGCCAATCGCGTGCTTAACGAGTTGCACCCCACTTCAGCGGTGTGCGGCATGCCGAAGCATCAGGCGCTGGCCTTTATCCTGGCGCACGAAGGATACGACCGGAGCTTCTACAGCGGTTTTCTTGGTCCCGTACATATTCAGGGCGCCTCCAGCCTTTATGTAAATCTTCGTTGTATGCAGTTGGGCGCCGGGCACGCTCATCTCTACGTGGGAGCGGGCATCACTGCAGAATCCGACCCTGCCGCAGAGTGGCGCGAGACAGCGCTTAAGGCAGAGACAATGCTGGCCGTCCTCGCGCCAGAAGCAGTGTGAGCAGGCAGGTCGTCGCCATGGCGGACGGCGTCTTTCCATTGGTTGAACTTGCACTCCAGGTTTGCAGCGCGCGCGGCGTGCGAGAGTTTGTGGTGGCGCCGGGTTCGCGTTCGGCGCCGTTGACGATTGCCCTGGCGCGCCATCCCGACATCAATGTGCGCGTGGTCTATGACGAACGCGCAGCGGGTTATGTGGCGCTGGGCATGGCGCAGCAACTGCGTCGCCCGGTGGGATTGGTCTGCACGTCCGGCACCGCTGCGGTTAACTTTGGCCCGGCGGTGGTTGAGGCGTTCTATCAGCAAATTCCCCTGCTCGTCCTCACCGCCGACCGCCCACCGGAGTGGATCGACCAGCAGGACAACCAGGCGATCCATCAGACCGGCCTCTACGCGCCCCACGTGCGCTACCATGCCACACTGCCGCAAGAAGAACACACGGATGCACAATGGCATGTCGTGCGGATCATCAGCGAGGCGCTCAATGCAGCGACAGGATTGTCGCCTGGCCCGGTGCACATCAATGTCCCGCTGCGCGAGCCGCTCTATCCGCCACCGGGCTATCAACCTGACTTTCAACACAGCCTACGTATACCGACGCCGGCGACGTCCCATCCACTGCTGACCGAAAGCGCCTGGCCGCCGCTTCTGGCCGCATGGCGACAGGCGCAGCGTAAGCTGATCGTGGTGGGGATGATGCCGCCCGACGCTGCGTTGCACACAGCCCTGATGCGCCTGCAGGCTGACTCCAGCGTAGCCGTCTTTGCCGACATCACCGCCAACTGCTGGCCCCACGCCGCCCCACTCATGCAGGCGGATGTGGCGCTGGGGACGCGCGATCCGGCGACATTGACGGCGCTGGCGCCCGACCTGGTAATCTACCTGGGCGGACAGGTGACATCGAAATATCTGAAACAGCTGTTGCGCGCCCATCCCCCTCAACACCTGTGGCGCGTACAGCCGGCGGGAGCGGCGCCAGACACCTATCAGGCGATGACTGCGCTGTTGCACATGGCGCCTGCCGACTTTTTGCATGCCCTGGCTGACCGCACCACGCCTGCCTCTGCACATGACTATGCGCAAATCTGGCGCCGCCTCAACGCACAGGCGCGTCAGCAGCTTTTTCGCCTGCTCGACGATGCGCCCTTTGGCGAATTCGGCGCCATGCGGCAGGTGATCGACGCATTGCCTGCGCAGAGTCATCTTCAGATTGGCAACAGCATGCCGATTCGCTATGCCAACTTTATTGGCGTCAAGCCAGATCGCGCCCCGGCGATGGTCAATGCCAATCGCGGCGTCAGTGGCATCGACGGTTGTGTGAGCACGGCGGTGGGCGCCGCCACCACAACCTCGGCGATCACGACGCTCATCGTTGGCGACCTGGCCTTCTTCTACGATCGCAATGGGTTATGGCAGCGCAGCCTGCCGCCCAACCTGCGCATTGTGTTGCTCAACAATCACGGCGGCGGCATTTTCGACATTATCGAAGGGCCGCAACGGTTGGATGAAGCCACGCGCACCGACTACTTTCTGACGCCGCAGCCACTTTCGGCGCGCAATACGGCGCACGATCATGGGTTGCGTTACGCCCATGTTGCCGACGCTGATGCGCTTCAGGCAGCGTTGCCTGTGTTCTTCGATCCGGCCAACGGCTCTGCTATCCTGGAAATCGAGACGACGATGGAAGCCAATCGCACTGTCTTCCAGGCTTTCCGCGTGATGGTGGGCGAATTCAGGCGCTAATTGACGCCCCCTCGGATTCAATGTTAATCTTTGTAAAAGCCTTGCTGTCTCCGTACTCCATGAAATCCAACGCAAAGCAACTTATCTGCAACTTTGCAGCGTTGCGCCGACGCGTTGGGAAGAGTTGTGAGCTGCCGATGGCTTGAGAGCTATTTATCGATCCAGCGCGCCGACCCGACAATTCGTCAAAGAAAATCAAAGGAGGAGTCCTCATGGCACAGGAGACATTCATTTCCTCATTCGATGGCACGCAACTGTTTTTGCGAACCGACATGCCTGCCGCCCCCAGAGCGATCATCATCATTGTGCATGGGTTGTGCGAACATTCAGGGCGTTACGATTATGTCACCAATAAGCTGACGGCGGCGAGTTTTGGCGTCTATCGGTTCGACCATCGCGGGCATGGTCGGTCACAGGGCGTCCCCATTTTCTATCGCGATTTCAACGAGATGATTGACGATGTAAATGTAGTGGTCGAGCTTGTGCGGCGCGAACACCCAACTCTGCCCATTTTTTTGCTCGGACACAGCATGGGTGGTTTTGCGGTGACGACATACGGCATGAAATATCCGACCAGCGTCAACGGCATCGTCACGTCTGGCGCAGTCACGCGCTTCAACCGCGCCTTTCCGATCCCACCCGATATGCCAGTTGACGCCTACTTTCCCAACGAGCTGGCGGATGGCGTCTGCAGCGACCCGGCGGTGGTGGAAGCGTATGTGAATGATCCGCTGGTCGCCAAACAGATTTCGTTCGGCCTGTTCTATGCGCTCTTTGCGGGCGTCGAATGGAACAAACAGAACTCGTACAGGTTTGTTGTCCCAGCCTTGATTTTGCACGGCTGTCATGATGGGTTGGTGAGCGAAAAGGACTCGCGTGACTTCTTTGGTGATATTGCCTCGCAGGATAAGACGCTCAAAATCTATGCGTTTCTCTTCCATGAAATTTTCAACGAGCCGAGTAAGGATGAAGTCATCGGCGATGTGATTGCCTGGTTGGAAAAGCGAGTGTAGCGAGGCGTGAACCCCAAATGAGCAACGCGATCCGGACGTCAGTGTTAACGCTGATACGTTTTATCACCGTGTGGCTGATCGATGCATTGTCTTTGCTGCTGGCCGCCTGGGTTGTGCCGGGCATTACACTGGTGACAACAGACGCAACGCCAGGGGCCATCATCGCCATCTCGGCGGCGCTGCTGCTGGCGATCGTCAACCTGTTGATTCGCCCAGCGATCATGCTGCTTGCACGGCCACTGGGCTGGATCGCCCTGTTCGGCATTGGCTTTTTCGTCAATGCTGTTGCGCTCTGGATTACGGCGTGGTTGCTTCCCGGTTTCGAAGTTACCATAGCTGGCGGAATCCTTGGCGGTCTCGTCTTTGCCTTCTTCAATGCAGTCCTGACCGGTATCCTCGAACTGGACGAAGAAGGCTCATTCTATCAATATCGCATGGAGCGCCGCGCCCGGGAGCAACCCTTCGACAGCGCCAATGAACCAGGGCGCGGCCTGATGATGCTCGAGATCGACGGCCTGAGCTACTGGCATATCAAGAAAGCCCTTGACGACGGCCTGCTACCCACGCTACGCCAAATGATCGAGGAGGATGGTTATCAATTATCGCTCACAGATTGTGGATTGCCCTCAATGACCTCCTCCTGCCAGGCGGGCATCATGTTTGGCGACAATTACGACATCCCCGCCTATCGTTGGTACGACAAGACAAAACAAAAGGTCTACGTTTCGGCGGCGGATGCACCGGAACTCAACGCGCGCTACGCGCACGGGCAGGGGTTGATGCGTCGTGGCTCCAGCATCATGAACATGCTCAACGGTGATGCTGAGAAGTCGATGTTCACCATGGCTAACATGTTCGAGACCGACGCCGCCGAGAAGCAACGCCGGGCGGAGGATGTGGCGTTGCTGCTGCTCGACCCTTATTTCCTGACGCGCGAACTCGCCATCTTTTTTACGGAAGTTGTGCGGGAGTTATGGGAGGCCTGGCAGCAGAAACGCAAAAACGTCTGGCCGCGTCTCAACCGCCTGCAACATGGCTACCCTTTTTTGCGCGCCGCCATGAGCACCTTGATGCGGGATATCTCGGCGCAGATCGCCATCCTGGACATGATGCGTGGGGCGCCGTCGATCTACATGCTTTACCTGGGTTATGACGAGGTCGCCCATCATTCCGGGCCGTGGACGCGCGACGCTTTTGGCGACCTCAAGCGGCTCGACAAGACGATGGCGCGACTGCGCCGCGTCGCAAAGGAAAAGGCGCCCCGCCCCTACGACTTCATCATCCTTTCCGATCACGGTCAATCCTTCGGCGCAACCTTCTTGCAACGCTATGGCCTCTCGATCAAGGAGTTTATTGAGCAACAATTGCCGCAAGGCACGACGGTCAAGCAGTCTATCGGCGGCGACACAGGTGCATTTGGGCTGCAAGGTGTGGCAGGGGGGGGGGGGGAAACACAGGGAGGGGCAGGCGCCCAAACCGCCCCCCCCCCCGCCCGCCGGCGCCGGGGGGGAAAGGGGCGGAAGGGGGGGGGGGGCGGGGGG
>DGFH01000302.1 GCA_002391565.1 Anaerolineales bacterium UBA3905
AGATGTGTATAAGAGACAGGTCTGCAGCAGACTCGCTTCGGTCTTCTAATCTGGGCGTCTCCTGGTCTCTCACTGTTTTCTCGGCGGCGGGGTGCGCATCTCCGTCGCCAACAACACTACAGTTCTCGGCGCAACCCGATATTGCTCCCCAGCAATCTGCGGCGCATCCACCAACATACAGAAATCATTGGGTGCAGGCAGCGCCGTATCCAGCACACGGCGCCACCCGGTCGCACTGCGGCGTGGCGGCGGCGGCACCGCAAAGTTGAGCGGCTCCCAGTAGAAATTTGCGATCACATGAAAGGCTTCGCTTGCGCCGCGCAAAGTAAGCGCCAAGCTACGCGAGGAATCACTCTTGTCTGGCTTAAACAACTCAACGCCATGCCACTCGATGCGCGCATACTGGAGCAACTCGATTAAGCTCAGGCCATGCCCATCGCGGAAAATGCTCAATTCACGCCGAAATTTTATCAATTTTTTCACGTAATCTAGCAGATCAGCGTAGCGCGTACAGAGCGACCAGTCGAACCAGGAAATCTCGTTGTCCTGACAGTAGGCGTTGTTGTTGCCGCGCTGCGTCCGACGCACCTCATCGCCCATCAACAACATCGGCACACCGAGCGACAGCAGCGTAATGGCGAAAAAGTTCTTGATCTGCCGCTGACGCAGACTTTCCACCGCCGGATCATCGGTGGGGCCTTCGACGCCGCAATTCCAGCTGCGATTATCATTGGCGCCGTCACGATTTTCTTCACCGTTATCCCAGTTGTGCTTTTCATTGTAAGAAACCAGATCGTTCAGGGTGAAGCCGTCGTGACAGGTGACGAAGTTGATGCTCTGCTCCGGGCCGAGATTCTCGGCGCCGTAGAGGTCGGGGCTGGCAAAGAAGCGCGAGGCCACCTGTTCGACCATACCCGGGTCGCTCTTAACGAACGAACGTATGTCATCGCGGAAACGTCCGTTCCATTCCTTCCAATGATCGCCCAAAAAACTGCCCACCTGATAAAGCCCGGCGGCGTCCCAGGCCTCGGCAATCAACTTGACGCCCGCCAGCACCGGGTCGGTTTCGATATCCCATAAGATCGGCGGGTTCGCCAGCGGCGCGCCATTTTCATCGCGTGAGAGGATGGAAGCCAGGTCGAAGCGGAAGCCATCGACGTGCATCGCTTCGACCCAGTAATGCAGGCTATCCAGGATCAGGCGGCGCACAACTGCCTGATTGGCGTTGAGCGTGTTGCCCGTGCCGCTGTAGTTGGCGTAATGTTCACGATCGCTTTCCAGGATGTAGTACGCTTCGTTTTCCAGCCCACGAAAACAGTAGGTTGGCCCCCGTTCGTCATCTTCGGCAGTGTGGTTGTAGACGACATCCAGGATCACCTCGATGCCGGCGCGGTGCAACGCTTTGACCATGTCGCGGAATTCGTCCACCGCCGCCACTGGATCACCGCTGACGCTGTACTGTACGTGCGGCGCAAAAAATGAGACCGGGCAATATCCCCAGTAGTTGACGCGCCCGCCTGGCGCATCCTGCGGGTCGAATTGGAAAACCGGCAGTAGCTCAACCGCTGTAATGCCCAGCTTCTGAAGATAGGGGATTTTCTCGATCAGCCCGGCGTATGCGCCGCGTTTTTGTGGCGTCACGCCGGAATTGGGGTGGCGGGTAAAGCCACGCACGTGCATCTCATAAATGATCGTCTCGCTGAAAGGGCGATGCAGCGGCGCGTCGCCTTCCCAATCATACTCAGCGACATTCACCACGACACTCTTCATGGCCTGCGCCGTATTGTCGCCAGGTTGACATGCGGCCCGGCGGCTGAAGCGGGCTGGCACGGCGACGCCGCGCCCATAGGGATCGAGCAACACCTTGCTGGGGTCGAAGCGCATGCCCAACAGCGGTTCATAAGGGCCATGTGCGCGGAAGCCGTAAAGTTGCCCGGCGCGCACCCCTGGCACAAAGATATGCCAGTACGAAAAAGTGCGATTGCGCTGCGGGTCGAGTCGAATCGTGCGTGAGGGTGCGGCGTCGTCGACGTGGTCGAAAAGCAGCAAATCTATCGCCGTGGCGCTGCGCGAGTAGACCGAAAAGTTGACGCCATCCGGCAAGATGGTGGCGCCGATGGGAAAGCTCTTGCTGCGAGATGAATCGTCGCTGGGTGCGCTGTCGGTCATGGCCTACATCTTTCCTTCGCGCCCTACAAAGCGCGCCCCAACATGACATACGCGCGATAGGGTGCAAAGCCGAACTTGCCGTAAAAATCGACCAGCGTCGTCCAATCGATGATACAACCATTGACGCCGTTGTTGTGCAGCCGCCGCAACCCGGCGTCGAGCAGCGCCGCTCCAAAGCCCAACCCGCGTTGGTCGGCGCTGATGCCAATTGAGCCAAGCTGTCCCCATGGCTTGGGCAATTGATACGGATAGAAACGCTCCAGTGGCCGCACTGAATCGGGAAAGGTCAACAGGCAACAACCATCGACGCCGCGCTCTGTCCACAGCAGCATGAAATCGGAGATGCGTCCGCCGTCCGCCAGAAACATCTCTGCTTCGTAGCGCCAGCGGCCGGGAAACTCGCGACGCAGGAAGCCGAGCAGGTCATCCACCTGATGGAGGTTTGCGGGCGCCGCGCGGCAAGGCGCCTCGCGCAGCGAGGGCGGCGTGTACGCTGCCAGATTCGCCGCCATATCCCAGGTCGGGCCAAAGGTGGCGTAGCCGCACGTCGTAAAAAATGACGCTGCGCCGCTCGTTTCCGGCGCGCCGGGTGCAAAGGGGCGCAGTCCACCGCCGATCTGAACGGCGCGACAGCCCTGCTCCGCCAGCCAGCCTTCCGCTGCGTGCAATAAGCGTCGCCCTAGCCCGCGACGCTGCCAGGAAGGCGCCACCACCAACGCGTCGATCCATCCTTCGCTGTGCGTGGTGACCAACGGTTCATCGCGTAGCATGGTCGCCAATGCAGCGCCAGCCAGCGTAGCGTCAGCGCGCACTGTGAACAGACGACGCACCACCCCGCTCGATGGCTTGAAATTGTGACGCACAAACGCCGCCGAGATCGGCATATCGCCGCCCAGCGCAGTATTCCACAGCTCGACAAAGCCAGGGATGAAGGGCTCGGTCGCTGCTGTTGTCGGGTCAAGTGCGATGATCTCCAGATTACGTGCGTGGATCATGGCGTTGGTTTCTTTTCCCCCTCTAGAAAACAGAGGATGCTGTCGGCCACCCCCTTGGCGGCCAGTTCTGGCTGATTGACCAACAGCGACTGATCGCCGCCCAGAAAGCCAAGTTCGATGATGGCGGCCGGCGTCAGCGGGTCAATGCGCTTGAAGGCGTGGTACTCGGTCATGTTGTGGGTGACGGTGTTCGGGTGATGCGGCAGTCCCGTTGCCGTTGGATAGCTTTGCTCGATGCAGGCTAACAGCCGGTCGTTAATGGCCGGAATCGCTGAGTATGCATGCACTGCTGCTTTATAGCCAGACGCATCGATGCAACTGTCGGCGTGCAGGCTGATCAGCACCGCTGCGTGCAGTCCTTCCAGCCGCTCGTCATACTCATCCAGGATCGTTACGTCGGCGCCAGCGCGACGCAGACGCTCTGCCGTCAGGTTGGCGACGCGTGCGTTGATCTCCGCCTCGGTGACCAGCACATTGCCGTTCGCGTCTTCGCAAACGGCGCCCGAATCGTTGCCAGCGTGCCCGCTAATCAAGGCCACCTGTTGATCCCACGCTGCGCCGACCAGCGCCTGGCGCGGCAGACCGCTAGCGTCGGGCAAACCAAAGCCCAACGCCTGGGCAACAACCCACGCCATCCCCGCCAGGGTGACCAGCAGGACGACCAGAAAGATTCGCGAAACTTGATTCAATGCATCATGGCGCATAAATAGCTCTTCACCCGTCCATGCGTCATCCGTTATGCCTTGCGAGTCATGCGTCACCCGTCAATAGTGATTCGTGAAGCAATACGCACCCCGCCTCACACTACCGCCTGGCTGGCAAAGGTTGCCAGGTCGATGTTGGCGCCGCAAACAATGACGCCGACGCGCTTGCCGCGCAGTTGCTGGCGCAATGGCCCACATAGCGCCGCCGTTGCCGCCGCTCCTGCCGGTTCGACGGCGAGCTTCATGCTGTTGTAGAGCAATCCCATCGCCTGCTGCATGGATAGGTCGTCGATCAGCACCAGATTATCAACAAAGGTGCGGCACATCTCAAAGCTATAGGGCAATGCGTAGGGGGCGCCCAGGCTGTCAGCAATGGTGCAGACGCGGTCGATGGCCTGTGGTGAACCGGCCAGGAAGCTACGATGCATCGTATCGGCCCCCACCGGCTCTACGCCGATCACCTGACAGGTTGGTTGCAACTGCTTGAACGCGCACGCCATGCCAGCACACAAGCCGCCGCCGCCGATCGGCACGATCAACGCATCCAGGTCAGGCGCCTGTTCCGCAAATTCCAGCCCCACCGTCGCCGTGCCCAGCGCAGTCAATGGCCCCTCGTAAGGATGCACAAAGATGCGCCCCTCCTCTTCCTGAATCTGCTGCACGCGCGCAAACGCCTGCTGCACATCGTCAACCAACTCCACTTCGGCGCCATAAGCGCGGCAGCGCGCCACACGGAAAGGATTGGCGGTCTTGGGCATGACGACCTTAGCCGTTGTACCCAACAAACGCGCCGAGAAGGCTACTGCAATAGCATGATTGCCTGCGCTGACCGCGGTGACGCCACGCTGCAACTCGCTGGGGTCAACATCAAGCATCACGGTCAGCGCGCCGCGCGGCTTGAAGGAACCGGTGTGCTGAAAGAGTTCCAGCTTTAGAAACACGCTTGTCTCAGCGCCGACGATGGCGTCGATCTCCAACCCCTGCCACTGCCAGACCGGCGTGGTGCGCACCAGATCGCCCAATCGTGCGCGGTTGGCGCGGATTTGCTCGATGGTCGGATAGTCCACAGCCCCTCCCTACATGCGCAAAATGCCGAAGTTGGTTGATTCCACCGGTGCGTTCAGGCAAGCCGACAATGCCAGCCCCAACACCTGCCGCGTCTCCGCCGGGTCAAGAATGCCGTCGTCCCACAGCCGCGCCGTGGCGTAATAGGGGCTGCCCTCGCGCTCATATTTGTCAAGGATCGGCTGCTTGAACGCTGCCTGCTCCGCCGGCGTCATCAACGGCTGCCCAAGCCGCGCCGCCTGCTCCTGCTTCACGGTGAGGAGCACATTTGCCGCCTGCTCGCCGCCCATCACGCTGATGCGGGCGTTGGGCCACATCCACAAAAAGCGGGGGCTGTAGGCGCGTCCACACATGCCATAGTTGCCCGCCCCAAACGAACCGCCGATGATCACGGTGAGCTTGGGCACGCGTGCGTTGGCGACGGCATGCACCATCTTGGCGCCGTCTTTGGCGATGCCGCGGTTCTCGTACTCCTTGCCAACCATGAAGCCGGTGATGTTTTGCAAAAAGAGTAGCGGAATCCGCCGCGATGTGCAAAGTTCGATGAAATGTGTACCTTTGAGCGCCGATTCGCTAAAGAGCACGCCGTTGTTGGCGATCACGCCGACCGGGTAGCCGTAGATGCGCGCAAAGCCGCAGACCAGCGTCTCGCCATAGCGCGGCTTGAACTCGCGCAGCTTGCTGCCGTCGACGATGCGTGCGATCACCTCGCGCACGTCGTAGGCGACCTTGAAGGACGCGGGCAGGACGCCGTACAGTTCCGCCGAGTCATACAGCGGCTCCTCCGGCGGGGCAATGTCGAGATCGACGCGCTTGCGCGTGTTGAGCGTCGCCACGATGTCGCGCACGATCTGCAGCGCCTGTACGTCGTCAACGGCAAAGTGATCGGCCACGCCGGAGATGCGCGTGTGTACATCGGCGCCGCCCAACGCCTCGGCGCTGACATCCTCGCCCGTCGCCGCCTTGACCAGCGGCGGCCCACCCAGAAAGATCGTGCCCGTGCCTTTGACGATCACGGCTTCGCCGCTCATCGCCGGCACATACGCGCCGCCCGCCGTGCATGACCCCATCACCTGTCTCTTATAC
>DGFH01000237.1 GCA_002391565.1 Anaerolineales bacterium UBA3905
GGCAACCTGCAGCTCATCACGATTCAGTTGGGTGCGCAGATGCGCGGGGATGTGTTGCGCAACCCCAACCTGGGTTATGCGATGGCGCTGGGGATGGTCGTAATCATGGCGGTGTGCATCAGCGGGTACATCTGGTTACAGCGCCTGTCGGAACGCTGGCTCAAGTAGCAGACAAGGAGCACTCATGTCACAACGTGCTGGCTGGTTTGCCTGGCTCATCTTCGTGATCGGCGCGCTATACTTTATTTTGCCGCTCTTTGGCACCTTCGTCTTCTCGCTGCAAAAGGTGCGCGGCAGCCTCGGCTTTTCCGCTTATGAAGCGGCGTTCGCCAATCCTGACTTTCTGCGCACCTTCCTTTTTTCCAGCCTGATCGCTGCGTTGACGATTATCGTCAGCCTGGCGTTGATTGTGCCGACAGCATTTTGGGTCAACCTGCGCATGCCGCGCTGGCGCGGCGTCGTCGAATTCATCACCCTGCTTCCCTTCGTCATCCCGGCGATTGTGCTGGTCTTTGGCGTCATCCGCACCTACGGCAAGCCGCTTACACTCTTCGGGATTCCGCTGCTGCCGCCGTTGCTCAACACCGAACTGAGCACAAACATTGTCCTGGTGGCGGCGTACACCGTGCTCTCGCTGCCCTATATGTATCGCGCCACCGACAACGGCCTGCGCGCTATGGATGTGCGCACGCTGGCTGAAGCGGCACAGAGCCTGGGCGCCAACTGGTTTACGGTGCTGGCGCGCGTAATTCTACCCAATCTGCGCACGGCGTTGCTCAGCGGCGCCCTGTTGACCTTCGCCATCGTCATCGGCGAATACACGATTGCCGCGTTTCTGGCGCGACCCATGTTTGGCCCTTATCTGCAACTTCAGGTGCGCAATCGCGCCTATGAAGCGGCGGCGCTGACCATCGTCGCCTTTGCGCTCACCTGGGTGGCGATGGGCATCATCGATCTGATCACGCGCCAACGGGCGACGCCGCTGACCGGCGGTCGCTGAAGCTTATCCGGGTGATTCATTATGACATTTCTTGCGCTAACAAACGTCTGCAAAGTTTTTCCCAACGCCACGACGCCTGCCGTCGATAATTTCAACCTGAAGGTGGAACGCGGCGAATTCATCTCATTTCTTGGCCCCAGCGGCTGTGGCAAGACGACGACTCTACGCATGGTGGCTGGCTTTGAGTTTCCCACTGCTGGCGCGATCACGATCGACGGCAAGGACATCACCGGTGTGCGCCCCAACCAGCGCAACATCGGCATGGTCTTTCAATCCTACGCGCTCTTCCCCAATATGACGGTCGCCGACAACATCGGCTTTGGGTTGAAAGTAAAGGGAACGCCTAAGGCGGAGATCAAGCAACGCGTGGCCGAGATGTTGACGCTCATCAAGCTCGAACAACTGGGCGGGCGCTATCCCTACCAACTCTCCGGTGGGCAGCAGCAACGCGTGGCGCTGGCGCGCGCACTTGCTATCCGCCCACAACTACTGCTGCTTGACGAGCCGCTCTCTGCTCTGGACGCCAAAATTCGCGTTTCGCTGCGCAACGAAATTCGCGCCATCCAGCGTCAACTCGGCATCACCACCATCTACGTAACGCATGACCAGGAGGAGGCGCTCTCACTCTCCGACCGCGTGGTCGTGATGAACGCCGGCGTCATCGAACAGATCGGCGCGCCCTTCGAGGTGTACAATTTCCCCAAGACAGCGTTCGTGGCCTCCTTCGTGGGTACGCTCAATATCTTCGATGCGCGCGTGGACGACCCGGCGCGCGGCGTCCTGCGGCTTGCTGACGCCACGATCCTGGTGGAGCCAACGCATCTCAGTGGCCTTCGCGCTGGCGACGCAGTCAAAGTCGCCATGCGCCCGGAGATGATCCATATCGAATCGACCGGCGCAGTCGATGAAAACGTGCTGACCGGCGTCGTTGAGAATGTGGCTTTTCTGGGCGCCGTCGCCCGCATTCATTTGCGCGTGGGCGAGATGACCGTGCTGGTGGACGAGTTTAACAACCCGCATCTCGCTGTGCCCGCCGTCGGTTCGACGCTCACCTGCTACTTTGCGCGTGAAGGTTGCATCGTGCTGTCGTAGAAGAAAGATTTGCAAGAGACATAGATTGTCGGTTGCGATGTGCAGATTTTGCTGTGAAATCTGCGTAATCTGCGGCTCAATGGGCTTCACCTGACTTTGGAAAAGACGCCGATGTACGAGCTGGATCAGCAGCTATTGACAATCATGCAGACGCCGGGCGCCGACCTGTCTGGGCTGGCGGTGGTGGTGTATGCGGGCGGCGACATTCGCTACGAAGGCTACTTTGGCGAGCGCTACATTGATCCGGAGCAGCCCAGCCATTCGTTGCCGGTGACGGCGGCGACGAAGTTTCGCGTGGCGTCCATCTCCAAGACAGTCACGACGCTGGCAATCATGCAACTGGTCGAACGTGGCCTGCTCGATCTGGACGCCGATGTGAGCGAGGTATTGGGGTGGCGGTTGCGCAACCCACACTGGCCTGAGACCGCCATCACCACGCGCATGTTGCTGACGCACACTTCCTCCTTGCGCGACGGTGACCTCTACACCTTCCCACCCACCACCACATTGGCGAGCATCTTTCAGCCGGAAAGCCCATTCTACGAAGGCGGCGCCCACTTTGCCGGGTCATTACCGCATGTTGACCACGCACCTGGCCGCTTCTTTTCGTATTGCAATCTGGGCTTTGGCGTGATGGGCGCGCTGATCGAGCGGCTGACGAACGAGCGTTTTGACTTATACGTGGATCGACACGTGTTGGCGCCGCTTGGCGTCGACGCCTCTTTCAATGTGCGCAACCTGACCGACGACGGTTTGCGCAACCTGGCTGCGCTCTACCGGCGGCAGCGCAACGGCGAGTGGGATGCGACGGCGCCCTGGGCGGCGCAGGTGGACGATCTGCGTGGTGTGCGCCCGCCCGCTCTCCCTGGGCTGGATGCCTATATCATCGGCAGCAACGGCACGATCTTTTCGCCGCAAGGTGGGCTGCGCATCTCTGCACGCGATCTGGTTGAAGTGATGAAAGTCTTCCTGCACGGCGGGCAGGGCAAGTTGGGGCGCGTGTTAGAGCCTGCCACTGTGCAGCAAATTCTCACTGTGCAGTGGCGTTTCGACCCCGCGTTGGGCAACGGCGACCCCTATGGTGGGTTGATGCGCAGGTGGGGGCTGGGTTTGCAACAACTCAGCAACGCGCCGGCGGACGCCTACGGCCCTGGCGATCGCCTGTTAGCTGGCGCCAGCCCACAACTTTGGGGCCACATGGGTGAAGCCTATGGGCTGCTCAGCGCCATGTTCTTTGACCCGGCGCGGGATGCTGGCTTCGTCTACATCATTGGCGGCGTGAGTCGCGACCCGGAAGTGTACAAGGGAGTATATTCCGCTTTCTACCGCTGGGAGGAGCAAATTCAGACGGCGATCCTGACGGCGTTTCCGTTGTGATGAGTTGCGAGGAGCCACGCGTGACGGCTACTTCACAATCCACAATTCATGCTTTCTCCGTGTGCGCGCAGGCCGATAAACCATGACCGCCATCAACTACGACCAATTGGCCGCCGACTATGCGGCCAACCGACGGGTGCATCCGGGCGTCTTTGCTGGCCTGCAAGCCGCTATCGCCAGCCACATGACCGTGCTCGAAATCGGTTGCGGCACGGGCAATTACATCGGCGCGCTGCATGCTGCGACGGGCGCGGCTTGCTACGGCATCGATCCTTCGACCGAAATGTTGGCGGTGGCGCGCAGTCGCTGGCCGGAGGTGCGTTTCGAGCAGGCGCCTGGCGAGGCGTTACCCTTCGGCGCCGCACACTTCGACTTCGCTTTTTTGGTGGATGTCGTCCACCATCTCACCGACCCGGCGGCCAGCTTGCGAGAGGCGCGGCGTGTGCTGCGTCCCGGCGGTGCGCTCTGCACCGTGACCGACTCAGCGCGCATCATCGCTACACGGATGCCACTGTCGGTCTACTGGCCGGAGACAGTCGCCGTTGAGATGGTGCGTTATCATGGTATCGAGCAGTTGCAGGCGTGGTTAGCCGCCGCTGGCTTTACCACCTTGCGTGACGACACCGTCGAGCACAGCTACGCCTTGACCGACGCCGCGCCTTACCGCACCCGCAGCTATTCGGCGCTGCGGCTCATCGACGATGCAGCATTTGCGCGTGGGCTGGCCGCGCTGGAAGCCGATCTTGCTCAACAAGGCGAGTTGACTTGCACTGCGCGCTACACACTGTTATGGGCGAGTTGATGGCGATGTTTGACATATGACGCCTCATTTGAAGGAGACCTGCATGTCTGTTCTTGATCGTTTTCGGCTAGATGGTCGTGTGGCGCTCGTGACCGGCGGCACAAAAGGGTTGGGACGCAGCATGGCGACCGGCTTTGTCGAGGCGGGGGCGCAGGTGGCGATCGTCAGCCGTCACAGTGAGGAAGCCGTCATGGTGGCGCAGGAGCTATCCACCCATGGCGGCACGCGCTGCGTCGGCTACGCCGCCGATGTGACCGACCCGGCGCAGGTGGAGGCGCTGGTCAGCCGTGTGCTTGCCGACTTTGGACGGGTCGATGTCCTGGTCAACAACGCTGGCGTCAACATTCGCGGTCCCATCGAAGATCTGAGCGTCGAAAACTTTGAGACCGTGCAGGCGATCAACGTGCGCGGCCCCTGGCTGATGTGCCGGGCGCTGGCGTCACATTTCAAAGCGCAACGCTATGGACGCGTGATCAACATCGGTTCGATGCTTGCTGTCGTCGGCATGGCGGAACGCACGCCTTACGCCACCAGCAAGGGCGCCCTGCTCCAATTGACGCGTGTGCTGGCGTTAGAATGGGCGCCCTACGGCGTGACCGTCAACGCCATGCTGCCCGGCCCCTTCGCCACCGAAATGAACCTGCCGATTCTGGCAAACCCGGAGATCTATCAAGCTTTCGTTGCCCGCATTCCGTTGGGGCGCTGGGGTGAACTGGAAGAAATCCAGGGGCTGGCGCTCTTTCTGGCAAGCGACGCATCTAGCTTCGTGACCGGCGCGGCGATAAGCGTGGATGGCGGCTACACGGTGTGGTAGTCCGCGTTTGCGTCTATGCCACGTCATTTGCTGATCTGGCGGAAGAGGCCAACCTCCGCAGTGGGCAGCGCCGCCAGCAAGTCCGCGCTCTGTAAGATCACCGTTGTGCCGCGCACACCCGAGCCAATGGAGATTTCCGCTTCGGCCAGCACCGAGTCATCGACATAGATCGAGAGCGGTTGCGGCAAGCCGAGCGGCCCGACGGCGCCTATCGGGTAGCCGGTGGTCGCCAGCACCTCGTCGGCGGAGGCCATCGTCAGCCGCGACTGACCGAGATGCTGACGCAGCCGCTTCCAATCCACCTGCGCTGGCCCGGCCACCAGCACCATCGCAAAGCGATCCTGCGCCAGGCGAAAGAGGATGCTGCGCACCACTTGACCTGGGCGCTGGCCGCGTTCGTGCGCAGCCTGTTCCAACGATTCAACCGGGCCGGCATGCGTAAAGAGGCGATAGGGAATCCCAAGCCGGTCAAGCGCCGCCGCTACAGGAGGCAATCGATCTGGGTGCATAGTCAAACTATTCTAGAACTTCCAGAAAAAAGTAGTCAGGCTTTCCAGGAACAACGGTGTGTCCATCTTCCCGGAAGCTCAAACTTCCGGGAAGAACGGCGTCTACGGGCGATTGGCGACAGACAGCCTGGCTTTAGCTACCCTTGAGAATTCCATCGATGCGCGCCATCACATCATCGGTGAGCTTGGGCACGACCTCCAGCGCTTTCATGTTCTCGTGCACCTGGCTCACGCGGCTGGCGCCGGTGATGACGGTGCTGACGTGTGGGTTCTTGACCGTCCAGGCAATTGCCAGTTGCGACATTGTGCAGCCCAGGTCATCTGCAACCGGCTGCAGGGCGCGTACTACTTTGAGGACGTTCGGGTCGCTCATACGCGAGCGGAGCCATTCGTAGCCAGGCAGACTGGCGCGGCTGTCAGCCGGGATGCCTTCGTTGTATTTGCCGGTGAGTAGCCCGGAAGCCAGCGGGCTCCAGATCGTCAGCCCCAGGCCGATGTCGCCGTAGAGCCGGGCGTATTCCTGCTCGACGCGCTCGCGGTGCAACATGTTGTATTGGGGCTGCTCCATCTGCGGCTTGTGCAGGTGATGACGTTCGGCGATCTCCCAGGCAGCGCGAATCTCATCGGCGCTCCATTCCGAGGTGCCCCAGTAAAGCGCTTTGCCCTGCCGGATAATGTCGCTCATGGCAAAGACGGTTTCCTCGATCGGCGTGTTGGGATCAGGCCGGTGGCAGAAGATCAGGTCGACATACTCCATGTCCAGCCGCTTGAGTGAGCCGTCGATAGCCTGCATCAGATATTTGCGATTGAGCGTGTTGCGTTCATTCGGGCCGTCGTTCAACCCCCAGTAAAATTTGGTGGAGACGATGTAGCTGGCGCGGCGCCAGCC
>DGFH01000326.1:0-11128 GCA_002391565.1 Anaerolineales bacterium UBA3905
GCCAAGATCAAGGAGATCGACCCGCTGATTGAGCAGGTGCGCGGCTCGATCTGAGAGGCTGTTTGATAAAGGTGGAAATCCGACGCAGATGACGCAGAGCAGGCGGATTCACATGGCTCAAGAAAAATCCGCGTCATCCGCGTCCGATTTTCGCGCGCAGATTCTACCCGATAAATTTTTCGTCCGAGAAGAGTCATCACGCCATGCCAGCACCCTATCAGCTTGCCGACATTGCCCGCCTGCCCATGCCGGGCGACAACACCGCCATCGCCACCCGCCGCCTGGAGGCAGGTGAACTGGTGTGGCTCGACGGCGCGGCGACGCCCCTCTCCCATACAGTGCTGGAAGGCCACCGTTTCGCCGTGCGCCCGCTGGCGGCTGGCGAACTACTCCTGTCGTGGCGTCTACCCTTCGGCGCCGCGACGCGACCGATTGCGGCGGGCGAGTATGTCTGCAACGCGCAAACGCTCAAATCGCTGCGCAACCGTAGCATCGTTGCCGCACTGCCCGACGCCCCCAACTTCGTAGATCGCGCCATCAATTACACGCTTGATCCGACCACCTTCCAGCCTGCCCCGCCCACCCCGCGCCTGGTAGCGGCGCCGGACTTTCTGGGCTACCGGCGCAGCCCGGCGCGCGGGGTCGGCACGCGCAACTTCATCGTATTGATCGGCGCCAGCTCGGCGACGGGCAGCTTCGTGCGCGCGCTGGAAGATCGGCTCAAAGGAGCAGCGGCGAACTACGCCAACATCGATGGCATTGTCGCCGTCGCGCACACTGAAGGCAGCGTGCCCCATGCCAATAACCGCGCACACGTGTTGCGCACGCTGGCCGGCTTCATCGTGCACGCCAATGTCGGCGCTGCACTGGTCGTGGACGCCGGCTGGGAGCCAATCAACAACGCCGTGCTGCGCGCGTTCATGCACGAGCACGGTTACCCCCTGCACGAAACGCCTCATACTTTTATGTCAATACAAGGCGCGTTCGAGGCAAATCTGACGCGCGCCAGCGCGATTGTCACCGGCTGGCTGGAGACGGTCAACGCCACGCCTCGCACTCCCGCTTCTGCTGCGCAACTGAAGATCGCGCTGCAATGCGGCGGCTCGGACGCCTTCTCTGGCGTCTCCGCCAACCCGCTGATCGGCTGGGCTGCTCATCGCATTGTCGGCTACGGCGGTTACGCCAATATCGCCGAAACGCCAGAGCTGATCGGCGCTGAACCGTACATGCTCGACAAAGTGCGCGACCTGGCGACCGCACAGCGCTATCTGGCGATTCGCGACCGCTTTGTCGCCTATGCCGCCGCGCATGGCGCCTCGGCGGAGGGCAACCCTTCGGACGGCAACAAGCTGCGCGGGCTGTACAACATCATCCTCAAGTCGATTGGCGCGGCCATGAAGAAACACCCTGACACGCGGCTCGATTACGCCATCGACTACAGCGACCGCATGACGGAACCGGGCTTCTACTTTATGGATAGCCCCGGCCTCGACCTGGAAAGCGTCGCCGGACAGGTGGCGGCAGGCTGCAATGTCATCTACTTCACGACCGGCAACGGCTCGGTGACGAACTTTCCCTTCGTGCCAACCATCAAGGTGGTGACCACGACGCCGCGCTTCACGCTGTTAGCAAAGGATATGGATGTCAACGCTGGCGCTTATCTCGACGGCGTTGACATGGAGACGCTGGGCGAGGCGTTGATCGATCTGACCTTGCGCGTGGCAAGCGGGGAACGCACCGCCGGGGAACGCGCCGGACATGCGCAGGTGCAGATTTGGCGAAATTGGCGGCAGGGAGGAGAAGGCGAGAGATCAGGAGATGGGGAGATTGGAGAATCGAGATTGGAACTCGGCGCCGCGTCACCTTTGACAGTGAGGCCGCCTGCGCGGCGGGTGGAGTTTGTCTATTCAGCGCTGGAGTCAGCGGCAGGCCCGGTGTTTGAGCAGGTGGGATTGATCGTGCCGACAAGTTTGTGCGCAGCACAGGTGGCGCGGCTGGCGGCGGATCGGCTCAACCGCCGGCGCGTGGGGATCGGCCCGGGGCGTTCTCGCTATGTGGCGCTGGTGCACACCGAAGGCTGCTCCGATGCCACCGGCGAGGCGATCACAATGTCGGCGCCGACGCTGCTCGGCTACGCCACCCACCGCATGGCCGGGCGCACGCTGCTGCTAGAGCATGGCTGCGAAGTGACGCACAATGACTTCATGCGGCGCCGCCTCACCGAACTGGGCTATGACCTGGAACACTTCGGTTGGGCCAGCGTGCAACTCGACGGCGGCATCGCCAGCGTGCTCGACCGCATCGAGGCGTGGTTCGCCGCGACAGCCACCGACGATCCGGCGCCGCGCCCAACGCAGGGCGGCCTCTCCTCCCTGCACCTGGCTCTGCTGGCGACGGCGCCGTTAGCGCCAGACGCAGCGACGGCGCTGGCGGAGATCGTTGCCAACCTCGTTGCCGTTGGCGGAACGGTCGTCGTGGCGCAGTCGGGCTATTTGCTGCATACGCCCGCCTTTGTCGATGCCGTCCTGGCCGCACCCTATACGCTCGCGCCCACACTTGCCTACTCCGGACGCATCGCTGCCCCCGGCCTACACATCATGGCGACGCCCACCGATCATCCAGTGGAGATTATCACCGGATTGGGTGCTACGGGTGTAGACGCCGTGCTCGCCTACGTTGGCGCCCAGCCAGTGCAAGGTCATCCACTCGTGCCTGTGCTGGAAATTGCGACGGTGAACGATTGCCCCCCTGATGTGGCCGCCGAACTCGACCTGGTGTTGGCAGGCGATCCAACGGCTTGGGCCGCACAGATTCTGGCCCGGTTGAGCGAACTGGCGGCGCATCGCTACATCCCCAACCGCATACAAACAGGCAATATCGATTTCCAGATCACGCGGGGGTTGATGGGGATTTCGTTATAAGCGCCTTTTTTTATTCCATTCCAGAAGGCGCTTCGGCGGCGCGCTGAAACTCTGTATTGACATCTCCGGTTTGACATGGTACGATGACTTTACTTTGTAAAAGCGCTTTTACAACCTCACTATTGTAGATATGCGTGCTGATGGAGTTTAACCAATAGCTTCGGTAATGGTAGGTTCGGCTTCCAGCCGCACGTTTCCGGTCAGCCACGCCGTCACGCCGGAGGCGATGACCTACTGGAGAGGACGCTCTGTGCGCTGAAGGCGGCAACGTCGATGACCGGATCATTTTGTAAATCCTCATTAGCACACAAAAAAACAATAAAATGACTGCCACAATTTTTGATGTTGCCAACCGTGCAGGCGTTTCGATCAGCACTGTCTCACGCGTGTTGCACAACAAAGATCGTGTCCATCCTGACACGCGGGCGCGTGTTTGGGAGGCTGTGGAGGCGCTCCAGTATCAGGCCAATGCTTTTGCGTCTGGATTGGCGATGCAACGCACCCACATGCTAGGGTTTGTTGTTCCGCAGATCAATGACCCTTTTTTTCTGGAGATCGTGCGTGGGGTGGAGGAACAGGCATCAGCTGCCGGTTATAGCCTGCTGATCGCCAGTCAACCACAACAAGTCGGTGAGCATCGCTATCTGCAGCTTTTTCAGCGTAGTTATGTCGATGCCATGGTGTTGGTGGCAATCGACGTGAGTTTGCCACAAGTCGAACAAATTCTGGCGCGGGGTGTGCCCGTCGTACTGGTGCAACAGGATGCGGGTGTTCGGGTGCCAACCGTACTTGCCGACAATTACGCGGGTGCGCGTGCATTGGCAGAACATCTGGTAAGTGTGCACGGCTACCGACGCATTGCCTATATTGCTGGCACGAATGTTACACCGGACAATGCACAACGGTTGCAGGCGCTGCGCGATGTGCTGGCTGAACATGGGGTCGCCTTGGCGCCTGAAGCGGTGGTGCAAGGGGACTATCTGCGTGGCAGCGGCATAAGAGCGATGCGCCAACTGCTACAACATCGCCCGTGGCCCGAAGCCGTCTTCGCCGCCAACGACCAGATGGCGAGCGATGCGATCCTGGCGATCCGTGAACAGGGGCTGAACGTGCCTCACGACATTGCCGTTGTGGGATTCGACGATGTACCCCTTGCCAGCTATGTCGTTCCAGCACTGACAACAGTGCATCAACCGGTCTATGAGTTAGGTGTGCAGGCAGGCCGGATTGCGTTGGGGATGATCGGCGATGAAACAGCCGTAAATCATCCGATGCGCGTCACATTGCCTACCACACTGGTCGTGCGCAACTCATGCGGATGCAGCGGTGCATAATGAAGGAAGCTATCTTTTTTTCACATGTTGTCAAAGCGCTTTTATCGAAGTCAACCGGAAGCCCCCGATATCAACTTTAGTCTTGGTTTTGTGCTCGATCTAACTTTCAATCAAAAGGAGTAACAAGCAATGACGATCTATCGCATCAGACAAGGATGGTGGGGGGCGCTGGTGAGCCTACTCGTGCTGACCAGCCTGCTAGTCAGCGGTTGCACGGTTGCACCGGCGGCTGCGCCGGCAGCCGCGCCAGCGGAGCAGGGAGCTGCACCCACAGAAGCCGTCGCCATGGCGAATTCGCTACGCGTGTCGTCGGTGGCGGGCGCCATGCACGAGACGCTTACGCGGCTGGCCGAGAAATACATGGCCGCCAATCCAGGCGTCAAGGTGACAATTGAGAACGAACCTGAAGGCGGTGCATTTCAGGCGTTGATTGCGGCTGGCAATCAGCCTGACCTGGTCGTGACTTCCTTTGGGCCGGGCTTGGGGCAGTTAGCAGCGCAAGATGCGTTGATTCCCCTGGAAGATCTACCGGGCGCCGCCGACTTGATTGCACAGGTGGAGCCGGCTGCGATCCAGCAATTCTCTGGACACAACTACTATATTCCAATCGGCGCCGATGTAACGTTGATGATCTACAACAAACAACTTTTCACCGAAGCTGGTCTTGACCCGGAAAATCCGCCCACGACGTGGGATGAATTCCTGGCCGCAGCCGAGGCGATCAGCGCCCTGCCCGCCCGCGCCGATGGCAGCAAGGTCTACGGCGCCGTCTTTTGGAATGAAGCATTAGGTTGGGGCGGCTGGTATTGGAACATGTTGCAGCCGCTCTATTTGAACGCAAATCAAGGGGCGTGCCAGCTTGTCAACCGCCTGGGCACCGATATTGTATTCGACCGCCCTGAATGCAAGATGACCGAGTTTTTTGCCTTCCTGCAGGCAGCGCAGAAATTCGCCCCGCTCACGATGGAAAAGAACTTCTTCAGCCGCACGATCGGCATGTGGCCGCAGTACGGTTATTCATGGGAGCCGAACCTGCTCACTGCCGCCGAGCAGCCGATGGTCATTGGCGAAGATGTTGGGGTGGCGCCTGCACCCGTGCCGAATGCTGGCGACAAAAGTTTCACCACCTATGGCGGGCGAGCGATGATCATCATGAAAACGCAGCCGGAACGCCAGGCGCGTGCCTGGGACTTCCTGCAATTCTTGATGACGGAGGAAAACAACAAGCAGTTCATCACCGAGTTGGGTTATCTCCCTGTGCTGACTGCGCTCAAGTCCGACCCTTATTTTGCCGAGCCAGCGCGCCAGCCCTTCGTCAAACTTCTGGAAAATGGCTTCCTACCGCAGCAAACTGCCGCTGCTGAACTGGTGGCCAACGATGTACAAAGCATGATACAGAAAGCTGTTGTCGAAGGCGCCATGACTGCCGAAGAGGCCGTGACCGAGGCAGCCGCCAAGGCACGCGCCACGCTGGCGGCGAATCAATAAGTTGATTGAACAGGCTGGCTCATCGGGATGAATCCTGATGGCCCAGCCTGCTTCACTACCATGCATGTCCGAAAGTTGCCAATCATGAGCAATCACTCGTCGTCAGCGCCGACTTCAGCGCCCAGGTCAACGCCAGGCCGCGCCCCATCACTCTGGAAGCGTGTGCGGCGTACATACTGGGGTTATATTTTCATCCTGCCCTGGGTGTTGCTCTACGCCGCCTTTGGACTCTATCCATTTGTGTTGTCGTTCTACCTGACCTTTTTCGATTATTCCTTTGTTGCGCCGCAGAACCGCGCCTTTGTTGGTTTTGGCAACTGGGCGCAGGGGCTGCTTGATCCGCTTTTTTGGCGCAGCCTGTTCAACATTATTTACAACCAAACGATCTTCATTTTTTTGAAGAACGGCCTGGGGCTATTGACGGCGGCGCTGGTGTTTCGCGTGCGACACGGCGGGGGCTTCTTTCGCACAGTTTTCTTTATGCCCGTGCTAACCTCGACGATTGTGCTCACAACGATCTTCGGCTATCTCGCCAGCCCCACCGGGCCGATTCAGAGTTTGCTCGTCAATCTAGGGCTGCTCAGCGAGCCGGTCTTTTGGACCTTTTCGACATGGCTGCCCATGCCGGTGCTGGCCATCATGAACAGTTGGAAGTGGTTTGGGATCAGTTTTGTCATTTTGCTGGCTGGTCTCTATTCCATCGATCCGCAGACTTATGAAGCAGCCGCAATCGACGGCGCCAGTGGCTGGCAGCAGTTTCGGTTCATCAGCCTGCCACAGTTGGGCAGCCAGATCTTCTTCTTGTTGGTGATCGATGTCATCAATGGCCTGCAGATGTTCACTGAGGTTTTTGCCATGTTTGGCGTCAGCGGTGGCGCCAATCACCAGGCGCTGACGCCAGTGCTTTATATTTACGATAACGCGTTCAGTCGCGCCAATATCGGTTACGCTTCAACGCTTGGCTTGCTATTGGCGCTCGTGATTGCCCTCTTGACCGTGCTGCAATTCCGTTTTGGCAAAGAGGAATGAACATGGGGACCATCGCTCGACTATCCTCAGCGCGCCATCAATTCACGTGGGGAATGGTGCTGGCCTACTTGACCCTCCTGGTCGGCGCCCTGATCGTCCTTTACCCCTTTGTATATATGATCATGAACTCGGTGAAACCCGGACGCGAGATTCTGCACAGCCCGACCAGTCTCCCCTCCGAGATCACCTTTTCAGGTTATGTCGGTGTTTTTCAACGACTGAATATTGGGTTGCTCTTCCGCAATTCGCTGATTCTTGCTATTTCGATCACAATCTTGAACACCGGGCTGAGCGCACTGGCGGCCTATGCGCTTGCCAAGATTCCCTTTCCTGGGCGTGATCGTATCTTCGGCTTTATGCTCGTCACGATCATGATTCCCGGCATCCTCTTTCTGATCCCCACCTACGTCATGATGTTCAATCTAGGATGGGTGGGTCAATTTCGCTCGCTGATCATTCCCAGCGCAGTTAGCGTCTTCAATATCTTTTTGTTGCGCCAGTTTATGCGCGGCATTCCCGATGAACTGGTCGAAGCAGCGCGGTTAGATGGCGGCCATGAAGCGCTCATCTTTGCGCGCATCATTTTGCCAATGGCGCGGCCTGCACTAGCGACGGTGGCAATCTTAAATTTTATGGGAAGTTGGAATGACTTTTTCGGTCCGTTGCTCTATCTTAACACCCCTGATAAGTGGACGCTTCAGATTGGGTTGCTTCAATTCACCTCTGCCGTGCCAGGCGAAAACGCCCAGGAAATTTGGGCGGCGACGACAATGATCACCCTGCCGTTAGTGATCGTGTACTTTTTTATGCAGGATCAGTTCACCAAGGCATTTGCCAATGTGTCATTCAAGTAATGTGAACGCGCCATGCACAGGAACAAGGATTGAGCCATGACCGTCACCTCTGTTGCGGCGCCAGTTGTTCCCACTACACCACCGCTGCGGCGCGGCTGGCAGCGATCTGGCGTCATTATTCTGATCTTTGTAGCCGTACTGGGCGGTGCATATGCGCTCGCCTGGTGGGACGCCTATCAACTTGCGCAGCAGTACATGGCGGACGCCGACGCCAGCTTTGCCAATGGCGACTATCTCAACGCTTTAGCCGGTTATGAAACCTTCGACGCCCAGGCCAATCGCTTCGTGACGCATGGCGGCTACACTCAGGTGGAGAATATCTGGCGTCATGTATGGGCTTGGCCGAAACCAGCGCTGGTAGCTGTGGCGCGCGCCCGCATCGATGAAATCATCGATCACCGTCTGACCATCGCCGACGCCGAGCAATTTGTACAGAAAAACACCGGACGTCCCAATGCGTATATGGGACGCATCTTCCTCCGCCTGGGTGAGTTATATGCGCAAGCAGGTGATCTCATCTCAGCGCGCGATGTTTTTAACGAGATTCCCGATCTTTTTCCCAACGATCCAGGATTGATCCAGGCGGCGGCAACGCGCTTGCAAAACCTTGATGCCCCATAATCGGTTGCGACAAGGAAGCACGTATGGCACAATTCGAGACCCGGTACGGTTATTTCAGTGATGACGGTCGTGAATACATAATTGTTGATCCCCAAACCCCCATGCCCTGGATCAATGTGCTGACCAATGGAGACTATGGCGTCACTATTTCGCAGGCAGGCAGCGGCTATAGCTGGCGCACGCATGCCAGTCTCAACCGCATCACGCGCTGGGAACAAGACCTGATCCGCGATGAGTGGGGCAAATATATCTATCTGCGTGACGCCGACAGTGGTGAGTTCTGGTCGCCTACACTGCAACCTTGCGGTCGGGTTACGTCAACAGCCAGTGTGCGACATGGCCCAGGCTACACCATCTTTTCTTCCACCTATCAGGATATTGCCAGTCAACTGACGCTGTTTGTGCCGCTTGACGCCCCCTGTGAACTCTGGTTGTTGCAACTGCAAAATCGAGGACAAAAAGCGCGCACCCTTCAGATTTTCACTTACTTTGAATGGTTGCTCGGTGCAGCGCCAGATTGGCATCGCGAATTCCACCGCACCTTCATTGAGACCTTCTACGATGTTTCCACCGCTGTACTCCTGGCGGAAAAGGCGCTTTGGGAGCTGCCAGGCAAACACGGCTGGAATCATAGCTGGCCCTACGTGGCGTTTCACAGTGCGTCACTACGTCCCGTTGGCTTTGAGAGCGACAAACGCGCTTTTTTAGGACGACACGGCGCCCCCAGCGCACCACAGGCCGTGATGCATGGCGTATGTTCTGGCCATCATGGGCGCAGCGGTGATCCCATCGGCGCGCTACAGTTGGCGGTGACATTGCCGCCCGGTGGCGCCATCGAAATCGCCTTCAGCCTCGGCGCCGCCGATAACCGCACACAGGCGCTGGCAGTGGCAAGCCGCTATCATGATCTGGCAAACGTACACGACGCCCTGGAACGCGTGCAACATTTCTGGCGCCATATCAGCGCACCGCTTCAAATCGAAACGCCGGAGCCAGCGGTCAACCTGTTGGCGAACACCTGGTTGCCCCTCCAGGCAATTGCCGGGCGATTGTGGGGACGCACGGCTTACTATCAGACTGGCGGCGCCTATGGCTATCGCGACCAGCTACAAGATAGTCTGATCTGGTTGCTATTAGGACAGCCAGAGCGCACGCTGGCTCAAATTCGCCTGCATGCAGCGCACCAATATCAAGATGGCGTCGTGCTACACTGGTGGCACCCTCTGGCGGAAAGCGGGCTACGCTCTGAATACAGCGACGACCTGCTGTGGCTGCCTTTCGTGCTGTGGCACTATCTCCAGGAAACCGCCGATTTCAATGTGCTAGACGAAGAAATCCCTTTCTTCGACGGTGGGAGCGCCACCCTGCGCGAACACTGTCAACGTGCATTCCGGCTGGCGTTGAGCCGCCGCAGCGCACGCGGGCTGCCGCTCATCCTGGCTGCCGACTGGAACGACGGCATGAACGCTGTCGGCGTGCGCGGCCAGGGCGAGAGTGTGTGGATGGCGCACTTCTTACACTTCCTGTTGACACGTTGGGCCGAATTGCCGGTGCTGGATACGCCAACGCGCATTGACTTCGAACGTGAGGCAGCCGCGCTGCGGGCGGCTGTCAACGAACATGGCTGGGATGGCGCCTGGTACTGGCGCGCCTCCACCGACGATGGCGCACTGCTTGGCGCACATCATTGTACAGAAGGACAAATCTTCCTCAACGCACAGACCTGGTCGGTCATCAGTGGCGCTGCACCAGCTGGGCGCGCCCAAATGGCCATGGCGTCAGCCCACACACATCTCTATACAGACTACGGCCCGTTGCTTTTTGCTCCGGCGTATACACATCCAGATCCAACGATCGGTTATCTCTCACGTTATGCGCCAGGCGTGCGCGAGAACGGCGGCGTCTATGTACACGCTGCGTGCTGGGCGGTGTTGGCCGACAGCCTGCTGAATGGCGCCGACGCAGCCTACACAACCTGGCGCAGCTTTTGCCCACCGCTCCGCAGCCAGCTTGATCCCGATCGGTATAGCGCAGAACCTTATGTAATGCCTGGCAACGTGTTAGGGCCGCTGGCGGAAACGCCAGGGCGCGCAGGCTGGACATGGTACACCGGTTCGGCGCAATGGTGTCTACGCGCGTTAGTGGAAGGTGTTTTAGGCATACAGGCCACATTGGACGGGTTACGCGTGCGACCCGACTTGCCAAAGACATGGGATCGCTTCTACATTCGACGGCGCTTTCGCGGCGCAGATTACGAGATCCTCGTTCGCCGTGCGGCGCCGGACGAGGCGGCAGGCTACAGGGTGGACGGCGTCCCCTGGCAAGAAGACATTCTACCACTAGCCGCGCCAGGATCCGTGCAACGCGTTGAGATCACCGTTGCTTAGCTACAGATACAGCCTGGCGACGGCAGGCAACTGCTCAACCCGCAAGCGGACAAACGCCATCTAGCGCTGGCCTGCGATCCACGAACAAAATCATCGCTGGTTGAAACTCTTGGGCTATAAACAACGTATTGAAATGACAGAGAAAAGCATTGTCCACAGGGCTTTGCGCCGGTTTCTGTGCGGCAATGCTTTGTTTGCGTCCATACAAGGAGAATGGCGCCCGTAAGGGAGCGCAACAACACAACGATGAAACCATCTGTGAATAGTCGCAAGCACAGTCACCGGTTGCGTCTGTTGATCCCTCTGTTGATCGTCAGTCTGGCGCTGCCCGCAACCCCGGCAATTGCTGCGCCCGTCCCACAACAAAATCCCATTGCGCAGAACTCCGCCCTGCGCGATTGTAGCGCCATTGCTGAAGAGACGCTGCAAGACGAACTCAACACCGTCACCCAGCAAATCTTCGCCGACCAGATCGCCGCCCTTGACCTCGACGC
>DGFH01000326.1:11360-48471 GCA_002391565.1 Anaerolineales bacterium UBA3905
TCGGCGTGGTCGCCTGACCTGGCGCGTGAGCTGACGCTGGCGGTGGCAACTTACACCTTCGACGCGCCGGCTTTACGCGCCCAAATGGAGACACTGGCCGCCGCCATCTCCCGCGCCATCGCCGCCGAACTGACAGTGGCGTCGGCGGATTCGGCGTCGGCGGCGCTCTACTGCATGCAGACCTTCATCGACAAGAATTACTCGGCGGCGCTGGTGCGCGCCTTCGAAAGCCGCGTCGCCGCCGCCACAACCAGCGCGCAACTGGTTGACGCCGACGCCGCCAGCCCGGACATCCTGGCGCTGGTGGGTGAACATCAAATGGCGTTGGGCGGCGTCGGCGTGATCATCGCCGCTCAGATCACCCGCAAGATCATGACCAGCGTGGCGCAACGCATCTCACAGCGCGTGGCCGGGCGCATCGTCGGACGCGTGCTGGGGCGCGTCGGCGCGACCGTTGTACCATTGGCCGGCTGGCTGATCGGCGCCGGTATGATCGCCTACGATCTCTATGAAAGTCGCGACGGCGCACTGCCGCAGATCGAAGCCTCGCTTAAGTCCGCAACAGTCAAAGCTGGCGTGCGCGATGAGATCGCCGCGTCGATCCGACCGGAGCTGGACAGCGAGACGCCTGCCCTGGCGCGCAGCGTGGCAAATGATCTCTTTGCTGAGTGGCGCACAGTCAAACGCACGATCCGCCAGGTGCTGGAACTGGCGACGGAGGATCCGGCCTTTGCCGAAATCCTGGAGACGCTGCACACCCAGGAAGAACTGGCAAAGCTCGTGCAATTGGTCGGCATTATCCAGGAGGCAGGCGGGCGCGCCGCCCTCGACGCCGCTGTCGCCGACGGTGCGCTGCGTCAGGTGTTGGCGCTGCCCGACGCCGCCGTAACGTTGGTGCGCGACAGCGGCTCGCTGCAAACAGCGTTGGCGTGGCACGCTGTCGTCGGCAGTCGCCTCAGCCAGGTGGTGGCGCTTGATCTGCACAAACATCTGACGCCCGAACAGGTGGATCTGGCACAGCTTGACGCACTATTGGCGCTCAATGACAAGACGGCTGTGGCCCGTCTGGCGCTGCTGCCGCCAGAGGCAATGAAGACGTTGCTGCAGCTGGCGGACGTCAACCTGACTGCGTTGGCGAAGCTACTGACGCCGGACGAACTGACGTGGCTGGCCGCACAACTACCTGCGCTCACGCCGGCGCAACGCAACCAGCTCGTCGCCCGCCTGCTCAGCCAGCCGGAGGCCATCGCCGCGCTCCGGCGCCTGGGCGACAACGCAACGCTCGCTGCCGCCGCCGACGTGGACGCGACCATCTCTTTCCTGACTGGGCCACAAAGCGGTCTGGATTACCTGGCTGACGCTGGCGCAGTGCTGACGGGTGCGGCGACGCCGCCATTGTTCTGGGCAAAGTACGGATTGTGGCCCACAGTGGGCGGCGGCGTCGGGCTGCTCATGCTCGTGCTGGTGGCGTTGCGCCTCGTGTGGGGGCTGCTCAGTTGGCTGGTGCAGCCGCTCGGCTTTCTGCGCCGACGCAAGTAGCTGTGGTGGCAAACCGCAGGTTCTGGCAGACAGACATGCATACTGGAAGCGATGACCTGTGGGAATGCCTTTTATCGATTTCTAGGTTGTCACGTGATATTACTCGCAATCTTCCCGGAAGCTTTGGAGCTTCCGGGAAGATAAACAGTTAACCTGGTGGTCAATAAGATACCAAATGCGGCTCGTCGCTGCGCTTCTCGCAGAACAGCCATGTCACGCCTGAGGATGGTGTACAATGCTGATAACCCTTGATTCCCACCCCAACGTCAGGATCGAATTGGGCGAGTTGCTGACAGTAGTGCATGTGCGGGCGGCGAATGTCGTGAAGGACATCCGCGAAAACATTCGCAACCTGGTGGGCGGACGCATGACGCACTATGAGGCGCTGATCCGCGACGCCGTCAATGCAGCGTTGACTGAATTGGATGCCCAGGCGCTCGCCAAAGGTTACGACGGCGTCATCGGCGTCAAAATTGCCAATCCCGTCGTCGTGGAGGGCGGCGTCGAGGTCGTGGTCTATGGCAATGCATTTCGTGTGGCGGCGTGACGCCCACCGCATGACGGGTAGGAAGGTTGCACAGATGACAAAACCCTGGGCGCGCAGTCGCCGCTGGTTGATTGTGCTGCTGATCGGCGCGCTGGTGCTGGCGACGGCGCCGGTCTCCGCCGCGCCAATCGCGCAGAGCGACGCCCCGCAACAATACACGGTCGGCGATTGCAGTCGGATCGACCGCGCACAGTTACGCAGCGAAATCGAAGCGCACGTGCTGGCAGTGCTGCAAAACAATGCGACGCCGCTCGACGTAGATGGCATTGTGGCGCAGAAGTGGGCCGAGCTAGGTATGGACGCTGCCATCGACAGCGAAGTTGCCCGCGCCGTCGAAGAGATCATGCACACCGAAGATTATCTCAACCGGTTGATCTCTGGCTGGTGGGGCGACAAGGCGCAAGAGTACGCCGAGCGCGTAGCCAATGACGCCTTTGGTTCGCCTGTCTTCCGCACCAAACTGGATGCATTGTCGGCGGCGATCGGCGCCGAAATTGCGCGCAAGGTTGAGACGCAATTTGCGCAGGCGGCTTCGGTGGCGCTGCTCTGTTTACAGGCCTACGTGGGTGAACAATACTCAGAGGCGTTCTTCACACGTTTTGCCGAACGCGTGCAACAGGAGACGCACACCATCGATCTGCAACCGCTTGCAGCGCCCCCAATCAGCGCGCTGACCGACCATCAACTGGCGCTGGCTGGCGTCGGCACGATCCTGGCGACGCAGCTGGTCTATCGCCTGAGCCAGAAACTCAGCCAGAAGATTGCGCAGCGCGTGGCCGGCAAGGTGGTTGGGCGCATCCTGGGCAAGGCCGGCTCCTCTTTCATCCCGATCGCTGGCTGGGTGATCGGCATTGGCATGATCGTCTACGACCTGTGGGAGGGCGGGCAGGGTGCACTGCCACAAATTCAGGAAGGACTCCAGAGCCAGGAGGTCAAGCTCAAAATTCGCGAAGAGATCGCCACAGCCATCAAGGACGATCTGCCCGAACAGGCGTCGCTCATCGCCCTGGAGACTGCCGTCAGCCTGACGGAGCAGTGGCAAGGCTTTTGCGGCGCCTATGAATATGTTTGCGCCGTCGCTGAGGCAAATCCAGACTTCCAGCGCCTGCTACAAGAAGTCACCCTCAACGAGATGGACAGCGTCGCTGCATTGGTCAATTTCTACATGCGCGAGTTGGGGCGCGCCGAGCTTGATCGCGCCCTGGCCGATGGCACATTGACCCAACTGCTCGCCATGCCCGACGCCGCCCTCACCGTGCTGCGCGACACCCACAGTACAGCCACTGCTATCGCCTGGGCGACGCTGGCGGGAGATCGGCTCGACCTGGTCGCTGCCTGGCAGATGCACCGCCATGCGACGCCCGATGAGTTCACGCCGGCTACGTTTACAGCCCTGACAGCTTTAGGCGAGGAAGGTGCACAAAAACTGCTGGCGCTGCCTGCCGATAAACGCGCTGCACTGCTCGCCCTACCCGGTGATGTACTGACTCGCCTCGTCGCCGTCGAACCGGCAGCGGATCTAGACTGGCTGGCGGGCTATCTGCTGCTGCCCGGCGAAGAGCCGCAAACCATTGCACAGGAGGTGGTCGAAGGGCGCGTCTCGGTGGCGGAACTGCGCAACCCGGCGCAGCGGGCCGCCCCTTTGACATCCGCCACGCCCGTCACAGTTGCGCTCAATGCGGCAAGTGCAGTTGCATCGACGCCAACGCCTGATGTGCGCGCCTCAGATGCCTCCGGTCTGGTGCTGCTATGGCTGCTCCTGATTGGCGTCCTCGGGGCAGGCGTCACCGCCTGGTGGCAGCAACAGCGCACACGCGCAAACAGACGCCAGCTATGACTCGCCCCGATGCTCCGGCCTCTTCTCAATCGGCGTGACGCGCTAACTGCTGCGCCTGTGCGATCCAGCTGGCGTAATCCGGCTGGGCAGGCCTGGGCGCTTTGATGATCTGCGCCAGCTGGTCGGGCGTGGCGGCGGCCAGCGCTGCATAGGTGCGAATGCCGGCGTCGTACAGGCGCTGCTCAAAGACCGGCCCAATCCCGACAATCAGCTCGAAGTCGTCGGGTGGCTGGCCTTGCCAGAGCCACCCGACGGCGTCCTGTGCTTCCGCCAGCTGGCGCGCATCCGCGCGGATCGCCGACAGGTCAACTTGCAGCCGCTGAAGATCGGTGAGTGCCAGGATCGTATGCAGGCTGTCGTCGTCCAGCGCGGCGACCTCCCAATAGGTGCCAATGCCAGCGCGGTAGAGGCGCTGCTCGAAGACCGGGCCGATGCCGCGGATGGCCGTCAAATCTTGGGGCGATGCGACAACCTGCGGCTCCAGTTGCGCCGCTCGCACTGCATCAATCATCTTCGCTTTGGCTGGAGGCAGTGCACTCAACCGGGCGTCCGACTCAGGATGAAGTTGCGTCGGACGTGTGGCGGTCGTAGCCGCGACGACCGGCGTCACATCCCCCTCGGTGCGTGCGGCCAACCGCTCAGCAAGATGGGCATCGGTGTGCTTTGCCAGCGTTTCGAGTCGGCTGAGCACATCGTTTTGGGTGGCAAGTTCGCTCCGCAGCGCCGCCTGCTCGGCCTTTAGCTCTTCAATGCTGGCCAACAGCTCGGTGACGAGGGGCGCCGGTGGAGCCGTCAGAGCGTCACCGTTTGTCGCCGGTGGGGATGAGATCGCAGTGGATGACACCGGAGGCGCCAATGGTGCGTCGGAGGCGACCAGTGCAGATTCAGCAGCCGCCTCCACCGGTGCATCAATGTGTGCGGGCGACAGAGAAGACGAAGACACGGTCTCCTCAGCGGTGGATGACTTGCCTGCAACGTGGCGCAGTTCATAACGGCGAATCTGGGCAGCGGTGCGCCGCGCCACCAGCTTGACCAGCTTATCGGCATCGTCCTCTCTGATCAGCACGGCCAGGGCGAAATGGTCGTTGGGCAGTTCATCGCGAATCTGATGGATGCGCGCCGGCGTGAGGCCGCCGTACTGTGAGAACTCCACCAGGTTGAGGCTGCCGCTGACGTCGGGATCGATCTCAAGCTGGTTGATCTGGCCGTCGGCGCTCTTGGCATACTCCTGAAGACCGATAATGGCGAAGTCGCCATTCTGGACGCCATTATTCACCATGCGCAACACGTTGTTCAGCTCGTTGAAGCCCGGCACTGCCAGCGTCACCAGCTCGATGGGCTGTGTTGCCAGCATGCGCATCAACTCAACACGGTTATACCCGGTGACACGGCCAAAGAACCGCTGAATGCGCAGCAGCAGACGTTGGTTTTGTTGGGCGCGCCAGGAGTAGATCACACATGTGCCGGCGATTTTGTCGTGAAATGCCTGCCGGCGATCATCGATGATGACCCAGAAAAAGCCCAGTCCCAGTGGCAACAGGGAAACGATATACCCAAACCACCGCAGTGTGCTCTGCCAGTAGGTCATCGGCTTGCCGTCGAGCCGCACGACGCGCACGCCCATGACATATTTGCCCACTGTCTGCCCGCCGGTGGTCGCCAGAAAGATGAAATAAATCGGTCCGGTCAGCACGGCGATGGCAAGCGAGGTTGCGTTGACGGTAGTGCACAGCAACCCGCGCAGCCAATCCCAATCGCGCACCGACAACGACCCAGAGGGGATCAGTGTGCAGGTCTGCAAATTGACGCCGAGAAAAAAATCCAGCGGCAACGTGATAGCTGCAGTGATCACCAGGACAGAGACGACTACGAACAGGATGTCGATCATGATGGCAACGGCGCGCGTGACGAAACCGGCGTACTGCCCCATCAGCCCAACATTACGCTGCGCCATTTTCACGCCCTCGCACAAAATCCGACGTCAGGCGCCCCGATTCGGCGCGGCGTTGCACTTGCTCTGGGGGCGGCGGCAACTCTTCGCGCGGCTTCAAGCGCAGAATCCCGCGCACAACTGCATCGACCAGCGAATCCCCTGTGACCGTGCGTTCGCGCACCTCGTCGCGCAACTGTCCGGCCAGACTGAGGCTCTGTCCCTGCACCAACGTCTGCACCGGCGCCGGATGGTCGTTCAGATAGTCGATGTAGATGTCGCCCTGTTGACGAATCAGCGGTTGCACAGCATCGGGATTTGCCTGTAGATAATCAATATAAGCGCCGGCCTGGGCGCGGATCACCTCCTGCATGATGGGATCATTCATCAATTCAGGCAGGATGGCGTGCACCTGCGCGCGCACCAGTTGTTGCACGGCCGGATGCGCCCCCAGCGCAGGCAACAGGCGTTCCACCTGGGCGTCGATCAACTCGGCAACCGCTGGATTCTGGCGCAGATAGGCGAGCACATTGTCAATCACGCCGCCGATCACATCGGCAGCCGCACCGTCGCCGTTCAGCAGCCCGGTGCGCCCTTTGTCCTCCAGCGCGCTCACCACGGTCTCAACTGTTGTGGTGATCGTCGTGACCTGACGGCGCACCATCTTCGTGACGCCAACGGCGTCGAACGGCGTCAGCAGCGGCTCGGCGACACGTTCCACCGTCTCGCGCACGCGGCGGTTAACGGCCAGCGCTGTCGTCACGCCCTCTTCCACCAGGTCGCCGGCGGTCAACACCGAGCCAATCGCCAGGTGCGCCACGCGCGCCAGCAGCGACGGCGTCCTGGCATGTGTACGCGACACGCGTTGCGCTTCAGACACGCGACACCCCCTGCCGGGAATCCCGGTCAACGAAACAACCGCCCCACCACGTTCAAGACAATGGTAAGCAAAATACTGAGCAAGATCATCGTCCCAATCGGCGCAAAAAGGGTGAAGTTGTCGCGCTTGATCACGATGTCGCCGGGCAGGTTGCCAAACCAGGCAAAGCGCCCGCCCACCACGATCAACACGCCGACCAGAAACATCCCTGCGCCGGCAATCATCAACAGTTTGCCAATTTCGTTCATCGCATTCTATCCTGTCGAACGGTTACTCCGGCTGCGTCAGCCAAAGTATATCATGCACTGCCGCCAAACGTAGACGCCGCTCGCAGCGGCGTGGCAATGTCATCCCCGATAATGCCAATGCTTCTGCTGCCACCAAACGTATGCCGCCAAACGTAGACGCCGCTCGCAGCGGCGCGGCGATGTCGCCTCTGGAGAGCCTGCTTCCCAGTGCAACGCCCCCATCCATCCCCGCCAACTCCGCAGAGGATGCGTGCGCCGAAGACGCCAACTTGAAGTGCATCCGCTGCGCTGTTACAATCCAGGCGCTAAGTTTCACCCAGACATGACAAATCAAGGCAGGTTGATCAATGCACGGTGGCGAGCTGGTGGCCGAAGTTCTCCATGCGCAGGGAACGCCGTTTCTCTTCACCCTCGTTGGCGGGCATATCTCGCCGATCCTGGTGGCGGCGAAGCAGCGCGGCGTCCGCGTGATCGATACGCGCCATGAAGCGACAGCCGTGTTCGCCGCCGACGCCGTGGCGCGCCTGACGGGGCGCCCAGGGGTGGCGGCGGTGACAGCTGGCCCCGGCGTCACCAACACGATCACGGCGCTCAAGAATGCACAGATGGCGCAATCGCCGGTGGTGTTGATCGGCGGCGCTGCGCCGACTGCCCTGCAAGGACGCGGCGCCCTGCAGGACATCGACCAGATGACGGCAGTGCGTTCTGTGGTGAAGTGGGCGCAGCGGGTCAGTCGGGTCAAAGCACTGATCCCAACACTGGAAGAGGCTTTTCGTCAGGCGCAGAGCGACGTACCCGGCCCTGTCTTTGTGGAGTGTCCGGTCGATCTACTCTACGATGAGGCGACGGTGCGCTCCTGGTATGGCGCCGAGCGCGGCGGCAAGTCGCTGGCCGACAAAGCGGTAAAGCATTATCTACGCTTTCACGTGAACCGGCTTTTCAGCGGGGCGCAGCATGCCAAAGCCGGCCCAAACATCGAAATAGCGCCACCGGCGCCAGAGCCGACCGCCATCCGTCAGATCGCCGAACGACTGCTCCAGGCGCAACGCCCGATCATCCTGGTCGGCAGTCAGGCGCTGCTCGACGTAGCCCACGCCGATGCATTGGCGGCAGCGCTGCAAAGCATTGGTGCGCCGGTCTATCTCTCTGGGATGGCGCGCGGACTGCTGGGACGCGACCATCCACTGCAACTACGGCACAAACGTCGCGAGGCGCTGCGCGAAGCCGATTGCGTACTGCTGGCAGGCGCGCCGTGCGACTTCCGGCTCGACTACGGCAACCATATTCGCCGCAGCGCCGTCTACATCTCGATCAACCGCAGCCGCACCGACCTGACCCAAAACCGCAAACCGACCATCGGCGTGCTGGCGGACCCGTCGTTGACATTGCGGACACTGGCCGCGCAGTTACCGACCCGGCGGCCGCCAGGTTGGCAAGCATGGCTGGCAAATCTACGGGCGCGCGACGAGGCGCGCAATCATGAAATTACCCAACAGGCGCTGGCGCCAACCGGCAAGGTCAACCCGCTGCATCTCTGTCTGGAACTCGACCGCCAGCTCACCCCCAATACCATCCTGATCGGCGACGGCGGCGACTTTGTGGCGACAGCGGCGTACATCCTGCAGCCGCCTGGGCCGCTGCGCTGGCTCGATCCGGGTGCATTCGGCACGTTGGGCGTCGGCGCCGGCTTTGCCTTGGGCGCCAAACTCGTCCATCCCGACGCCGACGTGTGGGTGATCTTCGGCGACGGCGCCTTTGGCTACGCCCTCAGTGAGTTCGATACGTTTGTGCGTCACGCTATTCCCATCATGGCGGTGATCGGCAACGACGCCGGGTGGTCACAGATTGCGCGGGAACAGGTTGCGCTGTTGGGCGATGCGGTGGCGACAGAATTAGCGCACAGCGACTATGACCGCGCTGTGCAGGGACTTGGCGCGGCCGGCATGCGTCTCGATGATCCGGAATTAGCGGCGGAAGCGCTGATGCAGGCGCGCACATGCGCCGCGCACGGGCAGCCGGTCGTTATCAACGCCATCCTGGGCAAGACGGATTTCCGCAAGGGTTCGATCTCCATGTGACAGGCGCACTTTCCTGCCGACCTCGGGGCCGGCCCGCAATCTTCCAGGCAGTATGACGGCGACAATCCATCAAGGGCGTCAGGCGTCGGCTCTGCTCACGACGGCGCCACAGGCAGCTCGATCACAAAGCGCGTCTCACCTTCGCCTGCCTCGACGCGGATTTCGCCCTGGTGCAACCGCACAAGCTGCCGCGTGATCGCCAGTCCCAACCCGCTGCCGCCAGCGTCACGACTGCGCGCCTCGTCGGCGCGCCAGAAGCGGTCAAAGAGATGTGCGGCGGTTTCGGCGTCGATTTCACCGGTGTTGGCAACGACGAAGCGCACACCACCAGCGGTCTGCGTGGCGTGGAGGCGGATGACGCCGCCGGCAGGTGTGTGGCGCAGGGCATTGGTAAGCAAGTTATCGAAAACCTGCAAGAGGCGGCCACGGTCGGCGCGGATAGACGGCAGCGCAGCGTCAGCTGCATCCACCAGATTGACGCCAGCATCTTGCGCCAACGGGGCAAAGCGCGTCGCCGCCTGCTGCAGCAGCTCGTCCGGCGCCAGCAGTTCGAACTTCAGCGGCAGCCGGCCTGCTTCGGCCTGCGTCAACAGGCGCAAATCCTCCACCAGTCGGTTCAGGTGCAGCGTCTGTTCGTAGGCGACGGCGACATGTTCGACATCCAGCGGGTAGACGCCATCCATCATCGCCTCCAGGTGACCGCGCAGCACGGTAACAGGTGTGCGCAGTTCGTGCGCCACGTCGGTGGCCATCTGCTGACGCACCGCTTCAGCATCTGCCAGGCGCTGTGACATGGCGTTGAACTCGGTTGCAAGTTGGCGAACCTCAGCGCTGCCCTCCACCGGCACCTGTTCGCCGACCGTGGCTGCCGTCCAGCGCGCTAAGCGCATTGCCAGCAGTTGTAACGGGCGCGTCAGGCTGAAGGCAAGGAGCACGCCGAGCCCGAGCGCCAGCAGCGTCGTGACGCCCCCGGCCCAAATCAGCCCCCAATTCACCTGTTCGACAAAACGCGCTTCGGCTGCTTCGAGCGCCTGCTCCCCTGGCGTTTGCTGCCCCAGAATACCGATCACCTGCCCGTCGAGCAACAGTGGCGTGGTGCGGCTGGCGCCGATCGCCTCCAACTTCTGACCCACCCAGGCCGCATCGGTGGCAGCAACGATCACATGGTCGGGCGTGGCAATAAATGTCTGTGGCCCACGCCCGCCGGCGCCGCGCCCATGCCCGGGTTGCCCCAGCAACGCCGTGACGCCTTCCCAGCTGCCCGCCGTGCGATAATAGTTGACCAGATCGTCGATCAGCGGCGAACCAAAGAGGGCGGCGTCGCGTTCGCTCACATACGCGCGGAAACTCGTCTGCACGGAGTTGTAGACAACCAGCGCCACGACGCCGAGCACAGCCCAGGTCAGCACCAGGAAGCCCAGGCTGAGGCGCACCCAAAGTTTGTTCATTAGCATTCACACAGCATCGGGGCGCATGCGATAGCCCACGCCATAAACAGTTTCGATATATTCAGGCGTGCGAGGGTCGCGCTCGATCTTGGCGCGCAAGTTCTTGACGTGCACGTCGATAGTGCGTTCGTAGGCGGCGTAGGCTTCTCCCTGAAGCTGGTCGAGCAGTTCCATCCGGGTGAAGACGCGACCAGGACGGGCAATCAGCACTTGTAGCACGCCAAATTCGCTAGGCGTCAGTTCGACCGGCTGGCCGCGCACGGTTACAGTGCGCATGTCGGCGTCGAGTTCCAGCTCACGCACGCGCCAGCGCGTCGGTTCACTGCCCAGTTCACCATGCGTCCGACGCAGCAGCGCGCGTACGCGCGCCACCAGCACGCGCGGGCTGAAGGGTTTGGTGACGTATTCATCGGCGCCGATCTCCAGCCCGGTCACCTGATCGATGTCATCGATGCGTGCGGTGAGAAAGATCAGAGGGACGTCGCTCTCCTTGCGGATTGCCCGCGCCACCGACCAGCCATCCATCTCCGGCATCATCACATCAAGCACGACCAGATCGGGTTGTTCATGACGGAAGTGAAAAAGGGCGTCGCGACCGTTAACGGCAGTCACAACCTGATACCCTTCCTGACGCAGATACGCGCTGACTGTGTCGAGAATCGACTGCTCATCATCCGCCACTAGAATTTTCTGAGCCATTCACACACCTCGCTCCAGGAGTTGATGGGCAGAGTATAACACGGAGATGGGGAGATTGAGGGATTGAGAGATTAGGGGATTGAGAGATTAGGGGATGAAGAGATTGGAGATTGATACAGCTGTCGAATCATTTCCAATCTCCAATCGCTTAATCCCTTGATCCCCTCTATTGCGGCTTCACGGCCGTGATGCGCGCACTGTAGATGCGCGGCATCCCTGGGCGGATGGGCACGATTTCTTCGGCAGAGCGTTTATCCGTGACGGCAATGTCGGTGAAGCCGGCGGTGCGCATCTGTGCAGTATACGCTTCGACATCGATGGCGCCGGTGACGCACTCCGCCCACTGTGAGAGATCGGCGCGCAGCGCGTCGCTGAACTCACCCTCCGTCACAATGTCGCTCACCGAAACGCGGCCGCCGGGGCGCAGCACACGGAACGCCTCACGAAAGACTGCCAGCTTGTCCGGCGCCAGGTTGATCACGCAATTGGACATCACCACATCAATGCTATTGTCCTCCACCGGCAGCGCCTCGATCTGCCCCTGGCGAAACTCAACGTTGATCACGCCCATACGCGACTTGTTGGCGTTGGCCTGCGCCAGCATTGCCGGCGTCATGTCCACGCCGATCACATAGCCCTCGGCGCCCACCTGGCGCGCGGCCAGAAAGCAATCAATGCCGCCGCCGCTGCCCAGATCAAGCACGCGTTCGCCAGGGCGCAACCCGGCGATCGTGACGGGGTCGCCACAACCCAATGACAGTCCGGTAACGTCGGCGGGCAGACCATCAAGCAGCTCAGCGTTGTAGAGCAATGCTGCATTGGTGTTATCGTCACAACAGCCAGATGGCCCACAACAACTGGAGCGCTTTTCGGCGATGGCGCCGTAACGTTCCTGGACAGCCTCGTGAATCTCGGTTAGTGGAATCATGGTCGCTTTCCTTTATGCATATTGCATCCCGATGTATCGACAAGTATCGATACAAAGAACAAATCAAATGCAGACCGTGTGATCTGCGGGATAAAGTTTACATCGATAAATATCGATTTGTCAAGAGGAGAACAACGATGATCCGCTATGAACCAGATGCATCAGCGAAGGTGAAGGCGGCAATGAGGCGGGCGCGTGCACTTTCTGGCAATGTGGGCTGCGGAAGCTGGCGGTACAGGTAGATCGTCTTGCGCAGAGTGTCGACAACTGCGCGGCAATCAGCGCAGTCGGCTAGATGGCGTTCGATTTCGGCGCACACCGAGTCAGCCGCTTCACCGTCGATGTAGTCGGAGAGATCAGCAAGCAAATGTTGGCAATTATCGTGCGCCATATGCATCTCCTGCTTTGGAAAGCGCCCCGGCTCGATGGCGGAACTCATACGTCCGCCGCTGGCGCGGCCAGCTCGGTGAAATAACCCGCAAGCCGTTCACGGAGCCACAACCGCGCGCGATGAAGCCGCACTTTGACGTTCGCAACCGAAACGTTCAGCACTTGCGCCGTCTCGTCAGTGGAAAGCCCCTCCAATTCACGCAATACAAAGACAGCGCGTAGCGTCTCTGGCAGTTCAGCGATGGCGCGTTCGAGTTCGGTGCGCGCCTCTGTCGTCTGAAAATCTTCCTCGGGCAGACAACACCAATCGAATAGCTGAACAGGCGTTGTCAGCGTATCATCTTCATCAGGCGTCGTTGGGGCATCGATCGGGACATAGAGAGGCTGTTTTTTGCGCAGCCTCATCAACGCCGTGTTGTACGCAATGCGGTAGAGCCATGTGCCCAACCCGGCGCGCCCCTCAAAGTTGTCGATGGCCTTGAACGCGTTCAGAAATGTTTCCTGAACAATATCCTCCGCCTCATGAGGATCGCCAACCATGCGCAGCGCCAGTCGATAAACACCCGCGCTGTGGCGATCGATGCATTCGGCGCATGCACTTTTATCGCCGGCGCGCAACCGCCGAATCAGGTCACTGTCATCACTGCTTTCCGCAGCGGGCGCCATATCCGGCGCAAGGAGTTCGATTTCCATGCGCCGGATTATAACAGTGTATGCCGCGTGATGGGTAATGCGTCACGCGGCAGGCAACGCTCGTCTCAACCGAAGCGTGACTCATGACGCCTGGCGCTTTAATTCAAATTCGCCTCCCAGCGGACGCGCGCCTGCTGCATGAAGGCGTCATCCTTGACGTTCATCAGTTTGGAGATCAGCATCGCTTCGGGCACTGCGCCTTCGATGTGGATCACATCATTGATAACTGTGCGCGGGACGCCGTAGACCTGGTACCGGTTGGCGAGATGCGGGAACTCTGTCGCCTCGACCATCGCCGCCGTGATCAGATCGCTTGCCATTGCCAGGCGGTGCGCCAGGAGCACCGCACGCGGGCAGTACGGGCAGGTCGGCGTAACAAAGACCTGGATATTGACCGGACCGGTCAGCTGCGCCAATTGTTCCAGCGTTTTGGCGCTTAGTTCCGGGTTGCCGCTGCTGGCAAGGCGAATATCCTCGATCAACGTGCCAAATTCATAACCGGAAGGGATGCCAAAGAGCCGGATGCCAAAGTCAGCCGGTTCGTCGCCCTCTCGCACCACCGCTACGGCTGGAATCTTGTCGATGCCATAGGCTTCGGCCACTTCACTGTCCTTGACGAAGTCGCGCACTTCGACGCTCACTTTGTCCGACAACGCCGCGACTTCCTCGATCAGGCTGCGCGTTTCAGCACACATCTGACATTCAAGGGCGCCGCCCTCACCCTGGGTAAAGACCACCAGCTTCACGGGTGCGTCCAGATCAGCCAACACTTCGCGCACCTGCTGTTTGATGTCATCGTTTAGAATCGCCATGATATATTCCTCATTCTTTCTTTCACACTCGACATATTTTATCTGTCTACCAGCTTTGATGCATGAAGTGAGGAATGGTTACATGCTGCGCAAGGAGTGCGCAATGGCGGCGATGTCAGCTGGCGTCGTGCGACAACAGCCGCCGATCAGCCGGGCGCCGGCGGCGTACCAGCGTCGCGCCGGTTCAGCGAAGTCGGCGACGCCGGTGCCTTCAACCCAACAGCGCGCGGTGGCATCCCAACGTTCGCCACTGTTGGGGTAGCACAGCAGCGGTTTTGTGGTGACGCAACGCGCTTCGGACAAGAGCGTCTCGATATAACGCGGTGGTGTGCAATTGACGCCCACCGCCACGATTTGGTCGCTGGCATCCGCCAGACGCGCGGCATCAGCCATAGACTCGCCGGAGGAAAGCGTGGCGCCGTCGCGACAACTGAAAGAGAGCCACGCCGGCATGTAGGGGAACTCTCGCAACAGACGCACCAGCGCCTCAGCCTCAGCCAGACAGGGGATCGTCTCGCACGCGAAGAGGTCGGCCTCCGTCTGCGCCAACGCGGCCATGCGTGGGCGGTGCCAGTCCATCAACGCCTCGACGCTCAGCCCGTAGTCGCCGCGATACTCAGAGCCATCGGCAAGATAAGCGCCATACGGCCCGATCGAAGCGGCGATGAGGGGACGGCGCAATCTGCGCGCCGCCGGGAAAGCGGCGAGATACTCCTCGACGGCTTCAGCTGCCAACTGTACACTCAGGCGGAAAAGTGTGGCGACCTGCGCTTCATTGAGACCGCGTTGGCGAAACCCGTCAATGCTGGCCTGGTAGCTGGCCGTGATCAACACATCGGCGCCAGCACGCAGATAATCGAGATGAACGGCGCGAATCAACTCTGGCGCATCGATCAACAGCCGGGCCGACCACAACGCATCGCGCAGATCGGCGCCGCGCCGCTCCAACTCAGTCGCCAGGGCGCCATCGAGAATGACAGCCTCGCCATGGTCCAGCCACGGCGCAAATGGATTTTGCATCATGAGCACCTCGTTTACTGATTTTGCCGCTATCGATTTCTGGGTTGTCACGTGATATTGCTCGCAATCTTCCCGGAAACTTTGGAGCTTCCGGGAAGATAAACAGTTAACCTGGCGGCCACTACTGACCTTGCCACCAGTTGCGCCGCGACCGGGGATCGAGAAAAGCCCCGCGATCGCGCACGGCAACCAGGATGTCACCCAGCGCAGCGACGCCGATGCTTTCGTCATCACGCACGGCAGGCAGCTCGGTGCGACCAGCCGCCGCGTGGGCAGTGTAAAGCGCCAACAACGCAGGATCGACGCAAAAGTTTTCAATGTGCACGACATAGCCGCCGGTCACGCCATCCTCACGCGTGTACCCCAAAGTGATCCGCGTCGCCTCGGCGTAGAGCACCAGCGCCTTAAAGCCGTCCGCATAGATTGGCTGATGCCGCAGCGGGATGCTCACCCGTGCATCCGGCGCCGCTGCCAGAGCGATCAGGCTCACCTCCGGCTCCAGCAGTGGCTGTGCCCGGCAACCGTGCGGCGCACATTGCCAATCCCAATCATACACTTGAAAGGTCTGTCCGAAGTGAGGCGCCTCCCCCGGCGCCAGCACACCGGCCAGCTGCGGTGGGTCGCTATCAACAGGGCCGTCAAAGTCAAACAAAGCATTGGCCGCTGCCACCGGCTGATAACCGCGCACGGCCAGGTTCAAATCTGCATGCAGTTCAGCCGGATGCGCCAACCCGCCGCCGCTAACCGGAATCACCGCAAATTGCTGCGCTGACACAGCAGGACATTTCGTAGCGGAGATAGCTTCGCCCACAGCGACTTGCTGCTCTTCAGCCGCAGCGCCGGCAGGGGTGACGGTTGTCGTCTCAACTGGCGTCTCAACCGACGCCGGTTGTGCTGCGACCGACGTCGGCGCAGCTGCGGGCAGTGATGGGCGCGTGGGCGGCGCCGTGAAGGTGGGCGTCGGGGTGAACGTCGGTGCGGGCGTGGAAGTCGGCGTCGCTGTGACGACGACAATCTGGGTTACGATGATGCGCTGTGGCGTTGCAGTGGGCAAGGCATACAGTGTGGCGCGCACTGCCAGCCCGATCAAGCGCGGATCGGGACGCGGCGGCGTCTGGATGCGCCACAAGAGCGCCAGCAGCGTCAGCAGAATGCCTACAAGCAGAAATCGTGTTTTCAGAGCTACGCCATCCTATAATCGCGCCATCAGGGCTGTCCGCCGAAAGGTGGCGGTTGCAATGGCAAAAATAATGGCGTTGATGATCCACAACACCAATCCCATTAGCGCCACTAACCAGTTCGACAGGATGAAGGCGCCTGCCGCCTGTCCGACGACGAGCAACACTATCGGCAAGACGATCAGGCTGCCGATCTGATAGGCTTCCTGGAAGGTGTTGACGCGTGAAGACGCAATCACGGTGACGCCCAATCCAAGCGCTGCTGCTGCCGGCCCCACCCAAAAGGCGAGCAACAACCAGAGCGGATTGGGTAGCACGATGCGTCCTGCAACATACAGAGTCATGATGTCGGCCACGATGGCGTAGACGATGAAGCCGACCAACCCAACCAGCGAGCCGGGAATCCAACCGCCCAGGATTTTCGCCAGCAGCAATTCCCGATCGGTGGTGGGCGTGTAGACGAGCGCCTCCAGCGTCTTCCGCTCTTTCTCGCCAGCAAAACTGTCCGCCGCCACCACCGACGATGCCATGAGCGGGAGCACCAGATACATAGGCGCAAAGAGATAGAGAATGAAATAGATGTAGCCGGCCTGCACCTCAGTCAATCCGGCGTATTGTTCGCCAAAGTCAGGCGGCAGTGCATTCGTCAGCTCCGTCATGTCGCTGGAAGGTGCGTCGATGTGGGTCGCCATACCCGAAATCAACCCAACCAACACGGGCACGCCCACCATCAACACCAGCGGCACAATGATCAGCGGCAACACCACGGCACGCGTGCGCAGCGCCACCATGGCATCTTTGCGGGCAATTGCCCAGACTGCACCCCAGTTCATGCACTACAACTCCTGCAAGGCAAAGTAGACATCCTCCAGCGACGGCTCCTCCGGCTGAACGCGATAGAGCTTGATGCCCTGCTCAGTCGCGGTTTGGATGATCTGCGGGATGTCGGGCCGGCTGACGCCGTGCAGAACGATTGACGCACTGCCATTGCGCACCGCCGCGCGGTCGGTGACCGCCTCAGCCAGACTCACCGGCGGCGTCGCTGCAAAGAGCTTGACCGCGCGCGCGATGTCGCTGGCATCCACCTCCACGCTGATGCGATGGCCGCGATTCAACCGGCTGCCCAGCTCCCGTGTCGTGCCGATCGCCAGCACACGGCCCTGCGCCAACACAGCCACCCGGTCGCAGAGCCGCTCCGCCTCCGCCAGGTTGTGTGTGCACAGAAACACGGTGCGCCCCCGGTGGGTCAGCCATTCGATCATCTGATGTACATCGCGGATCGCCACTGGATCAAGACCGGAGGTTGGCTCGTCGAGAAAGATGATGTCAGGGTCGTGGATCAGGGTGCGCGCCAGCGCCAGTCGCTGACGCATCCCTTTACTGAAGCCGCCCACTTTGCTGTCGGCGCGCTTCTGTAGCTCGAAGGTAGCCAGCAATTCATCAACGCGGCGGCGACGGTCGCGCGCGGGCACACCATAGACTTCGGCGAAGTGAAGCAGTGTGGCGCGTGCAGTCAGGCGGCTATCCAGCGCTGGCGTTTCGGTGAGAACGCCCGTGCGCGCCCGGATGCGATGACCAGCCGTCGTGGGGTCCAGCCCAAAAACGCGCACGCTGCCCGACGTCGGCGCCAGCACGCCGTTGAGCAGCCGCACCGTGGTCGTCTTGCCGGCGCCGTTGTGACCTAGAAACCCAAAAACCTCGCCGGCCTCGATCCTGAGCGTCAAGTTGTTGACGGCGATGTGAGCGCCGAAGCTACGGGTCAATTCTTCGGTTATGATGACCGCCGTCGAGGTTGCGTCCATACTGTTCACAACTCAATCATGCAACGAATGTCGCGGTTGCGGGTGCTCCAATACGTTTGGCCCCACTTCTGTGCAGTGCGCCGGGCAGGCTGCTCAGGCCAGCACAGCCGCGTCAAAGCGCCCGTTGTGCATGATGGTCACCTCGCTGCCGTCGGCGCACCGGCCGGTCACATTCATCGTGGCAGTGCCGATCATGAAATCCACGTGTGTATCGGCAAAGTTGGCTCCCAGCGCCGCCAGTTCCTCACGGCTCAACGCGCCGCCGCCTTCGATGCACTCCGGGTACGCTTCGCCAAAGGCAATGTGGCAGGCGGCGTTTTCGTCGAACAGGATTTCGTAGAAGAGTAGCCCGCTTTGAAAGATCGGCGAGCCAGCGTCCACCAGCGAAACCTCGCCCAGACGCCGCGCACCATCGATGGCAAAAAATTGCTCCAACACATCCTCACCCACCGCCGCTTTGTACTCGACAACCTCGCCAGCCTCGAAGCGGAACCAGGCGTCGCGCACCTCGCGCTGCATCGGGAAGGTCGGACGCGAGGTGCGCACATAGCCATGCGTGCGCTGGTTGTGCGGCGTCGTGAAGACCTCTTCCGTCGGCATATTGGGCTGAAACCAGACGCCGCCCGGCGTGGCCGAGGCGCCCCCTACCCAACGCGCTCGTTCCGCCAGCCCAACCACCAGATCAGTGGCAGGTTTGCCATCCGGGCCGGGCGTCGGATCGACGAAATGGAGCGTGTGCACCTGATTGCGCTGCAAGAACGCAGCCACACCGGTCAACTGGCGATTGAGCGCCGCCCATGCCGCCACTGGGTCGGGCTGGTCGGCGCGCACCATGTGCAGGATGGTTGCCCACAGCGCAGCGACAGCCTCCTCGGCTGGCTTATCCGGAAAAACCTGCTGCGCCCACGCCGGCGTAGGCACACCGGCGACGCACCACTGGATCTGATTCGCCATCATCGCCTGCGTGTAGAATTTGATCGCCCGCGCACGTTTGATCGTCCAACTGCGCAGCGCATCGGGCGCAACAGCGGCCAACGCTTCGGGGAATTCGTCGCCGACCAGGCTCAGGCGCGCCCAGCCTTCGTCGACAAGCTGGCGAAAACGCGTCACCTCAAAGGCCGGGTAGTCGAGTTGTTCGACATTAGCATGCGTCAAGGTCGCCGCCAGCGTGGGCGTATCCACCCACTCTACATGCACGTAACCGGCGCCAGCCATATATGCCGCCGCCACGACCTCGCGCACGAACGCCGCATGTCCCAGTTCGGCGCGCACAAGTAACTTTTGACCAGGCTGAAGATTGACGCCGGTGCGGATCAGCAAATTGGCATATCCGCCCGTATCCACGCTCGCTTCACTCATGTTGTAAGCAACCTTTATTTTTGGCAGATAGGATGTGCAATTCAAGAGATTATAGCGCGCAACGTCAAGCGCGGAAAACCTGTCGGATTCGGAAATAGTCTCACGGTAATTCTGGCGAAACTATGCACAATCATCGTGTATGAGCACCGATTTGCAACATCAGATTCAATTACATGCCTATCACACAGCCGAACATGCGCCCTTCGAGTGGAGCCGTGGCCCGCACGTTGCGCTGTTAGTGCATGGCTTCCCCGGCACACCCGCCGAAATGCGCCCGATAGGACGCATCTTTGCCGACGCCGGCTGGAGTGTTCGTGGGTTGTTGCTGCCCGGCTTTGGCGCTGAATTTCCTACATTAGGAGACAAACGGTGCTCCGACTGGGACGCCGCCATCGACGCAGCGCTGACCGACCTCCGCCGGCGCTATGTGCGCGTGGTTGTTGCGGGCAACTCCCTGGGCGGCGCACTGGCGCTGCGGGCGGCGACCGCGCATCCGGTTGATGGCGTGGTGCTCTTTGCCCCCTTCTGGCGCGTCGATAACTGGCTCGATGCCCTGTTCCCTGTCGCGGAACGCGTCTTCCCGCACATCCGCCCCTTTGCCCGCGCCAACTTTGCCGACCCAGGGCTGCGCACCGAACTGCGACACTTCCTGACTGAGGTCGATCTCGACGACCCGATGGTGCAGGCCGGCATTCGCCGGTTGACGCTGCCCACACGCGTGATCGGGCAGGTGCGCCGCGCCGGGCAGGTGGGTTACCAGGTCGCTGGCGCCGTAACGGCGCCGGTGCTCATCTTCCAGGGGCGGCGCGATCCACTGGTCAAACCCTGGCGGACGCAGCGGCTGGCGCGGCGGCTGCCCAACCTGGCCGGTTATCTGGAGATCAATGGCGAACATGATCTGGTGCGCGGCGTTGCGCCAGAATGGTCGGTTATCGCCACCGTGCTGCGCACCTTTATAGCGCAACTTACGGTGGCGCACGTTGCACATTTCACCACCCCACACTTTCACGAGCACGCCCAATGACATCCACTGTTCACAGCACCTTTCAGCAGTTGACCGCCCGCATCCAGCCGCGCCGCTTCCTCCACCCCGCCACGTTTCTGGTGGCTGCCTGGTTGCTCACCATGATCGCAATCCCGATCCTGCGCTGGGTGGTGGGCGACGGCGTGCTGCATTACGGCGTTATCGCCGGTGTGATCCTGCAAGCTGCGGCTGTGCTGGCGATCTGCCACCGGGCGTGGGGTGGGCGCACGGTGCTGCGCATCGCTGCCGTCGTCATCCCACTCTCCTGGTTGATCGAGCGCATCGGCAGCGCCACAGGGATTCCATTTGGCGCCTATCACTACACCGATGCGCTGGCGCCGCTGATCGGCGGCGTCCCCGCCGTAATTCCGCTGGCGTGGTTGATGATGCTGCCGCCGGCGTGGGCAGTGGCCTATGCCATCACCGGTGCGGTGCGCGGCTGGCGCTTCGTGCTGGTGAGCGGACTGGCGTTCACAGCGTGGGATCTTTTTCTCGACCCGCAGATGGTGACATGGGGCTACTGGGTGTGGGAAACGCCCGGCCTCTACTTTGGCATCCCGCTCGTCAACTTTGCTGGCTGGCTGCTGGCGTCGATGCTGCTTTCCTGGCTGGCGCGGCCACCGCTCCCACCCCTCCCCCCCTTGCTCCTGGTCTACGCAGCAGTTTGGTTCCTGCAAAGTGTTGGTCTATCCTTGTTTTGGCAGATGCCAGGCCCGGCGTTGTTCGGATTCGTGGCGATGGGCGCCATGCTCGTCGCCGCTCTGATGCGCCGCAGAGGCCATTTGCAGATTTCCTTGCCTTGACACAGAGACGCAACGACGCAAAGAAAACGCAGAGAAGTGACGAATCATGTTCGACATGCTTGTATGGACGGTGATTGGTTTCGCCGCCGGGGCGCTACCCTTCTCTGTATGGATCGGTCGGTTTGCCCTCAAAAAAGACATTACGCAATTTGGCGACGCCAACCCCGGCGCCACGAATGTATTGCGCGCGGGCGGACGTGGCTGGGCAGCGGCGGCGTTGGCGCTCGACGCGCTCAAGGCGGCAATCCCGATCAGCCTGGCCTACTACATTGTCGGCATTGACGACTGGCGGCTCGTGCCGGTGGCGCTGGCGCCCGTCTATGGACACGCCTTCTCGCCGCTGTTGCGCTTTCACGGCGGCAAGGCAGTCGCGGCGACGCTCGGCATGTGGATTGCGCTCACGCTCTGGACTGCACCGACGCTCGGCGGCCTGAGCCTGCTCGGCTTCACAAAGCTGGTCGGCGCCAACGGCTGGGCTGTGCTCTTTGCCAACCTGGTGCTCCTGCTTTACCTGCTGGCGGCGCCAACTGCGCTAGACTTTCGCCATCTGCAACCCGCTACGCCGCTTTTGCTGGCGATCTGGGCGGGTAATGTGGCGTTGCTAAGCTTTCGCCATCGCGCCGACCTGGCCCACCCGCCCGCGTTGCGTCGCCGCCTCCACCCATGATTGCGCTGCCGCTGCTGGTCACCGCCGCGCTCGCCGTTGTACTGACAATTGCGGCGTCGAACTATCAGCATTTCCCGCGCCTGCGGCTCCAGCCTGCGCTGCGTCCCGGCGCATTGCCTGCAGTCTCGGTGCTCATTCCTGCCCGCAACGAAGCAGCGATCATCGGCGTCACGCTGGATTCGCTGCTGGCGCAGCAATACCCAAACCTCGAAATCCTGGTGCTTGACGATCGTTCGGACGATGGCACCGACGCTGTGGTGGCGTCCATTGCCCGGCGCCATCCCCAGGTGCGGCTGCTATGCGGATGCGAGCTGCCGCCCGGCTGGACCGGTAAAAACTGGGCCTGTGCACAACTGAGCGCAGCAGCGCGCGGCGAGGTGCTGATCTTCACCGACGCCGACGTGCACTGGCAGCCGGGCGCGCTGTGCAGTCTGATCACTGCCATGACCGACCTGGAGGCCGATCTGCTTACGGTCTGGCCCACGCAGATCACGCAGAGTTGGGGCGAGCGGCTGACGGCGCCGTTGATGGCGCTGGCGGTGCTGGCTTATCTGCCCGTGCAGCTGGCGCACAATTTCTACCATCCGCTGGCTGCGGCGGCCAATGGACAGTGCATGGCGTTCCGCCGTCCGGCTTACGCTGCCATCGGCGGTCACGCGGCGGTGCGCAACGCCATTGTGGAGGATGTACAACTGGCGCAGCGCATCAAGGCGGCAGGGTTGCATCTGCGCATGGCGGATGGCGCCGGGCTGATAGAATGCCGGATGTACGCCGGCAGCCGCGCCGCCATCGACGGCTTCACAAAGAACATCCTGGCCGGGCACGGCAACCGCATCAGCCTGCTGGCGCTCTCGACGCTCTTTCATTGGTCACTCTTTTTGCTGCCCTGGGTGTGGCTGACGCTGGGACGGGCGTGGCCGCTGCCTGGCTGGCCGTGGTGGCCGCTGCTGCTGGTCACTGCCGGCGTGAGCGTGCGCGGCCTGACGGCCTACGCCACTCGCCAACGCGTGGGCGACGCCTGGCTGTTGCCCGTCTCTGTGCTGATCTTCACCTTCATCGCCGCCCGTGCAGTGTGGTGGCGCGTGCACTATGGCGGTGTGTTTTGGAAAGGACGGGTGCTGCATGAGGGATGAGGCAAAGCGGGTCGTCATCGTTGGCGCGGGCATCGGCGGATTGAGCGCTGCGATCCGGCTGGCTGCAGCCGGACGCCGCGTGACGGTGCTGGAGCAAAGCGCGCAGGTTGGCGGCAAGATGAGTCAGATCACGCAGGATGGCTTTCGCTGGGACACCGGCCCCTCGGTGATCACCATGCGCCCGGTTTTCGAGGAACTCTTTGCCGTAGCCGGGCGCCGGCTGGAGGATTATCTCACGCTGGAGCCGGTGGAGCCCCTGACGCGCTACTTCTTCCCAGATGGCGTACGCCTGGATGCCACGCGCGATCTGGCGCGCATGGCGGAACAGATCGCTGCGCTCGACGCGCGCGATGTGGAAGGCTATCTGGACTTTCTCGAATATGCCGCGCGGCTGCATCGCATCACCGGACCGGTCTTCATCTACAATCAACCGCCCACGTTGCGCACCTTTCTCGGCGTCGCGCCGATGGACATGGTGCGCGTCGATCCGTGGCTGACGATGGATCAGGCGATCCGCCGTCGCGTGCATTCGCCGCATTTGCGCCAGTTACTGGGACGCTTCGCCACCTATGTTGGCGCCAGCCCCTACCAGGCGCCGGCCACCTTGAGCGTGATCGCCCACGTCGAGCTGACAGGCGGCGTCTGGTATCCGCGTGGGGGCGTCTACCAGATTGCGGCGGCGCTGGCGCGGTTGGCGACGGAGCTGGGCGTGGAAATCCACACGCAGACGCCTATCACCCGCATTGTGGTGGAGCAGGGACGGGCAACAGGCGTCGTCGCCGCTGACGGACGCACCTTTGCCGCCGCCAGCGTGATCGCCAACGTCGATGTGACCACCGTCTACGCACATTTGCTGCCGCCCAACGTGGCGCCGGCGCGGCGGGCGATGCTGCGCCGGCGCGAGACTTCCTGTTCGGGTTACGTGCTCTTGCTCGGCGTCGAAGGGCAACATCCACATCTGGCGCATCACAATATCTTTTTCAACCGCGACTATCGCCGTGAATTTGACGACATCTTCCGGCGCGGCGCGCCGCCCGCCGACCCGACGGTTTATGTTGCGATCACCAGCAAGCGCGACCCAGAGCATGCGCCGCCAGGCTGCGAAAACTGGTTCGTGCTGGTCAATGCACCGCCACTCGGCGCCGCCTTTGATTGGGAGCAACACAGCGCCGCCTATCGCACGGTCGTGCTGGAGACGCTGGCGCGCTATGGGCTGGACATCCGCCCGCGCATCCGCAGCGAGGTCGTGTTGACGCCTGCCGACCTCCAGCGACTAACCGGGGCCTGGCGTGGCGCGCTGTACGGCATTTCATCGAATCAGGCGCTCAACGCCTTTCGCCGCCCGCATAATCGCTGCCCGGATGTGGCCGGCCTTTACTTTGCGGGCGGCGCGACTCACCCCGGCGGCGGCGTGCCGATGGTGACGCTGTCGGGCAAGGTGGCGGCGGAACTGCTCTTGAGCGATGGGTGAGCATCAAACTTCACTCGCCAGACGTCGGGCGTCAAAGATGACGATGACGTCTGATGCCTGACGTCTGAGAATTACGGAAAGGAAAAATTTATGACAAGTGAACTTATCGCTGAGCAACCTCCACAGCCGACGCGGAAACGACGCTGGTGGCTGTGGGCAGTGGTGGGAGTTTTGGCGGCGGTGGCGCTCGCGGCGGGCGGCTTTGTGGTGTGGGCGAGCAACCCGGCGCAACCGATGGCGCAGGCGCTGGCCGCGCTGCAAGGCGACGATCAGGTCGGTGTGGTCGAGGGCAAGTGGATTGTCTTCCAGCCGCTAGTCAATCCAAAGACCACCGGCTACATTTTTTATCCGGGCGGGCTGGTCGATCCGCGCGCCTATGCTCCGCAGGCGCATGCCATCGCCGCAAAGGGTTATCCGGTGGTGATCGTGCCGATGCCGCTGAACCTGGCTGTCTTTGGCGCCGGTCGCGCCAGCGAGGTCATGGCTGAGTTCCCCGACATCACCCGGTGGGTGATCGGCGGCCATTCGTTAGGCGGCGCTATGGCGGCCAACTTTGTCGCCAATCATCCCGGCGCGGTGGGAGGGCTGGTTTTCTGGGCGGCGTTCCCGGCGGGCGGCGACTCGCTGGCGGATCAGACTGAGTTGATCGTCTACTCGATCTACGGCACCCTTGACGGGCTGGCAACACCGGAGGAGGTGCTGGGCGCTGCACCGCTCTTGCCGCCGGGAACCCGCTTCATCCCTATCGAGGGGGGCAATCACGCGCAATTTGGCTGGTATGGCGACCAGAACGGCGACAACCCGGCCACCATCAGCCGCGCCGAACAGCAAAAGCTCACTGTCGATGCTACTGTCGAAGTATTGGCGCAGGTCGATCAATAGCGAGTGGGTGAGTGACGCCTGGTTCCTCACGCGTCAGACGTCACGCGTCAGGCGTCACTCATCAGGCGTCATACAGCCTTGCCGATCACCAGCACCACATTGTGCCCGCCGAAGCCGAATGCGTTAACCAGTGCGTGGCGCGCATCTACATGGCGCGCCACATTGCCGACGATGGGTGCATCGATAGCCGGATCGGGCGTGTAGTTGATTGTCGGCGGAACGATGCCTGCGCGCAGCGTCTGTACGGCCGCCACCAGCGACTGTGCGCCAGCGGCGCCGAAACCGTGCCCGATCATGCTCTTGATGCTGGTGACGGCCAGCCGGTCGGCATGGGCAGCGAAGGCGCGACGCAGCGCCACCGCCTCAGCGGCATCGTTGAGGGGCGTCGCCGTGCCGTGGGCATAAACAACATCGACATCCGTCGGCGCAATGCCGGCGTGCTGGATGGCGCCCAACAGCGCGCGTGTGGCGCCCCCGGAGTCCGGCTCCGGCGCCGTGATGTGAAAGGCGTCAGCAGTCAGCTTGCCGCCCAAGACCTCGGCATAGATCGTCGCCCCGCGTGCACGGGCGTGCGCCTCTGTCTCCAGCACCACGGCGGCGGCGCCTTCCCCCGGCACCAATCCGTCGCGATCCACCGAGAAGGGACGACATGCAGTGGCCGGGTCGTCGGTGCGGGCGGACAATGCACCCATCCGCCCAAAGGCAGCAAAGGTGATGGGCGTGATGGAGGATTCTGCGCCACCGGCGATAAAGACATCCGCCTCCCCGCGCTGCAGAAAATGATAAGCTTCGAGCACCGAATAATGACCGCTGGCGCAGGCCAGCGCGTGCGTCATCACCGGGCCGCGCGCGCCAAGCTGGATGGCAACCGCCGTGCTTACTTCACTCGGCAACATATGCATGAAACTCAATGACTCAAGGGAGCGCCAGCCCTGCTGCGCCCACACGGTGGCGTAAAGTTCCGCCATCGGCAGGCCGGCGCCGCCTGTCGCCATGAAGACGCCGACGCGGTCACAGTTGGCCGGTGTGATCACCAGCCCGGCGTCGGTCAGCGCCTGTTGCGCCACCGTAAGCGCAAACTGCGTGGCGCGCGGCCACCCGGCCTGGGCAAGCTCCGCAGGCGGGACATAGTCTTTGACCTCACAGGCGACTGTATAGGGCATATCACCTGGGTCGAAGGCGCTGATGTGCGCAGCGCCTGATCGCCCGGCCACCAGATTCCGCCAGTAGGTGGGTGCATCGTTGCCGATTGGCGTGACGGCGCCCATGCCCGTAATAAAAACTCGCATCATTGTCCACCTCGCACACAGGAAGCAGCGAATTCACCCAGCCACAACCAATCTCTCAATTTCCAACCGTTCAAACTCAAATGCCCCACGGCCCTTGATATCCATTCCGCTCCACCATCTTTTGTGCATTCAAGTGCAATTCCTCTTGCGCCAGCTCAGCCTCGACCGCCGTCAGACGCGCCACGACCTGCTGGAGCAACTCCATCGTGGTGTCATGCAGGAGATTGTGTTGCAGGTCTTCATGGCGTGCGTCCTCGACCAGCTCGCCAGCGCGATGACGCACGCGCCCCGGCACACCGACAACGACCGAATGCGGCTCGACATCTTTGACCACCACCGAGTTGGCGCCGATGCGCGAGTGTGCACCGATGGTGATCGGCCCCAACACCTTGGCCCCGGCGCCGACAACAACGTGATCGCCGACAGTCGGATGACGCTTTTCCTTGCGCCAGCTCACGCCGCCCAACGTGACGCCATGATAGAGCGTGACATTGTCGCCGATCTCCGCTGTTTCGCCGATGACGACGCCCATGCCGTGATCGATGAAAAAACCACGTCCAATCGTGGCGCCGGGATGTATCTCGATGCCGGTGAAGAAGCGCCCCAGGTGCGAGACGAAGCGCGCGAGAAAGTGCAGACGGCGCAGCCATAGCCAGTGCGCCGCCCGATAGAACCACTGAGCGTGGAGGCCAGGATAGCAGACCAACACTTCCCACGTGCTGCGCGCCGCCGGGTCACGCTCGAAAACGACGGCGATATCTTCACGAAGCCGGGCAAACATGACAAACCTCCTGACAAAAAATAGCACGCGGATGACGCAGAGCGGGCGGAGTTGCGCAGATGAAATTAGCGCTGATCGCACGGCGGGCGCAAAGCGCCGTCTACCCATCTCGCGTCCTCCACGTGCTATGTATCTGTTACCCGCGCAGGTGCGCAAAGAGATCGGTGCTCAGGTAGCGTTCGCCGTTCGAGGGGATGATGGCGACGATGAGTTTACCGGCATTTTCCGGGCGGCCAGCAACCTGGATCGCAGCGTGCAAAATTGCGCCGGAGGAGATGCCGACCAGCAGCCCCTCCTCGGCGGCGGCGCGGCGCGCCATAGCGAAGGCGTCTTCATTGCTCACAGGGATCACCTCGTCGATGATGCCGGTGTTGAGCACACCCGGCACAAACCCGGCGCCAATGCCTTGAATCTTGTGGGGGCCGGGCTGCCCACCGGAGAGGACGGGCGAGGCTGCTGGCTCAACGGCAATCGCCCGAAAACCAGGCTTGCGCGCCTTGATGACCTCGGCCACACCGGTGATCGTGCCGCCGGTGCCTACGCCAGACACCAGGATATCGACCTGGCCATCGGTGTCGTTCCAGATTTCCTCGGCGGTGGTGGCGCGATGGATGGCCGGGTTGGCCGGGTTCATGAACTGCTGTGGGATGAAGTAGCGACTGTCAGCGGCGGCCATTTCCTCGGCGCGGCGGATGGCGCCCTTCATACCCTCTGCGCCCGGCGTCAACACTAGATCGGCGCCATACGCGCGCAGCAACATGCGCCGCTCCATGCTCATCGTCTCCGGCATCACCAGCGTGCATTTATATCCTTTGGCCGCCGCCACGAACGCCAGCCCAATGCCGGTGTTGCCGCTGGTCGGCTCCAGGATGATCTTCTCCGGGGTGAGCAACCCCGCCTGTTCCGCCGCTTCGATCATACTCAGCCCGATGCGATCCTTGACGCTGCCAGCCGGGTTAAAGAACTCCAGCTTGGCGACTAGCGTCGCCTGGGCATCGCCAGCGATACGATTGATCCGCACCAATGGCGTGCGTCCGATCAGTTCCGTGATATTATTTGCAATCATCATGCCAGATTTCCTCTCTCAAACCGGTCAGCTTTCCCAAAAACAAAAACTCAGGGTGGCGATTCGCTCGTCCCTGAGGCTGACGGACAGTTTAACATTGAAGCGACAATTTCGGAAAGCGCCGCCATCAGCATAAAAACGTTGTTTGCCGGTTGCTGTGGCTGCGAGCTGCTCTACGAAAATTGTGCATAGTTTGCGCGCCATCACCTAACCCTGCTGGCGGAGCGCAACGATCAGGGTAATAATTTGGGCAGATGTTTTGTTCAGTTCACTGGCGGCAAAACCGGGCACAGCCTGCAACGCATCGAGGCTGGTGGGCGCGCGACGGGCAATTTCCTTAAGCAGCGGGTCGCCGGCAATCGTAAAGGGCTTCACGCGGCTGGCGATCGCCAGCTTCTGGCGCATCTCCTGCAGCCGCATGTAGATTTGCCTTTCGAGTTGTGGCGATATTTGTTCTGTTTCCTGGCTGGAGGTCGCTTTAGCCGCCGCCTGCGCTTCCTGTTCTGCCCGCTGCGCTGCCAATCGGGCGTCATCGCCGGGCTGTGGTGGGTTGAGCTTGATGATGTCGAGCACCGCCGCGCCGTAGTGCTGCAACCGCTGGGCGCCCATGCCAGGCAGCGCCGCCAGCTCCTCCAGCGTCTGCGGGCGCACCTCGGCGATGCGCAGCATCAGCTCGTTGCGCATGACGACGTAGGCAGGCTGCGCTAACTCTTCCGCCAGCCGACGGCGCCAGAGCCAGAGCGCCTTTTGGAGGGCAGTGTAGCGGTCGGACTCCGTTTCCGCCTCTGTCAGTCCCTCGGTCTCTGGCGGGGCCGCTCCGTAAGCCGCCAGATCAGGGTGCTCGGACAGCCATGCTTCCGCCTCGGTGCGCCCGCGCAGGGTTGGCGCCAACACCAGATAGTCCTGTCGCGTGTACTGGCGCAGTCGATTCTGCTCCAGCAGGTCATCGATATAGGCGATCACGCCGCCCTCGCCCAACGCTTTGAGTGCACCGAAATGGCGCGCTTGATCTGGCCCGACAGGCGCGCGCAAGGCGCCGGTCAGAATGCGCGCCAGACCGCTGCGCCCCACCGGTTTAGGCAGGCTGATCAGACAATCAATAATCATAGGCTCGATGTCGGCGTCATCGGGCAGCAGATGTTCGACGCGTGCGGGTTGGACGATATCAGGGCGCACGCCGGTGCAATTGTCGCAGACATCACAGTGGGTGCGTGGCGGGCTGCCAAAGTGGGCGCTGATGTAGCCGTGCCGGCAACTGTCGGTGGTGGCATAACCGATCATATCGTCGATGCGGCGCTGCGCCACAGCCACAGACTGGGCCAGGAGCGCCTCCAGGCGCGCCTCCAGGTCATCGGGTTCGGGGGGCAACTCGATGAACATGGCCCGGCGGCCAAACCTCAATGTAAAGACGCCCTCGCCACCTAGCTCCAGCAGGCGCTCTTCTGCTTCCGCCAGCGGCCAGCGCATAAAGCGGGCAATGTCGGCAAGGGCAAAGGTGGCTGATTGATCGGGACCGAGTTGCAGCCCCTTGAAGAGTCGCGCCACCGTGCGCTCTTCCAGTGCAGTGCGGTTGAGCCGACGCGGCACGGTAATCGTCACCTCGCGCGGCAAGTCGAAGCCGCGCTGCAGCAAACCGGCTCGCTCCAACATGCTGATCGCCACGCGCACTGTCGTTTCGTCGCTACTCAGCACCTGCTGCAACCGTCGCAACTCGACTGGCCCGGCAGCGCCCTCAGCGTCTGGCGCCGTAATTCGCCCCGGTGCGACAGGGGTGACGGTCGCTGTTGGCGCTTCAGCCTCGGCTTCGGGAGGCGACGCGGAGTTCTCAGCAGTCGCCGCCTGGTTGCTGGCGTTGACGGCGACGCCCAATTGAGCGGCGATGGCGGCGTAAACGCGCTTGAGAAAGTCGAGGGCAAATTCATCAGCCCGCGCCCAACGGCGCAGATTTGCCCAATCGTTGTTGCTGTAAAAGAGCACGCCCTGGCTGAGCCTGCCATCGCGCCCGGCGCGGCCAACTTCTTGATAGTAAGCGTCCAGGCTACGCGAGGGGTGAAAATGGACGATGAAACGAATGTCAGCTTTATCGATGCCCATGCCAAAGGCGATGGTGGCGACGACCACGCGCGTCTGGTTTGCCATGAAGCGATCCTGCACCGGGCTGCGGTCAGCCAGCCCGGCGTGATAGGCTTCGGCGGCGATGCCAGCATGGCGTAGTGCGCCAGCAATCGTCTCGGCGCGGCTACGCGTGTTGACGTACACGATGCCACTGCCCGCCGTCTTGCCCACATAGTTGACGAGGGCGGCCAGTTTCTCGTCCTCATTGTGAAATTGCAGAGCAGAAAGATGGAGGTTGGGGCGGAAAATATCGAGTGCAATCACGTGGGGGCGGCGCCGCTGCCCGCCCGCCACATCCCCTGTAACATCGCTAATGTAATCGACGATCTCATCCCGCACGCGCGGTGGTGCAGTGGCCGTCATCGCCAGGGCAGGTGGGTTGCCAAGCGCCGCTCGCGCCTGCTGGATAAAGAGATAGTCGGGGCGGAAATCATGTCCCCACATGCTGACGCAGTGCGCTTCATCGACGACGAACAGATCCAGCCCGGCCCGGCGCAGCGCATGCAAGAATGTGCGTTGGCGCAAGCGTTCGGGCGCCGCGTAGATGAGCTTGTAGTCGCCGCGCGCCACGCCTTCCATGCGCGCGGCGAGTTCGGCGTCGCTCAGGGTGCTGTTGATGAAAACCGCTTGCGCTTGTGCGGCCTTTGGCAAGCCCTCGACCTGATCCTTCATCAGTGCGATCAGTGGGCTGATGACCAGCGTGGCGCGCGGCAGCACCAGCGCCGGCAACTGATAACAGAGGGATTTGCCCCCGCCGGTCGGCATGACGGTCAGCACAGACTCATTGCGTAGCAACGCCAGGGCAATCGTCTCTAACTGCCCCTCACGCAGGCGGTCGAAGCCAAAGTGCCGGATCGTCTCGATCTGGACGCGCTGACGTTCTTCACGCGTCAGGACGACCGAATCCAGCCCGGTGTACTGGCGATAGAAGGCGCCTGGATCGCTGAGCAGCAGGTCGGCGCCATCCACAAAGGGCGCCAACGCCGCCTGGAGGCTGCGCAATTCCTGTTGTTGGCGTCGCTGTAGTTCCAATGCGGCGGCGGCGGCGGTCTCGCGCTTATCCAGCATCTCCGCCACCTGGTGTAGCAGCGTCAATTGCTCAACCGTGATCCCTGCCGGGATGCCGCCGCCCAACCGTTGCAACTGAGCGTCGGCCAGGTCAGGGTGACCTGTCTCGGCGGCGACCAGGGCCAGCGTCAACGTGCCTTGCAGGTCGTAGGGTTTGCTCGCCAGATAGGCGATGACCGGCGCGGCGGCGGTCTCGTAATCGGTCGTTTGGGCCAATACCTGCGCAGCGGCAGCGATCGCCAGCCCGTTGCGTGGGTTGGCGGCAACCAACTCCAGCGCGATGCGTTGCGCCGCATCGCGCATGCCCAACGACAGGAAGGCGCGCGCCTCCAACGCGTGCGAGCCAATCGTGGTGTTGCGCCGTTGGCGGCGTTCGATTATCTCCATCGCCTGCTGCGGATTGCCTGACGCCAGATAGGCATGCGCCAGATAATCCAGCAGCGCTGGCCAGCCTCCATGACTTACCCGCAGCGTTTCCGCAACTTTGAGCTGTTCGGCGGGTTCTCCATAACGTTGAAGGTAGAGCAGCAGCGCATCGCGCACTTCCTGCGGCAGACTGGAGATGCTCTCAGGCGGCAGATGTAATTGTGAGGTAATCAATGCGTTCACTTCAGCCATAGCATTGCCCAGATTGTGAATCATCCACATTTTTGGTGCTCTTCACGCCCTATCAGTATAATTCAGAAGAATATTCAGAAAGAATGACGCCCACAGCGCACCGAATTCATAGCTAACCGACATGCCGCGAAAACGGGCTGGGCCAGCAAGATTGTAGTGACGGATGATGTTGTACAAGCGGAAAGGGCGCAGTAACTGCGCCCTTTTTCACAGCCGGACTACGCGCCGGCGCTCCCAAAAATCAGGAAAGAGAGTTACCCAATGACGCGAGTCTTTATCACCGGCATGGGCGCACTGACGCCGATCGGCAACGACGTCGCCACCTTCTGGCAAAATCTGCTGGCAGGCAAATCAGGCGCCGGGCGCATCACTTCGTTCGACACCGAGGACATGCCACACAATATCGCCTGTGAGGTCAAAGACTTCGACGCCACCCAATACATGGATCGCAAGACGGCGCGCCGCGTACATCGCTCATCGCAATTTGCCGTAGCCGTAGCGCGCCAGGCGTTAGCCGACGCCGGTCTGACGATCGACGCCAGCAATGGTGAGCGCGTGGGCGTGCTGATGGCGACAGGCGGCGGCGGCATCACCGAGATCGAGGCGGGCGCGCTGGAGGTGGTGCGCAAAGGCTGGCGCTCGGTTGGGCCGTTCGTCGTGCCCAGCGCCATGGCAAACGCAGTCTCGTGCATCATCTCCATTGAGGTGGGCGCCAAAGGGCCGGTGATGACAAGCACAGCCGCGTGCGCCAGTGGTCATTACTCCATCATCGAAGGCTATCATTATCTCCAGCGCGGCGAGGCGGATGTGATCATCGCCGGTGGCGCCGAGTCGCTGATGTCGATGTTGACCATGGCCGCCTTCGGGCGCATGGGGCCGCTCTCCAGCCGCACGGACGACCCCGAACATGCCTGCCGCCCCTTCTCGGTGGATCGCGACGGCTTTGTCGCTGGGGAAGGCGCCGCCGCCGTGATTCTGGAAACCGAAGAGCATGCGCGGGCGCGTGGCGCCAGACTCTATGCCGAAGTGCTGGGCGGTAAGCTGACAGGCGACGCCTTCCATATCACGGCGCCCGACCCAAACGGCGACGGCGCCGCACGTGCGCTCATCGGCGCGCTGCAGATGGCGAGGTTGAAGCCAGAAGATATCGACATCGTGATGGCGCATGGCACGGGCACGGTGCTCAACGACATTAGCGAGACGTTGGCGCTCAAACGCGCCTTCGGCGCGGCAGCGTACAAGCTAAAGATCACGAGCATCAAGAGCATGGTCGGTCACGCGCTGGGTGCGGCGGGCGCCGAGTCGGTGGTGGCGGCGGTGTGCGCGCTGCGCGAGGGCATTGTCCCTCCCACAATCAACTACACCCCCGACCCGGAGATCGACCTGCACATCGTGGGCAACCATCCAGAAAAGGTCGATGCGCGCTATGCCATCGTCAACGCCTTTGGCTTTGGCGGGCAGAACGTCGTGGCAGTGTTTGGACGCGCACCGACGTAGGCGAGCTCGTCGAAACAACCACATAAGGAAGGTGACGTCGTGAACCCAACCACACGCGAACGGCTTGCAACCGGTATTACCGGTCTTGACGAGATTCTGCATGGCGGTCTTTTGGCTGGACGCACCTATCTGGTGCGGGGCGGCCCAGGCACAGGCAAGACCACGCTAGGCATGCACTTTCTGGCTGCTGGCGCCCTACGTGGTGAGAAGGTGTTATTCATCACGCTGGAAGAAGATGAAGCGCGCCTGCGCACAGACGCCGCCCAGATTGGGCTAGACCTGTCCAATGTAGACTTTCTGGACTTGAGCCCTGGGTCTGACTATTTTGCGGAAGTGCAGGCCTACGACATCTTCACACCGGCAGAGGTCGAGCGCGAACCAATCACGAATCGCATCATGGAAGCCATCGAGCAAGTGGCGCCGGTGCGGGTCTTTCTCGATCCCCTCACACAGATGCGCTATCTTGCGACAGATGTTTTTCAGTTCCGCAAACAAGTGCTTTCATTCTTGCGCTTTCTCACGGAACGCAACGCCACCGTGCTTTTCACCTCGGAAAGCAACGCCGTTACGCCAGACGATGACTTACAGTTCATGGCTGACGGCATCATCGACCTGGCCTTCGACCAATATGGCCGCAATCTGACGGTTGCCAAATTGCGCGGCTCCGACTTTGCAGGCAGAAGCCATGCCATGAAACTAGACCGTCGTGGCATGGCGGTCTTCCCGATCCTGGCGCCACACGAACATCATGTCACCTTTGTACACGCGACTATGGGGTCTGGATTGCCGGAATTGGACAGGCTGCTTGGCGGAGGGATCGAACGCGGTACAATCACCTTCCTCTCAGGGCCAACCGGCGTTGGCAAAACCAGCCTTGGTCTCCAGTTCATCAAGGAAGCCGCCGCGCGCAATGAACGTTCGGTGCTTTTCACACTGGAAGAAGATCGCGACATGATCCTGGCGCGCAGCGATCAGATCCAGATTGGCGCACGCGCTATGCTGGAGAAGGGAATGTTGACGATTGAAAAAATCGAGCCGCTGCAATTTACCCCCGACGAATTTGCGCAACGCGTGCGGCTGGAGGTCGAAGAGCGCAACACCCGCCTGGTGATGATCGACAGCGTCTCCGGCTACCGCCTGAGTATGCGCGGCCAGGACCTGGTCAGCCAGTTGCACGCGCTGACCAAATACCTGCAAAACATGGGCGTGGCTGTCTTGCTGACGGTCGAAACAGCGCAATTGACCGGCGACTTTCGCGTCACCGACTATGAAATCAGCTATCTGGCTGACAACATCATCTTCTTACGCTACCTGGAAATCAATGGCGAACTGCACAAGGCGATTGGCGTGCTCAAAAAGCGCCTTGGTGACTTTGAGAAGACGCTGCGCGAGTTCGAGATTACCGGTGAAGGGATTCAGATCGGAAAACCGTTGACCAATCTGCGCGGCATTCTGACCGGCACACCCACCTGGGTGGGCCAGGCAGGATAAAGGGATGTCAGCGACCGATCGGCTGCTGATTGTGGGCAGCAATGCCCGGAATCAGGACTTGCTGGCTGCCTTTATCCATCGGCTGGGCTATGCCATTCTGCGGGCGGATACACTGGCGATGCTGACGCAACTCCTGGACGATGCGCAGCCTTTGCGCTTTGCCCTGGTTGACATTACAGGCTTCGACGCAGCCATCTGGGAATGTTGCGCACGGCTACACGCACGCGACATTCCGTTATTGATTATTTCGCCGCGCCAGAGCGCCGCTATGCGCCAGTTGGCCTTCACTCACGGCGCCCAGACAATTATGGAAAAACCTCTCGTGATGCGCGAACTTGCCGACGCCATCCGTGGGTTCATGCAGGCAGCGCCTGGCGACGCTGGTTGATCCAGCTATGCTCGCCGCCGAGACGCACCGGCGCAGAGATGCGCAGTGAAAGAAGCGCACATGTCCAGGGAAGCTGCTCGCCAGGTTGTCGTAGCAGCGGCTGCGCACAGTCAGGGAGAGATGTTCTGACGCCCCATGCCTGCGTAAGCAGCAACACCAGCGTGCTCGCTGCAAACCAGGCGCCACAGCGAGGAGGGAGGGAATGGATACGATCTTGCTGCTCATGGAGAAAGCGCGGGATCGCCTCTTACTTGAAGATTACCTGCGAGACAAATATCTTCTGCTAACGACCGCCCTGACGTCAGGCGATCCTTTCGATCTATGCATTCTCGATGGCCCGGCGCTTACTCATTTTCGCCCCCAAATTCTGGCGCGCAAGCACGCGGCAAGGGAGAGCTATCTCCCCGTGTTGCTGGTCACGACCAAACGCGATGTGGGGCTGCTCACCAGCGGCATCTGGCAGGTGATCGACGAGGTCATCACCAGCCCAATTCAGAAGGCGGAATTGCATGCGCGCGTCGAGGTGCTGTTGCGAGCGCGGCGTCAGGCGCAAGCGTTACTGACAATTCAGCAACAGCAATTACAGCAAACACAGTCCTGGTTGCGAGAAAGCGAGCATAAATTTGCGCTCATCTTTGCCAAAGCTGGCTTTGCCGCAGCGCTGACCCGCATGACGGATGGCGCGCTGGTCGATGTCAACGAGGCGTTCGAGCGCATCTCTGGCTACACCCGCCAGGAGGTCATCGGCAAGACCAGCGCTGAATTAGGACTATGCCCAGATATAGAAGCACGACGACTGGTGATGCAGGAATTGAATGTAAACGGCCACATTCATGATCGGGAGATACTCTTCTGCTCCAAAAGCGGCGAGATGCGTACATTTTCTTTGAATCTAGACAAGCTCGATATCGGTGGCGAGCCTTATATCCTCCATACGATGCAAGACACCACTGAACGCAGACGCGCTGAGAATGACCTGATCCAGAGCGAGACACGCTTCCGCAACCTTTTTCAGAATAACCACGCCGTTATGCTGCTGATCGATCCCGCAACCGGCAATATCTTCGACGCCAATCCCGCCGCCAGCGCCTATTACGGCTGGGATATAGCCACCCTGCGCAGCATGAACATTGCTGACATCAATACGCTGACGCCGGAGGAGATCAAGGTCGAGATGGAGCGCGCCCGCACCCAACAACGCAACCATTTCGAGTTTCGTCACCGTCGCGCCGACGGCGAAGTCCGCGATGTGGAGGTGTATAGCGGGCCGATTCACATGCAAGATCGCGATCTGCTCCATTCGCTGATCTTTGACGTCACGGAACGCAAACGCCTCGAAGAACAACTTCGCCAGGCGCAGAAGATGGAGTCGGTCGGGCAACTGGCCGGTGGTGTAGCGCATGACTTCAACAACATGCTTGCCGTGATCC
>DGFH01000326.1:48600-53239 GCA_002391565.1 Anaerolineales bacterium UBA3905
CAACAACATGCTTGCCGTGATCCTGATCCAGACCGAACTGGCGTTGATGCAGCTCGACCCCAGCCACCCGTTGCGCAACCGCTTCCTGGAAATCCGCAGCGCCGCCGAGCGTTCGGCGCATTTGACCCAACAGTTGCTGGCCTTTGCGCGTAAACAGGTGATCAATCCCCAGATAATCGACTTAAACGACGCAGTGACCAACACGCTCCAAATGCTGCGTCGTCTGATCGGCGAGGATATTACGCTGGCATGGTCGCCGGCGCCGCATCTGTGGCCCGTGAAGCTTGACCCAGGTCAGCTCGATCAGGTGCTGGCGAACCTGTGCGTCAATGCACGCGACGCCATCGCTGGCGTCGGCAGCGTCCTTATTGAGGCCAGGAATGTCACCCTCGACGCCGATTACTGCACACGCCACAATGAAGCAGCGCCCGGCGACTATGTGCTGCTTTCCGTGAGCGACACGGGCTGCGGCATAGATCAGGCGACGCTCAAGCGGATTTTCGAGCCATTCTTCACCACCAAAGAGGTTGGTCGTGGCACGGGGCTGGGGTTGGCGACAGTCTATGGCATTATCAGGCAGAACAACGGCTTCATCAACGTCTACAGCGAGCCAGGCATGGGCGCCACCTTCAACATCTATCTCCCTCGCTACCATGCAGAGGATTTGCCAGCGACGCGCAGCCCGGAACCCGACGCTATCCCCGCCGGACATGGGGAAACCGTGTTGCTGGTTGAGGACGAACCGACTATGCTCGAAGTGACGCAGATGATGCTAGAACAGCTTGGCTACCGGGTGTTGGCGGCTGGCGCCCCCAGCGCAGCGCTGCAACTGGCCGCTGCCCACGGCGCACACATCCAGCTGCTACTGACCGATATCATCATGCCCGAGATGAACGGCTACGAGTTAGCGGAGCAGTTGAAACGTTTCAACCCTGAAGTGCGAGTCGTTTTTATGTCTGGCTATTCCGCCGCCGCCATCTCTTATCGCGGCATCCAGCATAGTGAAGCTGCCTACGTGCAGAAGCCATTTGCGATCAAAGAGCTGGCGGCCAAGATCAGGGCGCTGTTGACTTGATGAAGCGATAACCGAGAGAAGCCAAGGCGTTGACGAAGGGATACGCCCAGACTCCGCCACGACACGTGCAGAGCGCCCGCACCATGATGCGGGCGCTCTGCACGTGTGCTGCACCTACGCAATCGGCGCCAGCTCCGCCGCCCGGATCGCCAGATTCAGCGCTGCCAGGTCGGTGGAAAGCGCCATCTCCAGCGCCGCGATCTGAGCGTCGATCTGGGTGGCGTAGTGATCCACCAGAGCGTATGCCTGCGTCGTCGGGCGTGCATCGGCGCTGCCCACGATGGCGATGACAGAGGCCAGCGCTTCGTTGAGCCTTGAACGCGCGATCAGCCCGTAAGTCACCTTCTGCTCGCCGGGCAGGATCAGAGCGTCCTCGATAGCAGCCAGTTTCTCCAGCAGAGCGGCGGCGCCAGCAACGATCTCTGGCTTATCAGCTGCACGCTTCTGCCACGCCTCAACCTGCTCACGTACACTGCGCAGGCGATTCACGGCAGTGTGGGCGTCCGAAATTTTGTTGCGGATGCGCAACAGCAGTGCGTGTTGTTCCTGCAGATCGGCCAGGGAGGCGCGCACACGCGGGTCGTTGACCACCTCGAAGCTCTGCGTCAACGTTGCATCGCCTACGCGCAGGCGCACTTGATAACGACCGGGCAGCACGAAGGGGCCTTCGGCGGCCGCGCCCGCTGTCTTGTTGCCGGCGACCTTGACCGCGCCCGGCAGCCGCAGGTTCCACACAAAGCGATTCATGCCCGCCGCCAGCGGCAGCCATGGCCCTGGCTCCAGGCTCTTGCGCTTGTCGTCCCACTTGTCGTAATCGGCAGGTTTGCGCCCATAGGTGCGCAGTTCGTTGCCCTCCGCATCGAGGATCGCCAGCGTGACCGGCGTATCGGCGGCAGGCGCTTCTGGCAAGAAATAATCCATGATGGCGCCACGCGGCATCCCTTCGCCAGCGTCGAGGAAGGTGCGCTTGATCTGTCCGTTCTCGTCCTTGTGGGCGATGATCGTGGCGCCAGAGCCAAGCCCTACACCGTAGATTTTGCCCTCGGTCGGCATCCAGTCGGCGAAGAGATCGGGCAAGATGCGCCAGGCGCGCGCCGGCGCAAAGAGCTTTATGCTGTCCGCACCTGCCTGCGCCGCGCCCTGATAGAGCAGCGTCAGGTTGTCGCCGATCCAGAAGCCGCGACCGTGCGTCGCCAGGATCAGATCAGTCCCCTTGACCTTGATATCGTAAATCGGCGTCACCGGCAGGGTGGATTGCCAGCGTCGCCACGATGCGCCGTCATCAAACGAGACGTAAAGCCCCAGCTCCGTGCCCGCGTAGAGGATGCCGCGCACATTCGGGTCGCAGCGAATCACGCGCACGTAGTCGTCCGCCGGGATGCCTGATGTGATCGCCGTCCAGGTGACGCCGTAGTCGCTCGTCTTGTAGAGGTAGGGCGCCGGGTCGTCGAGCTTGTAGCGCGTGGCGGCGAGATACCAGGTGGCGGCGTCAAAAGGCGATGGCTCTACGGTGCGGATGTAGCTCCACTCTGGCAGGTCAGGCGGTGTGATGTTCTGCCAGCTTGCGCCGCCGTCACGCGAAATGTGCACCAACCCGTCGTCGCTGCCCGCCATGAAGACGCCCGGTTCGTGCGGCGACTCGCGGAAGGTGTAGATCGTGGCGTAATGCTCGGCGCCGCTCGTATCCAGCGTGATGGGGCCGCCGGAAGGGCCGAGCTTGCTCATGTCGGCGCGCGTCAGGTCAGGGCTGATCGCTTCCCAGCTGTGGCCGCCATTGGTGGAGCGATAGGCGATGTTGCCACAGGTGTAGAGCACATTCGGGTCATGCGGCGAAAAGAGAATCGGGAAAGTCCACGGGAAACGCACTTTGGCTTCGCCGACGCCGCGACCATGCAAATCTTCCGGCCAGACATTGACAAGTTGAATCTGCCCGGAGCGACGATCCACCTTTTGCAGCGCGCCCTGACCGCCCGGCGAGCTGCCGACTGCGCCGACATAGACCGTGTTCACGTCGTCGGGCTTGACGGCGATGTAGCCGCTCTCCCCCGTGCCGACAACTTCGCAGTCGCCCCAGGTGATCGGCCCGGCGATGGTGTCGCTGGGCACGCAGACGCTGGAGTTGTCCTGCTGAGTGCCGTAGACGCGGTAGGGAAATTCGTCATCCACGTCCATGTGGTAGAACTGGGCGGTCATCTGGTTGTAGATCGTGCTGAAGGAGGCGCCGCCGTCGAAGGAGATGCATGCGCCGCCGTCGTTGCCCTCGATCATGCGCCTGTTGTTGCGCGGGTCGATCCAGAGATCGTGGTTGTCGCCGTGCGGCGTGGGGATTTCCACAAAGGTTTTGCCGCCGTCGGTCGATTTCTGCATACCCAAATTCAGGACAAACACCGTGTCTTCGTCCTGTGGGTCGGCGTAGACGTGCATGTAGTACCACGGCCGCGCCCATAGATCGATGCTGTCGTTGAGTTTCTGCCAGGTGGCGCCGAAGTCATCGGAGCGGTAGAGGCCACAGGCGTCCTTCGCCTCAACCATCGCCCAGACGCGTCCTGCCTTCACCGGCGACGCGGCGACGCCGATCTTGCCCTTTAATGTCTGCGGAAAGCCCTTGTTGTCGCTGATGCGCTCCCACGTATCGCCACCGTCGAGTGAGCGCCACAAGCCGCTGTCGGGGCCGCCGCTGCTCAATTCCCAAAAGTTGCGATAGGTCTGCCAGATGCTGGCGTAGAGGATGTCGGGGTTCTGCTGGTCGATGCTGAGATCGACGGCGCCCGCCCTGTCGCTCACATAGAGCACTTTCTCCCACGTGGCGCCGCCATCCTGCGAACGGAAGACGCCGCGCTCCGTGTTTGGCCCGAAGGCGTGTCCCAGCGCCGCCACATAGACGCGGTCGGGGTTGGTGGGGTGGACGCGCACGCGGCCGATGTGCCGCGTGTCAGCCAGACCGAGATGCTTCCAGGTGCGCCCGCCGTCGGTCGATTTGTAAACGCCGTCGCCATAGGAGACGTCGATGCGGATCGTCGTTTCGCCCATGCCGGCATAGATCACATTGGGATGGCTATCCGAAACACAGAGCGCGCCAACCGAGGCGGTTTTGAGCTGGCCGTCGGTGATGCAGCGCCAGGTCGTGCCGGCGTCGTCGGTCTGCCAGACGCCGCCAGCGACGGCGCCGAAGTAGTAGCGCGCCGGGTTGTGCGGGTGCCCGGCGACAGCCACGACGCGCCCGCCGCGCGTCGGGCCGATGCCACGAAAACGCACCGCGTCGAGCACGGCGTCGATGGTGAATGAATTGGTCATGATGGCTCCTAAATCAAAAGCAAAATAGAACGCGGATGACGCGGATTGAGCGGATTGACGCGGATACTTTTGATCCGCATCAATCCGCCCGATCCGCGTCATCCGCGTGCCATTGTGATCGGTTACTTCGCAAACGCGGCGTCGAAGGCGACGGCGGAGGGCGTAAAGTCCATACGTCGCATCAACGCCAGGGCTTCCGGTGCGCCAAACTCGCGATCCATGCCGCTGTCCTCCCACTCGATGGAGAGCGGCCCCTGGTAGCCGATCCGG
>DGFH01000326.1:53289-53995 GCA_002391565.1 Anaerolineales bacterium UBA3905
TCGCGATCCATGCCGCTGTCCTCCCACTCGATGGAGAGCGGCCCCTGGTAGCCGATCCGGTTGAGCGCGCGCACGATCGGATCCCACTTCACATCCCCGCGCCCGGGCGAGACGAAGTCCCAGCCACGGCGGCGGTCGCCAAAGCTGAGATGCGAGGAAAGGATGCTGTTGCGTCCGGTCAGCGACACCTTGGCGTCCTTGACATGCGCGTGGAAGATGCGATCCGGGAAGGCGTAGATCAGCTCGGTTGGGTCGATGAACTGATGCACCAGATGGCTGGGGTCGAAGTTGATGCCAAAGGCCGGATGACCTTTGACAGCCGCCAGCGCGCGCTCGAAGGTGATGATGTCGTAAGCGATCTCGGTTGGATGCACCTCCAGCCCAAAGCGCACGCCCTCCGCCTGGAAGACATCGAGGATCGGCGTCCAGCGGGCGGCAAAGTCGGCGTAACCGGCGTCAATCTCGGCGTCGCTGGTGGGCGGGAAGAAATAGAGCTTGTGCCAGACGCTGCTGCCGGTGAAGCCGTTGACGACGTTGACGCCGAAGAGTTTGGCGGCGCGCGCAGTGTTGGCGACATCCTCAGCGGCGCGCTGGCGCACACCTTCCGGCTCGCCGTCGCCCCAGATGCGCGGCGGCAGGATCGCCTTATGGCGGGCGTCGATCGGGTCGCAGACGCACTGGCCGACCAGGTGCGTGCTGATCGCCC
>DGFH01000300.1:0-6829 GCA_002391565.1 Anaerolineales bacterium UBA3905
CCCCCCCCGGCCACCCCCCCCCAAAAGGGGCCGCCCCCCCCCCGGGTGGGCCAAGCCCCCCCCACCCCGCCCCCCCCCACTCTGTGGGGGGGGGCCGCGGCGCCGACGGAAAAGCGCGGGTCGCCCGTGCCGGTGATGGCGACCATGGCCAGACCCGCCAGCGCCGCCAGCGCGCCGCCGATGGCGTAGGCGAGAATCTTCGCCCGGCGCACATTCAGCCCCGCCAGTTGCGCCGCGGTGCGGTTGCTGCCGGTGGCGTAGAGCGTCAAGCCGAGTCGCGACGTACGCGCCCACAGCGCTACGAGCAACCCTGGAATCAGCATCATCAACAGCGGGGGCCAATACGACCCGCCGATGCCCGACGGGGAGCCGGTGAAGAGCCAGCGCATCTCCGGCGCAGTGCCACCACCTGGCGAGGGCAAAATCCACAATGCCAGCCCCGACCAGATGTAGCTGGTCGCCAGCGTCACCACGATGTCGGGCACGCCGGAGAGGTTGATGATGTAGCCAGTGAGCGCGTTGAGCAGGGCGATGCCCACCACCAAAGCCAGCCCGATTGCAGCGACGACGCCGACCGGTTGACCTTCCATGAAGCGCGCCGCGATCACGTTGCTCAACAACAGCAGTGCGCCCAGCGAGAGATCAATGCCGCCCGCAATCACGATGATCGCCTGGCCGATTGCCAGGTAGACCAGCGGCAGGCTGTTCTTGGTGATCGACGTGATCTGAAATGGCCCAAAGACCGGGATCAGCGTGGTGTACCAGAGCAACAGGACGCCGAGCAGCAGCCAGACGCCCAACACCCAACTGTTGCGCAGCAGTGCGCGCAGCGCCGGGTGTGTGCGCGTTGCAGCAAGAGCATTCGTCATGCGGGAGCCTCCAATCCGTGTGCGGCAGTTAGCAACGAGGACTCGGTGGCGCGCGCTGCGTCCTGTTCATCGACGATGCGCCCGCCGTGCATGATCAGCACGCGGTCGCACACCAGCCCGATCTCCGCCAGCTCGCTGGTGTAGAGCACGATCGCCGCGCCCTGCGCCGCCAGCTCGCGCAACAGGCTGTAAATCTCGCGCTTGGTCTGAATGTCGATGCCGCGCGTTGGGTCGAAACAGAGCAGCGTGCGAAAGCCGCTCACCAGCCAGCGCCCCAGCACTACCTTCTGCTGGTTGCCGCCCGACAGCCGCCGCACCTGTGATGCTGCGCGGGTGTCGATTGAGAGTTGCTCGACCGCACGATTGACGCGCGGGCGTTCGTCACGTGGAATGCGCCACCAGCTCGTCAGCTTGCCGAACAAGGGCGTCGCCAGGTTGTGCTGAACGGACTGGTTGGGTAGCAGGGCAATCAGGCGGTCGCCCGGCACCAGCACGACGCCCTGCCGGACCGCGTCATACGGCGAGCTGAAATGGCGCGGCTTGCCACCCACCAGAATTTCGCCTGCGGTCGGCTGGCGGTTGCCGGAGAGCAGGTCGAACAGGCGATCCTGTCCCTGCCCTTCGAGCGCCACCAGCCCCAGAATCTCGCCCGCGCGCACGGCAAACGACACCTCGCGCACTAGCTGGCGTGCGGATAGATTGCGCACTTCGAGCGCCACTGCGCCGAACTGGCGTTCGCTGCGGCTGTGTTCGGCGCCTCCTGTTGGTGCAATCGACGCGCCGAGCATCGCTTCGACAAGCTGGTGCTCGGTGACATCGGCGGTCGCCAGTTCGGCCACATTGCGACCATCGCGCAGGATCGTGGCCTGGTCGCAGATGCGCATCACTTCCGCCAGGCGATGGGTGATCAGCACGGCCGCCTTGCCCTGACTTTTCCATTCGCGCAGCAGCGCAAAGACGCGCTCGGCTTGATCCGCGGTCAGCGCCGCGGTCAGCTCGTCGAGCAGCAGCACGTGTGGATTGCGCGCCACGGCACGCGCCAGGTCGACGATGCGCAGCGTCTCCAGCGGTAGCTCGCGCACCAGCGCGCCCAGGTCAAGCTGCGCCAGGTCGAACCACGCCAGCCACTCGCGAAAGCGCGCCATGTCGATGCGGCTGAGGCGCAGGTTTTGGGCAACGCTCAGGTCGGGAATCAGCGCCGGGTCCTGGAACACTGTGGCGATGCCTGCGTCGATGGCGTCGGCTGGCGTCCGGAAGTGCACGGCGCGGCCATCGACGGTGACGACGCCGGCGTCGGCGGACTGCACGCCGGCGAGAATCTTGACCAGCGTGCTCTTACCGGCGCCGTTGGCGCCCAACAGGGCGTGAATCTCGCCGCTGCGCACCGTCATATCCACGCTGCGCAGAGCGATCACCGGCCCGTAGGATTTGGCGACGCCCTGTGTAGCGAGCAGTACGTTCGGTTCACTCATGGATGTGTGTGATGTTGCGTGGTGCGTGTTGCGTGGTGCGTATTACGTGCTGCGTGCTGCGTGTTACGTGTTTGCTAGTTGGCGAGGAAGCGCCGCGTAACACGTAATACGTAACACGTAACACGCACCACCTTTCACTTTATTCGCCCGGCGCCTTGCAAGCCGAGACGTCGGCGCTGCCGCTGTAGCTGGTGTACGGCGGAATGTTGACGTAGGTGCTCCAGCCGACCTGCTCATCCGGTGCGTAAAGCGCCTGCAAGCCTTCGACGTTGCTAGTGTCGAACAGTTCGGGCGTGAGCATGGTGACGCGCTCCGGGTTCTTTCCGGTCAACGCATCGAGCGCAATCGCCAGACCGACCGCGCCGATTGCGGGCGGATTGGTCACGGCCGCGCCAACCAGACCTTCATCTGCCAGTTCCAGCAGTTGTTTCACAAAGCCGTTGTTGTCGGCGCCGACAATCGGGACGAAGGGTACATTGGCAGCCTGGAACTGCTCCACCACCGGATAATCGATGCCGGAGGTCCAGATGCCGTCGACTTCTGTGGTTGTGATCAGGTCAAGCGCCTGCTGTGCTCCCGTCGATGGGTCCCAACCGGTGAAGGTCTCGGCGACAACTTCGATGTCGGGATATTTTGCCAGCGCCTCCTGGAATCCTGTGTGGCGGTCGGTGTCTGCTGGCACGCCGTCGATGCCGCGCATCTCGACGACCTTGCCCTTGCCGCCCAGCGTCTCGAAGAGCCATTCGGCGCCGATGCGGGCGTAGGCGGTCTGATCGTTGGTGACCACATAGGCCCCTTCCGCCGTTACCGCCTGGTCGACGGCCACGACGACGATGCCCTGCGCAATCGCCGCTTCGATCACGGCGTTGAGGCCTTCACGGTCGGTTGGGTTGAGGATGATGGCGTCCACGCCCTGCGAGATCAGGCCTTCCAGGTCGGCGATCTGCTCGGTGGGCCCGCCGTTGCGATTGACGACGATGACCTTGTCCACCAGACCGCTGGCGGTCGCCTGGGCTTTGATGGCGCAGATCATCTGTTCGCGCCAGCCGTTGCCGACGAGCGTGTTGCTGACGCCGATGGTGAAGCCGCCTTCTTTGGCAGGCGCTTCGGTCGCGGCGGCGTCAGCTGCGCCGCCCGCAGGTGCAGCTGGTGCGCTGACCGGCGCGGCACAGCCCGCCACGAGCAGCGCCAACACCATCAGCAAAATCCCAACCACGTGAACTCGACTACGATGCTTCATGGGTCTTCCTCCTGTCTGTCTCTGAAAAGTGGAAATCAGCAAGTCAAACACCAAGATGTCAATCCACCGACATGCTCTGATGCGACTCAACAAAAGGGCGTCGGCGCGCGCATTGTTTGCCTTCCGGGAAGCGCGACGCTTCGAGGAAATTTTGGCATGGCGGCTGCGACGAACGTGCTACGAAAACGAATGGTTGTGAAAAGGCTACGAAGTTCGTGGATAGTCTACCAGAGCATCAAAATTCTGTCATCTTGTGCAAAAACGCGCAATCAACGTCATGCAACGGCCAGTGGCAGCAACCGCGCCGGCGTTGCGACGATCATCTGCTCAATCTGCCGGGAATCGAGGCCGCGCTCGTGCAGCCACGGCAGAAAGCGCCACAGGATGTAGGTCAGCCCAGGGCCGCCCCAGTCGCCATACGCAGGCCAGTACGAGGCGCGCGCCAGGTCGCCCGCTAGACATAGTTGTGCAGCGTAGCCTTCCGCCGCCATTGCCAGGATCAGCTCGATGCGCCGGCTGTCGGGGAGATACTTCTCCTTGCCGATCTGATCGATGCCCAGGTTGGCGCCTGTCTGCGCCACCGCCCGCCAGTAGTCCAGTTCCGGCTTGTGGTCGAGGTGACCGATCAGGATGCGTTCCGGCCGCACACCCTCGCTGCGCAGCAGGTCGATCTGTTCCAGCGCCATCGTGCCCCTCTCGGTGTGCGTGGTGATCAGCGCGCCGGTGGCGTGATGCGCACGCGCCGCCGCGCGAAAGACTTTCTCCTCAGCGGGCGTGATCATGTCGAGACTCGACGCCGCCTTGATCACGCCCGCGCGCACGCCGGTGTCGTCGATGCCGACGGTGATCTCGCGGATCATCTCCTCCGCCAGCTCATCGACCGTGCGATCTGCCACCCACGGACGGCAGAATTTGTCCTTGAGCCAGCCGGTTGTGCAGATGATATGCACGCCGGTCGCCGCCGCAATTGCGCGCAGCGCCAGCGGATCGCGGCCATAGTCGCGCGGCGTCATCTCCACGAGCGCGCGCCCGCCCGCCAGATGAAAGTGGCTCAGCTCGCGCGTCGCCGCCGCGATGCTCTCCATCGCCAGGTCGCAGTCGGTCACGCTGGCGGGCGGGTGGGTGATGACATGTTCGTGCATGTACGTGACGCCCAGCGCCGCCGCTTCAATATCACCTAAAACTGTGCGAATCTTGCCCATAATTCTTGATCCCTATCAGTTGCGAGGGGCGAGGAGCGATCTCGCTGCTCACCCTCAATCCTTGACGCCAGTACGGCCATGCCCCTCGCCCCTCGCAACTCGCCCCTCGCAACTCGCAACTCGCCCCTCATCTCACCGTCCACCCGCCATCCACCGTCAGCACGGCGCCGGTGACGAAGCGGGCCTCGTCCGAGAGCAGATAGACGGCGGCGGCGGCCACGTCTTCCGGCGTCCCCATTGCGCCGGTGAGCGGCTGCAGCTGCGGCAGCCGCGCCAGAATCGCCGGGTCTTGCTGCGCGCGCTGGCTCATCGGCGTGGCGATCAGCCCGGGCGCGATCACATTGACGCGTAGTCCCGCCGGCGCGTAGTACGCCGCCATCGCCCGCGAGAGACCGATCACCCCGGCTTTGCTGGCGGCGTAGGCGTGGGTGGCAAAATCGGCGTCGCCGCCGACCAGCCCCAACACCGACGCCAAGTTGACGATGGCGCCGCGGCTGGCAAGCAATGCGGGCGTGGCGTACTTGCAGATCAAAAAGACGCTGGTCAGGTTGAGGTCGAGCGTCCAATGCCACCCCTCCACCGTGCATTGATCGACCGGGCCGTCGCCATGCCGCCGCCCGCTGCCGCCCGCCACGTTGAAGACGCCGTCCAGCCGCCCCCAATGCTCAACGGCTTGCGCTACGGCAGCTTCCACCGCAACCGGCTGCGTCACATCCACCACCACCGGCAGCACCCGTTCCTCGCCGATCGCGGCGGCGGTCTCCACCAGCGCGTCGGCGGCGATGTCAAAGATCACGACGCGCGCCCCTTCCGCCGCACAGCGCAGCGCCGCCGCCCGCCCGATGCCGCTGGCCGCGCCGGTGACGAGGATGACCTTCCTCGCCAGCCGCGTCATTCAGTGGTCTCTCCGCTCGGGCAGCCGTAGACCTGCGCCAGCCGCGCCCGATAGTCGTCGTAGGTGCGGTCGAAGAGTTCGGCGGAGGCTTCACTGCCGATCAGCGCGGCGCTCGTCAGCACCAGCGGTGGCTTGCCGCGGCGCACCAGTTCCTCCGCCACCAGACACTTGAGCATGTTGACCACCGCCACATAGCCGATCGACGAGCCAGGCCCCACCGGCGTCGCCAGCCCGTCGATGCTCACCATGGCGTCACCTACCGGCGAACAGTTGTCGATGGTCACGTCGGCGATCTCGCCCAGGCGCTTGCCGGAAGAGTGGCGCACAGGCGACGCCAGGCTGTGCGCCAGCGAGAGCACGGCGATCACCGGCAACCCGCGGCGTTTGGCGCTGAGCGCCACGTCGATCACCACGCCGTTGACGCCGCCGTTGGAGAAGACGATCATGCTGTCCTGTGCGCGAAAGACAAAGTTGCGCAGGATCACCTCGCCAAAGCCTTCCAGCTTTTCGAGATACATCGCCTGGCGCTGCCCGTTGGCGCCGACGACCTGCGTGTGGTTGGTCAGCGACAACTCGACGATGGGATGGAAGCCAGGAAAGCTGCCGTGGCGTGGAAAAATCTCCTCCACCGGGATGCGCGAATGCCCCGTGCCAAAGAGATGCACCAACCCGCCCGACGCAATCGAATCCGCGCAGATGCGCGCCGCCGCCTCGATCGCCGGCATTTGCGTCTCACGAATCTGCGTCAAAATCTGCTGCGCCGCCTCCAGATAACGCAGCGCCGGAGAATCCGAAAAATCCCTTGTCAACTCATCCATGAAATCATCAATCCTTGCGTAATCTGCGAAATCTGCGCAATCTGCGGATCATATAGAGAACTCCTGTGATCCGCAGATTACGCAGATTGCGCAGAGAATTTTTTGGCCCGGCTGGGTTTCTTTCGTTGTTACCTTGTTTTTCCGCGCCGATCCGCCTGATCCGCGTCATCCGCGTGCCATCCTCGCCCCTTCACTCAATCAACGGCACGGCGCGGCGTTCGCGCGCGCTGAGCACGGCGGTGTCGACGATCTGCTGACCGATACGGCAGATCGCCGGCGAGAGCGGGCCATGCACGGGCGCGCCGGTCTGCAGGCTGTGCACGAAGTTCTGGA
>DGFH01000300.1:6949-15512 GCA_002391565.1 Anaerolineales bacterium UBA3905
GAGAGCGGGCCATGCACGGGCGCGCCGGTCTGCAGGCTGTGCACGAAGTTCTGGACCGGGTTCTGGAAGGGTGGCTGCAGCACGTCTACAGGCATCACTTCGCCGGCCGGGTTAGCGCGGGTCTGCACGCGGATCGTCGTCTCGTAGTCGTAAGAACTGATCGTCCCCTCCGTGCCCACGATCACAAAGCCGCACTTGGGCTGCGGCTGGTGCGTCCACGGGTCGGTGAAGGTGCCCCAGCGCGTCTCGAACTTGGACAAGCCCTTGGCGTAGCGCGCCAGCGTGATGCTGTGCTCGTCAACTTCGAGACCGGACGGTTCATCGACCATCGTCATCACCTCGATCGGTTTATCGCCACCGTGATACCATGTCCCCAGCGTCACGCCGTAACCGAGATAGTCAAGCAGCGAGCCGCCGCCCTGATCGCGACGGTAGAACCAGCTCTCGGCTTTGCGCGCGGCCGCCGTCTCCGGCGTCACCTCGACTTTGTCCGCCACGTGATAGAGGGGACCGCGATTGCCGTCGTAGTAATGCACCTCGATCACCTGACCGATCACGCCTTCATCGATCAGCCGTTTGCTGGTGACGTGCGGCGGATACCAGGCCAGGGGCCAGTTGATGACCATCTGCTTGCCCGTCGCCGCCACCGCCGCGATCATGCGATCGGCTTCCGCCAGTGACGCGGCAAAGGGTTTTTCGACCAGGATGTGCACGTCGAAGGGCGCCACGCGTTCAACCCACAGTCCATGCGTCGCCGTCGCCGGGCAGAGGATGACGAAATCAGGCTGCGTTGTCTCCAGGCACTGGCGATAGTCGGTGAAGATGCGCTCAGCGGGGATGGCGAAGTTGCGCGCGGCGGTGACCATCCGCTCCGGCTGTTCGTCGCAGATGCCGGCGATCTCCACGTCGGGATGCGCGTGCGCCATACGCAGCAGATCGCCCATGTGCATGTGGTCGAAGTTGATGCCGACGACTTTGAGTTTCGACATATCAGTCTCCTTATCAGAACGATATTTGACGCAAAGACGGAGAGACGCAGAGATGCGCAGAGCATCAAAAACGAGCAATGCAGGCTTTTCTCTGTACTTCCTTTGCGTTTTTGCTGGGTGTATTTCAGGTGTGGGGTGCGTGTCGTAGGTCATCGCCTCCGGCGTGACATGGCGCCCGTCACGCCGGAGGCGATGACCTACAAAACAATCTCCGCCCCCAATGTGAAATAGACCCGTTTTTGCTCCTCTGCGCCAAAGCAAGGGAATCTTCCAACGGCCTACTGGATGCAAAGACAACGCAGCGAACTACACTCCATACTTTTTCTCTGCGCTCCTCCGCGCCTTTGCGTCTTTGCGTCGAGAGCATCTTTTCCAATTGCTTTCTCATGCGTTGACGCCGGGCAGACGCCGCACTTCGCCGGGACGCTTGGGCTGGTTGTCGCGGGCGCTGCCGATGGCGGCGAAGGCGAGCGCCAGGCTGCGCAGGTTGTCGACGGCGTTGTTGAAAGGCGTGCGTCCTTCCTCGATGGCGCAGAGCAGTTCGCCCATGGCGCCGTGAAAGCCGTCCGGGAACCACTGCCCCGCAAGCTGCGGCGTGGCGACGCCCTCGGCGGTGATCAACTGCACTGTCTGCTCCTGCAAACCTGGCCCGCTGCTCAGTGCCGTCGCCGTTGTTCCGACCAGGAAGGTGCGGTCGTGATGCCCCACCGCCGTCGCCGCGTTGAAGCTGAGCGTCGCCTGCGCCGCCGGATAGTCGACCAGTACGTGGGCAAGCATGGGCGGACGCGGACGCTGGCTGCGTGTGCGCTTGACGGCGGCGAAGACCTGCTGCGGCTGCTCGGCGCCAAAATAGCAGGTCAGCATGTCGAACCAGTGGATCGCAAAATCATAGAGCACCAGATCGTCGATCTCATCGAACGGCGTGCCCACAACCCACGAGTGATCCCAGTGTACGGAGAGATCGGCGCTGGTCAGCTCGCCCAACAGCCCGGCGGCCACCGCCAGCCGCAGGTAGGCGACGTGCGGCGCCCAGCGCCCATTCTGGTTGACGGCAAGCTGCACACCCTGTTTTGCCGCCAGCTCGCACAGCCGTTCGCCGATGTCGAGGTCGATCACAAACGGTTTCTGGCTCAAAATGTGTTTGCGCGCCGCCAACGCCGCCTCGATCAGCGCCACGCGTTCGGGCGGATGGGTGGCGATGTCCACCACTTCGACATCGTCGCGGCGCAGAAGTTCGCGATAGTCGGTGTAGACGGCGGCGTCGGGATAGAAGGTCGCGCGTCGCTCCTCGGCGCGCTCCCGGTTGCGGTCACACAGCGCCACCACGTTGTAACCCGCTGCACGATACGCGGTCAAGTGGTGCGCCGTGATGCCGCCACAGCCGATCAGCCCGATGGCAGGTCGATAGCGCTGCGGGTTGCGCGGGCGATAGGGCAGGTCGGGCGCAGGCAATGTCGCCTGCGCGCCGCCCACTGCGCCGGCGTAGGCGTCGGCCTGCACTGGCGTCTTGGGTTGATCTGTCTGGGTTGAGCTTGCCGCCATGGTCGCCTCCAGAACACGGATATACGGAATGAACGGATATGCCGGTGCGATTTTCAACCGCACGCCCCCGACCTGTGTAGGTCATCGCCTCTGGCGTGACATCGTGAGCCACTCCTGTAGGTCATCGCCTCCGGCGTGACATCGCGCCCGACGGAAGCGTCCGGCTGGAAGCCGAACCTACGATGGCCGAAATTAACCTTCCCCTTGCTGCCCTGCCCACAACGCCGCGCCGATGGCGCCGGCGTCGACGCCAAGCTGAGCCTGCACGATGCGCACCCGATCCACCGGGATGGCGCGACAACGTGCGCGCACGATGTCGCGCACCGGCGCCAGCAGTTGTTCGCCGAGATTCGCCACGCTGCCGCCCAGGATCACGCAATCCGGGCTGAGCGTCGTGACTATGTTCGCCACGCCGGCGCCGAGATATTTGGTGACGTGCGCCAGGATCGCCTGCGCCACCGCGTCGCCCGCAGCCGCGGCTTGACCCACCAGCGCCGGTGTGACGCGCTCCGCCGCGCCGCCCGCCAGGTGCAAAAGCAGGCTGTCGGGCGCCTCCGCCAGACGCTGCACCGCCTGCGCTGTGATCGCCACGCCGCTGGCGTAGGTCTCCAGACAGCCGCGATTGCCGCAGGTGCAAAGGGGGCCATCTGGATCCATGGTCAGGTGTCCGATCTCGCCTGCCGTGCCGTCGATGCCCCAAAAGAGTCGCCCGCCGATGGCAATGCCACCGCCGACGCCTGTGCCCAACGTAAAGCCGACGACGGTGTGCGCGCCCCGTCCGGCGCCAAAGAGGGTCTCCGCCAGCACAAAAGCGCGCGCGTCGTTGATCAGCCAGACCGGTCGCCCCAACGCCTGGCGCAGCACCGGGCCTGCTGGCACATCGCGCCACGCGCCAGCCAGGTTGGGCAGAAAATGTGTGCGCCCCGTCGCCAGATCATAGACGCCCGGCACGCCCAAACCGACGGCGGCAAGCTCCGTCACGGCGACGCTGGCATCTCCGCACGCTGTGTGAACCAGCGCCGCCATGCGCTGCAACACGGCGTCTGGCCCCTCGTGCGAGTCGGTCGGCGCCTGGCTGCGCGCCAGCACGCGCCCGCTCGCCTGCTCCACGATGGCGACGGCGATCTTGGTGCCGCCCAGGTCGATGCCCGCCAGAATCACGGTCGTCACCCTGCGCCGGAAAAGAGCGCGCCGGCGCTGCGCAACTGCTGCTGCAAGTGTGGCACGGAGACGCCGCGCACGCTGTTGTCGACTTGCAGCGCCAGCGCCGCCGCCGTGCCCGCCGCCTGTCCCATCGCCATGCACTGCCCCATGCTGCGCACCGAGGCGTGGGCGTCGTGCGTCGCCGAGAGACAGCGCCCGGCCGTCAACACGTTGGCGACCGTCTGGGGGATCAGGCTGCGCAGCGGGATGTCGTAGGTGGCCCCAGCGGGCAGATATTCCCAGCGCGTATCGCTGCCAGGATGGTGATCTTCGATGGGCGCGCCGCACTGGGCAATGGCGTCGGGAAAGTGGCGGGCGCTGAGCACATCCTCACGCGTCAGGCGGTAATCGCCGTAGACGCGGCGTGTCTCGCGGATGCCGATCTGCGTGCTGAAGTTGATCAGATACGCCTGCTCGTAGCCGGGGATGCGTTCGCGCAGAAAGCGCACATATTCCATCGCCTGTCTGCGTCCCTCCACCTCGGCCTTGGTTAGCTCGACCGGATCCGTGCCATCGACGTAGGCAACGCGCGTCATGTTGGTGGCGACGACTCCGCGCAGCGGCGTGCGGTGGACGCTGCCCTCCTCGCGCGGCAGACGATAGTCGCCGCTGAGGTTGGCTTCTTTCATCATCTGCACCAGGTCGGCGCGCTTAACTTTCAATGCCCGCTCTTCATCGACGTTGCCGAGGCGGAAGGTGGTGGTCAACGACTGCGCCGGGCCGTCCTCGCCGGCAGGCTGAAAGGGCGCGCCGGCGCGAAAACAGAGGTCGGCGTCGCCCGACGTATCGACAAAGACCTTGCCGGTAATCAGCCCCATGCCGCTTTTGCCGCCCACCACGATGCCGGTGACGCGGTCGCCTTCCTTTTGCACGTCGAGGCAGAAGGTGTGCAGCCGCAGCCGCACGCCCGCCTCGAGCGCCGTCTGTTCCCACACCACCTGCAGCGTGGGCGGATCGTAGGTGACGGCTTGCCCGGCGCCGTAGCTGCTAGGGCGTTCGACCACCATGCCGTAGCGCCGCAGCCGCTCCACGATCTCCCACGGGATGCCGCCGACGACGCGGCGTGCATCGTTGCCGGGGATGTAGAAGCCGTAGAAGCTGTCGAGCACCATTGTCGAGGCGCCGCCCAGGAAGCCGTAACGCTCGACCAACAGCGTGTCGGCGCCAGCGCGAGCAGCGGCAATCGCAGCGGTGCAGCCCGCCGAACCGGCGCCAAGTACGACTACATCTGCACTGTCGAAGACGGGTAGGTGCATGGAAAATCCCCAAGTTGTTTTATTCAAGAAATTGAATGATAGTGTAGCGGAGAGTCAGGCGTTTGTCAATAGCGGTTTTCGATAAACTTTATGGGCGAGCGCTACAACGGATTCGTGGAAACAGCGGATTTGGTTGCTTTGTCGAGATGGAGGGCGCCGCCAACCGTAGATCACGACCATCGTTTCCATGCATCTTGGCTGTGGTAGGCGACCCCAGGTTGGAGTATACACTTCCACAAAAATACAAATTCTTGATTGAATGGTTGGCTGTCAGCCCGTGCAAGCCACAATTCTCCTCTCTATTGACATTTATTTGGCACCGTGCTACGCTACTTTGCACAAAGTTTTATTCGATACTGTGAATAAATTTTAGGGTTGTGTCATAGCTCTGCTAAAGGTGCAACAAGCATCAAAACCAGGCGACGGCGTCTCGCCCCTCGCAACTCGCCCCTCGCCCCACAACACAAGGATAATGACGGGCGCCGACATGATGCGCACAGAACAGGCGACCACGCAAGGTTTATTGACAAAGCACGGTCAGATTGTGATGGCATTGGCGCGCGCGTTGTTGGAAGCGGCGCCGGGCGACCGTCTGCTGCCGGTGCAGGAATACGCCGATCTGTTCCAGGCGGGCGCAGGCACGGTGCAGAGCGCGCTCGACTTTCTGCAGGATGTCGCCGCCGCGCGGCTGGAAGCGCGCGGGCGGCTGGGCACCTACGTGGCTGAAGTCAACTATCCACGATTGTGGCAGATCAGCCAGCACCGCCCGATGATCGGCGCCATGCCGCTGCCCTATCTGCGCCATGTCGAAGGGTTGGCGACGGCGCTACAGGCGCAGTTCGCCGACGCTGAGACCAGCCTGGCGCTGCGCTTTATGCGCGGCTCGACCGAACGGTTGCAGGCGCTTGCCAGCGGCGTGATCGATTGGGCGCTGGTCTCGCGTTTCGCCGCCGATACTGCCGGCGCACATGGTTTTGCCGTCGCTCCGTGCGTGACGTTTGGCGAACAAAGTTACCTGGAAGGACACGTGCTCTTGCTGCGCAGCCACTTGAACCCGGCTCAGCTCGACGGCGTGCGGCTTGGCGTCGATTTTTTGTCGGCGGATCACGCGTATATCTCGCGCGCCATCAGCCGTGGCAAGCGCGTCGAGCTGGTGAACATCCAGTACGACCAGGCGCTCGATCTGCTCGCCACCGGCGCTATCGACGCCGTGGTGTGGACAAGTCTGGAGACGCCCGCCGCGCTGAGCGACATCACCGCCATCCCGCTGCGCGCCGCTGACGATCCAATGCTGGCGCCGCTGAGCGAAGCCGTGATCGTCGTCAGCCAGGGCAACAAAGCCGCCGCCAATCTGCTGCAGGCGGTGCTGGACGTGCGCGCTGCGCGTACGATCCAGCGCGCTGTGATCGAGCGAGTGCGCGTGCCAAGTTACTGATGCAGTCAGGGGCGAGTTGCGAGGGGCGAGGGGCGCAACGCCGCTGATTGTACGGCAATGGTTGAGGAAGGCGCAGGCACTGGCGCGGATTGCAGATCGATGAGGTACACCATGACAGAGCAGCTACCCTCACGCGAACGCGTGCGCATCGCGTTGCAACATCAAGAGCCTGACCGCGTGCCCTACGCCATCGGCGGCGGTCCCTATGGCATCGTCGATGACCTCTATTTTCGCCTGCTCGATTTACTCGACCTGGGCGATCCGGTGGCGCCGTTCCGTCAGTATCACAACATTTCCTATCATGATGACCGGCTGTGGCAGGCGCTGGGCACGGACATCCGTTACGTCTATCCGTCCGCAGCGCCGACCAGCCCGAGTCGCGTCGGCGCCACGCCCGATCAACTGTTCGACGCGTTGGGGCAGCCGTGGGTGCGGGCGCTGCCCTACTACTACGCCGGCCCCGGCTTGTTGCGTGAGGCGCAAAGTGTTGCCGACATCGACCGGCTGGTGACATGGCCCGACCCCGATGCGCCGCACTGGACGACGGGTGTGCGCGAGCGGGCAGAGTGGCTGCGTGAGACGACCGACTGCTGGATCGCAGCGCGCATGGTGGCTTCCCACGGGCCGTTTCAGACCGCGTGCGACCTGCGCGGCACCGAGCAGTTTCTGGTCGATATGCTCGATGAGCCGGGGTTTGCCGAGACGCTGCTCGACCGCATCACGACGCTCTACGCGCAACTACTGCGCAACTATCTGCTGGCATGTGGCCCCTATATCGACATGGTGGAGCTGCCCGGCGACGACTACGCCGGCAACACGAGTCTGATCATCTCGCCGCGCCTCTTTCGCACACTGATCCTGCCCGCGCTCAAGCGGTTGGTGACGGTCGCCAAAGAAGTGCGCCCCGATCTGGTGGTGATGCTGCACAGCGACGGCGCCATCACGCCGCTGCTGCCCGACCTGATCAGCATCGGCGCCGATGTCATTCATCCACTGGAGCCGCTGCCGGCGATGGATCTGGCCGCGATCAAGGCGGAGTTCGGGGGGCGGGTTTCGTTCATGGGCGGCATCGACATCTCGCACGCCATGCGCGGTGCGCGCGCCGATGTCGCCGCCGAGGTGCAGCGCCGCATCCGTCAACTGGCGCCGGGCGGCGGCTACATCTTGACGCCAGCGAATCACTTGCAGGCGGATGTGCCAGCCGAAAATGTGGTGGAGTTGGTCGAGGCGGCGCGGCGTTTCGGACGCTACCCGCTCAGCGCCGCATCAGGTTGACTTTGCGCCGGGCAACAGATAAAGAGGCCGGCGCAAAGTCAACCATTCCTGACATCAGACGGAAAGGCGCTGTGGTTACAGATCAACAGTAAGATATTGACGCAGGTAAGCCAGGCTCTGCACGAGCGAAGCTTTGCGCAGCTCGAGCGCTCCTTCATAGGCGCGGTCTTCCACCTCAACCGCCACCGGCCCCTGATAGCCCGTGTCCGTCAGCACGGAGAAGAACTTGCCCCAATCCACGTCACCCAGGCCGGGCAGCTTGGGTGTGTGAAATTCGTTAGGAAACGCCAGCACGCCGACCTGGTCAAGTTTATGCCTGTCGATGCGGGCATCCTTGGCGTGGATGTGAAAGAGCTTATCCTTGAACTCGCGCAGGGGCGCCAGATAATCCATCTGTTGCCAGATCATGTGAGATGGGTCGTAGTTGAGACCGAAGTTGGCGCTGGGGATGTCCTCGAACATGCGCCGCCAGATGGCAGGCGAGCGCGCCAGATTTTTGCCGCCCGGCCATTCATCGCGCGTGAAGAGCATCGGGCAGTTTTCGATGCCGATCTTGACGCCGTGATCCTCGGCAAAGGCAATGAGCGGTTTCCAGGTGCTCAGGAAACGCGGCCAGTTTTCTTCAAGCGACCGCGTCCAGTCTCGGCCGATGAAGGTGTTGACCACCGGCACGCCCAGTTGCTGCGCAGCGACGATCACGGCTTTGATATGCTCGACATAGACTCTGGCTTCTGCTTCGTCCGGCGCCAGCGGGTTGGGATAGTAACCCAGCCCGCTGATAGTGAGGCTGTGTTCGGCAAACAGTTCTTTGATCTCGGCGGCGCCGTCCATCGTAAGGGTGGTGACGTCGATGTGACACATCT
>DGFH01000096.1 GCA_002391565.1 Anaerolineales bacterium UBA3905
CTCGCAGCGGCGTGATCTCGCTTCCAACCTGCGCTGCTCTGACGCCGAGCACCTGCGGCTGGGAGCCGCAGCTACGCATCGCCGCCATCTGCCCCGCTGTAGACGCCGCTCGCAACGGCGTGATCTCGCTTCCAACCTGCGCTGCTCTATCGAATGGCGAGGGTCAGGCTGCACTCCGCAACCCGCCCCTCGCAACTCGCAACTCAATTATGCAAAACTATACTGCTTGCTCCAGGCCACAGCCTTGTCGGCGGCGGCTTTCATGTTGTCCAGCGTGGTCTTGACATCCTGCTGGCCGGTGGTCATTTTGCCCAACTCGACGGCAAAGCTGTCCACGGAGAGCGCCGCCCACGCCGGATGGTGTGGCTCGGTGCCCATGCGGTTCTCAATGGCATCCAGCGTTGTGGCGAAGTGACGCGTGGTGCCGGCTGTCACCTTGTTGAACTCCAGTGTGCGCGGGTCGGTGAAGGTGCTCTTGCGCGTCGGGGAGGCGCCGCCGCCCAGGATGCTGGCGCGCACGGTGATGTCCGGGCTGGTGGCCCACTGCAAGAAGATCCACGCCGGGTCGATATTCTTGCTGTAGCGGGAGATCGCCAGGCTGGAGCCGCCCTGGTGGGAGATGCCCGGCGTCTCGTCGAAGCCGCATTCGGCTTTGGTGCGGAGAGCGATCTCTTTCGGGCATGGCGCGGATTCAGCCAGGCCGACGATCTTGGACTTGGCCGGGTCGTCAAAGCCAGGGAAGAACTCGCCCCACGAGATGTAAATGCCCGCCAGCCCCTGCGTGAAGCTGTCGCCCTCACCTGACCAATCCCAGGTGGTGGCGCCGGGCGGCATATTCTTGCCCAGTTCAAGCATGTAGTTGGCGGCGGCGATGCCGCGTTCGTCGTTCAGGTTCGCCACTTCATCGGCGCCAAAGATTGAAGCGCCGTGCGCCCAGTGCCAGCAGGTCCAGTTGCATTCCAGCGCATAGTGGCCGGACTTCCACTGCCCGGTCGTGCCGTAGATGCCTTCGCCCGACTTGGCCTCGTTGATGGCGCGTACGACGGCCAGATATTCGTCCATCGTCGTGGGCACACTCAGTCCCAACTCTTCGAAGATGTCCTTGCGATACATCATGATGAAGATGGGGATGTCGTAGGGGATCGACGCTAGCTTGCCTTTGTAGGTTGAGATGTTTTCCACCAGCGGCGGCAGGAAGTCGTCGAAGTTCCAGCCGGGCATGGCAAGTTCGCTCTTCTGGAGCAACTCCTGCGGGTCAACGCCGTCGTTGACAAAACGTCCGATCCATGCCTGATCCCAGTAGTAGATGTCGTTTTCGCCCAGGCCGCCGGCGGTGTCCTGGCTGATCTTTGCCAACACCTGGTCGAGGGGGAGTTGTTCCCATTCAACGTTGATGCCGGTGAGCGGAATGAACTCTTCCTGCATAATCTGACTGATGGCGCGGCTGGGCGGTGTGGACTCGCTCACGACGCGGATCGTGGCGCCTTTAAACTGGCCGCCGACATCCTGCAGCCATTTGGTGACATCTGAGGTGGCTTCTGAGGCCGGGCCTGCCGTGGCCGCCACTTGCGCCGCCGATGGCGCCGGCACAGCGGGGGCGGCGCAACCGGTCAGATAGCGCATGCTGGTGATGCCAAAGCCCGCCAATGCTGCTGCCCGGATAAATTCGCGCCGGGACATGCGCCCCAGCCGCACCTTTTCCGCTTGCTTCGCAATCCATAGACGTTGTTGCCGATCGATCTCGTTCATGGTTTTCCTCCTTGGAACATGGTGACAAGATAGATGTGGGTGCTACCCCAATGCAATGTTGTTACTATCTGACCTGACTCGATAGCTACTTCCTCCCTGGCATTCGAAAATTGCGTCGCACGCTCAAAATAATGGATCGATGAAACCGGCTCAAGGCCGTGACAGTGGCTCAACCTTTAACTGCACCCATCGTCAGCCCGCGCACCAGATGACGTTGCACCAGCAGCACGAAGATGAAAACCGGCACCATGGCCGAAGTGCCCAGCGCCGCCAGAAAACCCCACTCGGTGCCGCCCGTTGCGGTGTCAAAGGTGGACGCCGCCACCGGCATCGTGCGAATGTCGGTGCGCGTGAGTGTGAGGGTGAGCAGGAACTCGTTCCAGGAGAAGATAAAGCTGAGGATGGCGGTCGCCGCCAACCCAGGCAAGACATAGTGCACAATCACCTTGTAGAATGCCTGCCAACGCGTGGCGCCATCGACCAGCGCCGCTTCGTCCAGATCATAGGGCACTTCATCGAAGAAACTCTTGAGCAACAAGATGGCTAAAGGCAGGTTGATGACCGTGTGCACCAGGATCACGCCGTGATAGGTGTCGATCCAGCCAAAGGCGCGATACATCAGGAAAAAGGGCATGGCCGCCACCACGACCGGCATCATGCGCGTACTGAGAATCCAGAAAGCCAGATCGTGCCGCCGACGCATGGGGAAGCGACTCAACGCATAGGCGGCCGGCGTGCCGATCAGAATCACAAGTAGCGTGCTCACAGAGGCGACAACAATGCTGTCGATGATGTAGGGCACCGAATAGTACATGCCGCCGCCCGTGCTGGTCAGCGCGCCGGTCAGTTCCAGCATCACCTGATTGTAGGGTACGCCGCCCAGCACGACGCTGTACCAAGTGAAAGTGGGGGGAAACACAAACACGGGCGGTAAAGTGAAGATCAGACCGAATGGCTTGAACGACGCCAGAAACCAGAAGAAGATCGGGAAGATAAAGATGCCGACAATGAAGACAGTCACAATGGTGCGCAGCCACATGCGTCCATCGCGCAACCAGGCTGTTCGGTCGATTTCAGGCGTTGTCGGCGCTGCCAATTTTGTTGCCATGACCCTCTCCCCTTACCACTCGACGTGAAAGATGCGTGTGTAAATGAACGCCGACGCCCAAATTACGATCAGGATCGCCACGCCCAGTGTTGCGGTGTAGCCCCAGTTGATGAAGACATACGTTTGATAGGCGTAGTAGCTGATTGTTTCGGTGCGCTGGCCGGGGCCGCCGCTGGTCATCACATAAATGTAGTCAAAGACGCGGTAGAGGTCGATGATGCGGAACAGGATCACAATCGCCAGCACGTTGCGTAGTAGCGGCAGCTTGACCTGCCAGAATTTTTGCCAGCCGTTGGCGCCATCCACTTCGGCGGCTTCGAGCGGCTCGATGGGCAATGATTTCAGGCCGGCCAGCAAAATGAGGATACAGAAGGGCGTCCACTGCCAGATGTCGGCCAACAGCACACCGAAGAGTGCATATTGTCCGGTGCCTCCCAACAGCGGCTCTTGCTTGGTGAGCACGCCAGCGCCGTAAAGTAGCCAGGAGATTACGCCAAATTCACTGTGCTCCAACAAGCGGAACATGAGCCCTACCACTGCAGGCGGCGTGACCATCGGCAGGATCA
>DGFH01000115.1:0-2481 GCA_002391565.1 Anaerolineales bacterium UBA3905
TTCAGTGATCGTGACATCTTTCACTCCTCTCCTTTATGCCTTGCCGCCGCGCCGCACGATGAACTTGTTCGTGCGCTTGTTGACGCGCGTCTTCTTGCCCAACGCGGGTTTACCCCACGGCGTCTTGGGCGCCTTCATACCGACCGGGGAACGACCTTCGCCACCACCATGTGGGTGAGCGCCAGGGTCCATCGCAATGCCGCGCGTGCCGGGGCGAACTCCCAACCAGCGCTTGCGGCCAGCCTTGCCCAGGTTGATGTTGGCATGATCCGGGTTAGAAACGACGCCAATCGTTGCTAGGCAGTTCATGTCGATGTAACGCACTTCGCCGCTGGGCAGGCGAAGCTGCGCCATGGCGCCTTCCTTGGCCAGCACCTGCGCGCCCAGGCCGGCGCTGCGCACCAACTGCCCACCGCGCCCCGGATAGAGTTCCACGTTGTGCACAACCGTGCCAAGTGGAATGTTGCGAATCGGCAGCGCATTGCCGGTGCGAATTTCCGCCTGCGGGCCCGACATGACGATGTCGCCAACCTTTAGCCCCTGCGGCGCCAGAATGTAGCGACGTTCGCCATCGGTGTACACAACCAGCGCAATGCGTGCGCTGCGGTTCGGATCGTACTCGATCGATTCGACCTTGCCAGCGACGCCAAATTTGTCGCGGCGGAAGTCGATGATGCGATAGCGGCGCTTATGACCACCGCCGCGATGACGGGTCGTGACGACCCCGTGATTGTTGCGACCAGCCGTCTTGCGCAGTGGCGCCAACAGCGACCGCTCCGGCTCGCTGCGTGTAATCTCTTCAAAGGTCGAGACGCTCATATTACGGCGTCCCGCCGAAGTCGGACGATAAATCTTGATAGCCATCGATGCTCTCCCGTTATACGCCTTCGAACAGTTGGATGCTGTTGCCGGGCGCCAACGTGACGACGGCCTTCTTCCACTTCGCCTGGCGAATACGAATCTGCTTGCCGCGGCGCGTGGTCTTGGCCGGCATCACCAAAATGCGCACATTAGTCACGTCCACCTTGAAAGCAGTTTGCACCGCCTCCTTGACCTGGAGTTTGTTGGCGCGCATGTCCACCTCAAAGGTCACCTTGTTGTGTTCATCGGTGCCGATCATGGTCTTTTCGGTGACGATAGGACGCTTCAAAACTTCATAAACATGCATGGTTATGCCTCCGTCACTTCCGCAGCCGGAGCGTCAGCGCCAAGCCACAACTCGATGGCATCGACCGCATCACGCGTCAGCAGCAGTAAGTCGTATCCCAGCAGGTCGCGGATATTGAGGTATCCAAACTGCAATAGTTTTACCTGTGGGAGGTTATGAACGCTCTTCCACACCGCAACATTCTTTTCCGGCGTCACCAACAAGACGCTCTGATCGGCAACGCCTAGCGCCGACAACATCTTGACGGCGGTCTTCGTCTTAGGCGCGTCGATGGCAACCTGGTCGATCACGATGATCTGATTGCTGGCCAGTTTGGTCGAGAGCGCACTGCGCAAAGCCAAACGGTGCATCTTCTTGGGCATCGCCTTGGTGTATTTGCGCGGGGTTGGCCCAAAGACGGTGCCGCCACCCACCCAGTTGGGTGCACGCGTCGAACCCTGACGGGCGCGACCGGTGCCCTTCTGGCGCCAGGGCTTCTTGCCGCCGCCAGAGACCTCGCCACGTTCTTTCGTGTCGTGGGTGCCCAGGCGTGCATTCGACAATTGGCGCATCAACGCCTGATGCATCACGGTCGTATTGATTGGGGCTGCAAAGACGGCGTCGCTCAGTTCGACTTCGCCGACCTGCTGCCCGTTCATGTTTTTCACAGGTACAAGCATGGTCTGTTACTCCTTAGTCAATCCTGTGCGCCTTACTTGGCCTTCTTTGCACGCCGCAGTTGCTTCACCGACTCACTGACAACCACCAGCGCCCCGCGTGGGCCAGGAATGGCGCCGCGCACGGCGATCAAGTTGCGGTCAGCATCGACCAGCGCCACTTTGAGATTCTGAACGGTGGTATTGGCGTTGCCATATTGACCAGGCGCCAGTTTGCCCGGCATCGTGTGACCAGGCGTCGTGCCTGCGCCGCGCGAACCGGTGGCGCGATGACGATCCGACTGACCGTGCGTCTTCGGACCGCCAGCGAAGCCATGTCGCTTCACCGCACCGGCAAACCCACGCCCCTTAGAGACGCCGGAGACATCCACCAGTTCGCCCTCCGCAAAGATGTCCGCCTTGACGACATCGCCGACGCTGAGCGAGGGGGTGGCATCATAGCGCAATTCGCGCAAGCGTCGCACCATCGGGGCGCCCGCCTTGAGCAGGTGTCCACGCTGGCCTTTGGTCAGTTTGCGCTCAACCACTTCCTCATACCCGATCTGCACCGCATTGTAGCCGTCCGTCTCCGTTGTTTTGACCTGCGTGACGTAGCATGGGCCGGCTTCAATGATGGTGACCGGGATGACCGCGCCGCTCTTGTCAAAGAGCTGCGTC
>DGFH01000115.1:2703-3338 GCA_002391565.1 Anaerolineales bacterium UBA3905
TGCCTACCTTCTTGCCTAAAATTCCTCTCATCTGATCCTCCTGGGACTGCCGGTTGAATTGTTACAGGCGAGCGCTGCGTGCAACCCGAACGCAAATCGATTTCGCCTAAACCCCTCACACCGCATCATCCCCTAAAGATGGGTCAACGCGTCATATCACTGCACGATCTGCCATGAATCCGCGTTGACGATTACAACTTGATCTCGATATCGACGCCGGCCGGAAGGTTGAGACGGGTGAGATTCTCGATCGTCTTGCTCCCTGGGTCGACGACATCGATCAGACGCTTGTGTGTACGCACCTCGAATTGCTCGCGGCTGTCTTTGTCGATAAATGTCGAACGCATGATCGTGAACTTCTCAATGCTGGTTGGCAGCGGAACCGGCCCGACAACCTGAGCGCCCGTTTGCTCAGCAGCATCGACGATCTGGCGCACTGAAGCATCCAACACCCGATGGTCATACGCTTTGAGCTTGATGCGAATCTTCTGTTTTGCCATGTCCTCATCTCTCTTATTGCTCTACACAGCAGAAAGTAGAAGGTAGAAAGTAGAAGATTGGCAACTCGCTTCTACTTTCTACCTTCTACCTCCCGCCATCACTCACTACTTGGTAACTGTCTCTTATACACATCT
>DGFH01000390.1 GCA_002391565.1 Anaerolineales bacterium UBA3905
TCCGGCGCCAGCGGGTTGGGATAGTAACCCAGCCCGCTGATAGTGAGGCTGTGTTCGGCAAACAGTTCTTTGATCTCGGCGGCGCCGTCCATCGTAAGGGTGGTGACGTCGATGTGCGTCACGCCGGCATAGCGTCGCTCAGCCTTGCCTTTGGGCCAGCACATCACTTCAATGCAACCGTAGCCGCTCTCGGCGGCGAATGCAACGACCTCCTCCAGGGTCAGGTCGGGCAGAATGGCGCTGACAAATCCTAGTTTCATGGTTGCTCCTCTGATTGTTTGACCTGGGTTTATGCTTCCACCTTCACCCATCGCTGCTCATCGTGGCTGCGCAGGATGGCTTCGCACAAAAGAATTTCCCGATGCCCCTCTTCGAAGGTGGGGAAGAAAGGAGTGGCGTCGAAATCGCCGGCGGCGATGTAATCGTAAAAAGCGCGGAAGCACATCTTAAACGAATCGGGATACCCTTCATTGTGGCCGCCTGGATAGTCGATGTAACGCGCTGCCAGTGGATCCATCAGGCTGGCGTCTTTGAAGAGATGCTCGTTCGGTCGGTTCCGGTGGCCGATCCACAATTCGTTGGGACGCTCGCCGTCGAACCAGAGGGCGTCCTGCGTGCCGGCGATCTCGTAGCGCAGGCAGTTTTTGCGCCCGGCTGTCAGTTGCGAGACCCAGAGCACGCCGCGCGCCTGGTTCTTGAAGCGTAGCAGCACGGCGCCCATATCCTCCGTTTCGATGTCGATCTCCTCTGTGTCGCGGTGGGTGACAGTCTTGGCGCTGAAGGTCTCGACCTCACCCTTTGGTCGCTGACGTTTGGGAAAGACTGTGCGCAGGTCGGCAAAGACGGCGTCAATCTCCAGCCCGGTGATAGTCTGCACCAGGTCCATCCAGTGAGTGCCAATGTCGGCGACCGCGCGCAACCGTCCTCCTTCGGAGGCGAGTACGCGCCAGTTGTAATCTGTCGGGTAGAGCAACCAGTCTTGCACATAATTGCCAAAGACCGAGACGACTTCGCCGATCTGCCCGCTGCGCACGCGTGCGCGCGCCTCGATGCTCGTTGGGTAGAAGCGATAGTTGTAGTTGACGCCGGCCGCCAGCTTGACCGACTTCGCCAGCTTCACCAACTCCGCCGATTCTTGTGAATTCATCGTGAGCGGCTTCTCACACAATACGTGCTTACCTGCCAACAAGGCGGCTTTGGTGGTTGCGTAGTGCCAGCGGTTTGGCGTCGTAATATGGACGGCCTGAACTTCGTCATCCGCCAGAATCTCATCGAACGAAACGTACGCCTTGGGAATGCCGTGCGCCTCCGCAAACCGTTGCGACTTTTCCGGTGAAGAGCCGAGAATGCCGACGACGCGCACGCCCAACCGTCGCAGCGCCTCGGTGTGCGCAGGCCCCATGAAGCCGGTGCCCGTAATAGCAACGCCGATATCGTACATATTGCCCCCTTTCAACAGTCAGGATTTTATGCCCTGTGGCCGGGTGGATGGATGTTGGATTGTATGGCCAACACTCTATACTACGCCGGATTTCCCTGTCAATTGTTGCGAGGAGGCCATTTTCTGCGACGTTAGAGGACGTTAGAGAACGTGATGGATGGGGCGTATTGGCATGAGAGGTTGGTCATGCAACCCGGAACACGTCACACGCAGCATTCATCGCGGCGCTCAATCTGCAGAAGTTTCGCGCGCCAGCAACTGTCGTTTACGTGCGACGCCCCAACGGTAGCCGCTCAGGTCACCGTTTTGCCGCACGACGCGATGACAGGGGATCGCCACGGCCAGCTTGTTGGCGGCGCACGCGCCCGCCACGGCCCGCACCGCCGCCGGTGCACCGATGCGCTCCGCCACCTGGCTGTAGCTCACGGTGCTGCCTGCGGGAATCTCGCGCAGCGCCGCCCACACCCGGCGTTGGAAGGCTGTACCCTGGATGTCGAGCGGCAGTGACAGTCCTTTCGCTGGTGCGTCGAGAAAGTCCACAACCTGCTGCACCCAGTCGCCAAAATCGGGATCGTGCGCCAATTGTGCGTGGGGGAAGCGTGTGCGCAGCCCGGCCTCCAGCGCGTCCGGATCATCACCCAGATCGATGGCGCAGAGGCCGCGTGCAGTGGCGGCGACCAACACCCAGCCCAGATAACATGCAGCCACGCCGAAGCGGATTGTCTCGCCAGTCGCGCCGCGGCGGAAAGCGGTCGGCGTCATGCCGATGGCAGCGTTGCTTTCGCTGTAAAAGTGTCCGCTGCTGGCGTAACCAGCGGCGTAGATGGCTGTCGTCACGCTGTCCGGCGTTTGGAGCAACGCAGCCGCGCGCTGGCGGCGCACCATCAGCGCGTATTGTTTGGGCGAGACGCCGGTGTGCGCCTTAAAGATGCGTTGGAAATGATAGGGACTCATGCCAACGGCGGCGGCCAGCGTCGCCAGCGAGAGCGCCTCGTCCGCGTCACGCAGCAATCCACATGCCTGCGCGACGACGGCGTTGTGTTCGGTCACAATGGCAGGTTGCGCCTGCTGCGGTTGACAGCGCTTGCAGGGACGAAAACCGGCGGCTTCAGCGGCAGCCGGCGCGTCGAAGAAACGCACATTCTCACGTCGTGGCAGTCGCGAGCGGCAGGTGGGTCGGCAGTAGACGCCGGTTGTCGTTACGGCAAACCAGAAGCACCCCTCAGCAGCGGCATCTCTGGCGCAGATGGCGGCCCAGCGTGCATCATCGCCGACAAAAGCGGCAGGTGTTTCGTGTTGAGATACGGTGAGTGTGGTTGGCATGACGCAATCTCTCCTGATCTAGTGCGACTTGATGATGTCTCAATCATAACCGTTGCGCCATGTGTGTACACTCGATTTCTTGCGCAGGAATTTGGGTTGGCGCCATATCGGCGGCATAGCTCGATCCACATCTGCCTCTACAACGTCACTTCCTGACCTCTTCCCTGCGCCACCGCCCGCCGATAGACCAGCGCGGCCGTCACTGCATCTTGCAGCGCCAGCCCCACCGACTTGAAGAGGGTGATCTCCTCTGGCGTTGTGCGACCGGGTATGGCGCCTGTGACGACCTCCGCCAGCTCGCCCACGACGTGGTCGGCGCCAATGACCCCCTCCTGCATTGGAATGACGATGTCGCCGGCCTCCACCTGAGCCGCCTGGCGGCGATCGACAACGACGCGGCTGCGGCGCACACTTTCGCTGTCCAGCTCGCGCATCGTTTTCGTATACGCGCCGATAGCGTTGATGTGCGTTCCTGGGCGCAGCCAGGCGCCGTCGAAGAGGGGCGTCGGGCTGTTGGTCGCGGTGCAGATCAGGTCGGCAGCCTCCACGGCAGCGCGCACATCGGCGGTGGGCGTCACAGGAATGCCAAGCTCGGCCGTCATCTGCGCGCAGAATGGGCGCAGGTCGCTCAATGCAACTACATGCACCTGTCGTAACGGACGCACGACGGCCATTGCCAGCAACTGCGTACGCGCCTGCACGCCAGCGCCAAAGAGCGTCAGCACGCTGGCCTCGCGTCGCGCCATCCATTGTGTGGCGACGCCGCTCACGGCGCCTGTGCGCATGGCGGTGAGGTGTTCGGCGTCCATCAGCGCCAGCACTTCACCGGTGCGCGCATCGTGGAGCAGCAACACGGCATGAATCGTGGGCAGGTCATACCTGGCCCGATTGTCGTTGTAGACGGTGACCACCTTGATCGACAGTGTGCCGGGATCATCCAGCGACGGGTCGCCGGCGACAAAGGCCGGCATCGCCAGGTGGATGCCATTGTGCGGCGTGATGACCGTTGCCAGCCGCTGTGGCATCTCCACTGCACCGGCGGCCAGCTGACGAAAGCCCGCTTCCACGGCGGCAATCGTATCGGGCATGGTCAACAAGGCTTCAACATCGTGACGAGATAGGATGAGCATAGTCGGCATTCGCCTCCTGGCGGGAGAGTTTTCCGGGTCGAACTACGGTTGCGCTGTCGGCTTGACGGCGCGGGTGGCGATATAGGTCGGCGTGTACTCGTTCAACTTGACGCCTGGCCAGATGTCTTCGTAGAAGCCGGTCAACACGAAACCGGCGTCGAGCTGGCCGCCGATCTGGTCGGTCAATGTATGGCCGAACTCCAGCGGTTGGAGATCAGCAAGATACAGGGCGCGTTCGGCGTCGGTCAGGCTGGTGAGGTCGGAGTAGGGCAGCGTATGGCGCACCTGCAACACGCCGTCGTCGGCCAGTTCCTGGTCGAAGAGGTAGAGGATCGGGTTGCAGAAACCGGCCAGCAGCACGCCGCCTGGGCGCAACACCCGAAAGCACTCGCGCCAGACCGGGCGCACATCGGGCACAAAGAGGTTCGAGGTCGGATGGACGATCAGATCAAAGGTTGCAGCGGCAAAGATCGTCAGGTCGCGCATGTCGCCTTCGACGGTGCGCACATCGAGGTCGTCGCGTCGCGCCACAAAGCGATCTTGCGCCAGTTGTTGTGGCGAATTGTCGAAAACAGTGACGTTGGCGCCCACCGCCGCCAGGATCGGCCCCTGCTGTCCGCCGCCCCCTGCCAGGCAGAGCACATCAGCGCCCGCCAGCGGCGGAAACCAGGTGTGTGGAACCGGTCGCGTCGGCGTCAGGACAATCTGCCATTTGCCCTGACGCGCGGCGGCAATCTCCTCGGCAGTGACCGGCGTCGTCCACCGGCTGGAACGCTCGACAGCTTTGTCCCAGGCGCGGGCGTTGTAGCGGCGAATCTCATCGGTGTTCATGATGTTGCCCAAGCAACAAAGCGCTGTCATCGACGCGACGCAGAAATGCGGCGCACTCCTCTGGCAACGATGGGTTGATATAAATGCCGCTGCCCAGCTCGAAACCAGCTGTCAGCGAGATGCGCGGCACGATGGTGATGTACCAGTGCAGGTAAGGCACGCCCAGGTCGCGCACCGGCGCGCTGCGGATCACGTAGTTAAAATCGGGGTTGTTCAAGCCGATATAAAGCTTGCGCAGCAACGTGTGCATGATCCGTCCCAGGTCTTCCACTTCAGGTGGCGTGGCGTGGAGAAAGGTGGCGGCGTGCGCTTTGGGCACAATCCACAAATGGAAGGGTGAAAAGGCGGCGTAAGGCGAAAAGGCAACGAAATGCTCGCTCTCCAACACGATGCGGCGGCCATCGGCGCGCTCCTGCTCCAACATTTCGCAGTAGGCGCAACCGCCCACCTCGTCGAAGTGCATTCGCGCTGTGTCGGCGCGCACCCGTACATCGCTCGGCACCATCGGCAGCGCCATCATCTGGGCGTGGGGGTGTCGCAGCGAGGCGCCGGCCTGACGCCCGTGGTTCTTGAAGAACTGGATGTATTCGATGCGCGGGTCGAGCTGCACCTGCCAGGCGCGGTCGATAAACGCCTGCAAGACGCGCGCCAGACTTTCTGGCGTTTCGAGCGCGGCGCAGGTGTTGTGCGTCGGCGACTCGACGATTACCTCATGGTAGCCCACTCCGGAGATGCGGCGCACCAGCCCTCGATATTCGCGCTCCAGCGTGGCCGACTCTGCCAGCGCCGGGTAGCGATTGCCCACGATGCGCACCTGCCAGGGTGCGTCGGCGGGCACGCGCATCACTTCTAGCTCGGCTTCTTCGTTGCCCGGGCAGAAAGGACAGCCCGCCTCCCACGTTGGCCCTTCACCGCACATCAGTCGTCCCGGCTCAACGAACTCGTGCGGGCGTCGGGCGCGTTCGGAAGCGATGATGACCCACTCTTTGGTGGCAAGATTTTGGCGCAACTCGGACATACCCGGCTAAATCCTGTCTAGCGCCTGCGCCAGATCGGCGATCAAATCCGCCGTCTCTTCGATGCCGACGCAAAGGCGCACTAACTCATCGCGAATGCCTAGCGCCAGCCGTTCTTCGGGTGGCACAGCGGCGTAGCCCATGACTGCCAGCGGGCTGACCATCGTTTCGACGCCGCCCAGACTTGGGCCGATGGTGGGGATGCGTAGTGCATCGATGAAGCGATGCGCCTGTTCCATGTCGCCGTCGATCTCAAAGCTCACGACGCCGCCGCCGCCGCGCAGAGTCGCCTCTGCCACAACATGGTCGGGATGACTCGGCAGCAGCGGATACCAGACGCGGCGCACCTTGGGATGAGTCTCCAGAAATTGTGCAATCGCCAGCCCGCTGGCGTTCTGGCGTTCGACGCGCAGCGCCAGCGTCTTGGCGCCGCGCAGAATCAAGTATGCAGTCTGCGGCGCAACCAGGTTGCCAAAAAGACCCTGCATCTGACGCAGCGGCGTTGTCAGATCATAGCGCCCGACGACCGCCCCCGCCATCACGTCGTTGTGGCCGGAGAGATACTTGGTCAGGCTGTGGATGACCAGATCAACGCCGTATTGAAGAGGGCGCAGGTTGTACGGTGTGGCAAAGGTTGCATCGACAACCGTCAGCAGGTTGTATTGTTTGGCGATCTCGACCAGGCGAGGGAGATCGAGACAGCGCATGAACGGGTTGGTCGGCGACTCGGAGAAGATCAAACGCGTCTCCGGGCGAATGGCTGCCTCCAGTGCAGCGTAATCACCCATCGGCACGAGCGTACAGCCGATGCCGTAACGCTTCAGAAAGCCCTGGCTGAATTCCAGCGTGCTGTGGTAGCAATTGTCGGTCAGAATGAAGTGCTGACCTGGTTGTAGCAGCAGGAGGAGCGTTCCCGTCACCGCTGCCATGCCGCTGCTGACGGCAATGGCATCCTGCGCGCCTTCGAGTGCGGCAAGTTTGGCTTCGAGCGCGCGCACGGTGGGATTGCCGTAGCGTCCATACTCCTCACGCTCCGGCTCGCTCCAAAAGAAGCGTTCCTCGGTGTAGTTGACCAGCTCTGCGGTGTCGGCAAAGGTGTAGACAGCCGTCTGCACCACCGGCACGGTCAGGCTGTGGTGGGCGCGAAAGCGCGCTTCGCCGGCATGGACGGCTTGTGTAGATGTCGCGGTGGTTGATGTACTTGCGTGCATGGATGCCCGTTTCTTCGCGGTCGAAATCAGCGTAAAACCTTCAAAGGGGAAGGATAGCAGACGCCTGACCGCCCCGCAAATGAAACCGGCGAAGCCTCGAAATCTTATACATCGTTACATCAATGCGGTTGGTGGGTGTGCTATAATCTTGTGTCAAGAAAAACCAGGCGCCCCTGAGACGCCAGCAGCGGCGCCTACACAAAACTGAAAAGCGGGATATTCAGCATGCAAATTAACAGGGGAATTTAGAATGGCAGAACCCTCTCTCAAGGCCAGCATACCTTCGGCGCAAGCGGCGGTAGCCGAGCCGACCGCCGTCCTCGCCACCGACCAACTGCTTTCCATGTATCGCATGATGTTTCTGATCCGTCGCGTCGAAGAGTCGCTGTTGGAGCTGGCCGAGTCCGGCAAGATCGGCGGCGCCATGCATACGGCGATCGGGCATGAAGGCGCTGCCGTCGGCATGGCGGCGGCGCTGCGCAAAGACGATTATCTAACCTGCACCTATCGCGGTCATCATCATTCACTGGCGCGCGGCATGGATCCAAAACGGGCAATCTGTGAAGTGTTGGGCAAAGCGCCTGGCTTCGCCAAAGGCAAAGGCGGTTCAATGCACTTCGTCGATCCTTCGTTAGGGTTGATGGGCGCCAACGGCATTGTCGGCGCGCAGGTGCCCCACGCCGCCGGCATGGCGCTGGCTGCCAAAATTCGCGGCGAAGACCGGATCGCCATCACCTTCTTTGGCGATGGCGCCCTCTATCAGGGGCTTATGCATGAGACCTTCAACATGGCGCAGAAGTGGAAGCTGCCTGTCATCTTCTACTGCGAGAACAATCGTTACTCAGAGATGACGCCGATCGCACGCACATCTTCAGTCAGCGAGATTTATCAATTCGTGCGCGCCTACGGCATGGAAAGCATCCAGATCGACGGCAACGATGTTGAAGTCGTCTATGACGCCGTCTCCAAAGCCGCTGCACGCGCCCGCGCTGGCGAAGGCCCAACCTTTATTGAAGGCATTACCTACCGCCTGGCCGGGCACATGGCGGGCGATCTGGAAACCTATCGTTCCTCTGAGGAGATCGAGATGCAGCGCGCCTACGAGCCGCTGACGCAACTTCAGCAGAAATTGTTGGATCGCGGCGTGCCCGAAGATGAACTCAATCGCATTCGCGCTGAGGTGGAGGAAGAGGTGCAGGCCGCCGTCGAGTACGCCGTCGAAGCGCCCTGGCCAGATGTCGCCGAAGCCTATACGGACGTGTACAAAGTCTAGCCGAAACCGGAGAAAAGAACGAGAGATATGGCGAAAGGGAAACAAGGAGAGCGGGAGACGATAGCATCCAATCGCACAATCCCTCAATTTCCAATCTCTACTCTCCAATCTCTCGCATAAGGAAACGAACAAGCATGCGCAAAACTACCTATATTCAGGCAATCAACGAAGCGATGCGCGACGAGATGCGGCGCGACGAGCGCGTCTTTCTCATCGGCGAGGACATCGGTCATTATGGCGGTCTCTTCCGCGTCACACGCAATTTGATGGAAGAGTTCGGCGAGCGCCGCGTGATCGACACCCCGATCAGCGAGCAAGGTTTCATGGGCATGGCCGTCGGCGCCGCCATGGTGGGCTTGCGCCCGATCGTCGAGCTGATGTATATGGACTTCTTCCTGGTCTGCGCCGACCAGATTTTCAACCAGGCGGCGCGTATGCACTACATGACCGGCGGTCTGCTTCATGTGCCGATGGTGATTCGCGGCCAGCAGGGCGGCGGCAAGCGGTATGGCTCACAGCATAGCGCCAGCGTGGAAAGCACCTTCGCCCAGTTCCCCGGCATCAAGGTCGTGGCGCCATCTACGCCCTATGACGCCAAGGGACTGCTCATCTCCGCCATCCGCGACGATAATCCGGTGCTCTTTCTTGAACACAAGATGCTCTACTTCACGCGCGGAGATATGCCCGACGCCGAAGAGGAATACACGGTGCCTATTGGCAAGGCCGACATCAAGCGTGAGGGCAAGGATTTGACCCTCGCCACCTTTAGCTACAACCTGCTGCAGGCGCTGGAAGCCGCCGAAGAATTAAAGGCCGAACATGGCCTCGACATCGAAGTCGTCGATCTGCGCAGTATCACGCCCCTGGACATGGAGACCGTGCTTACCTCGGTCGCCAAGACCGGGCGGTTGCTGGCGGTGCACGAGTCGCAGGCTAATGCTGGCATCGGCGCCGAGATCGTGGCGCGCGCCTATGAAGAAGCGCCCTATCTACTCAAGGCGCCGGCGCGACGGCTGGGCATGGCGCCGGCCTCAATCCCAGTCTCCAAGCCGCTGGAAGAGGAACTGCTGCCCTGGAAAAAGAACATCAAGGCCGCCGTGCTGGAAATGCTGAGATAAGGGGAACTCATGGCTACAGAAATCAGGCTGCCCGATGTGGGCGAAGGCGTTGCAGATGTTACGATCAACCGCTGGCGCGTCAATGTCGGCGACGCCGTCAACGCTGGTGACGTGATCCTTGAAGTCGCCACAGACAAGGTGGATACCGAAATCCAGGCGCCGGCTTCCGGCGTGCTGCTCAAGATCAATTTCCGCGCCGGCGAGCTGGCGCCGGTTGACGGTGTGATGGGCTATATCGGCCAGGCAGGTGAAAGCATCGGTGAGGCGGTCATCGCACCGCCTGCACCTGCTTCGCCGACCACGACCAGCGCATCCAGCGCGACGCCGGCGGTTGCCGAGAGCGCCAGCGTCAAAGCCACACCCGTCGCCAAACGCGTCGCTGCCGATAAAGGCGTCGATCTGACGAGCGTCGCTGGCACCGGACCGGGCGGACAGATCACCAAGCAGGATGTGTTGGCCTATTCCACTGCACCGGTCAACGCGCCGTCGGCGCTCCCCGGCGATCTGGCTGACACGCCGTCACTGGCGGTGCGGCGCGCAGCTGCCGACCACAACATCAACCTGCGCGAAATCGCCGGCGAACGTCCGTTGAGCGCGCTGACGAAATACGACGTGCTCAGCGCCGCTGCCAGTCGCGCCGCCGGCAAACCGGTGCGCGTTGAGCCGGAGTATGGGAAGGGCGAAGGGCGAGGGGCGAGGGGAGAAGTTGTGGCGTCGCCGACGCCCACACCGGTGCAAGCCCCTTCTGCACCAGTTAGTCCAGCCCCGGTTGCGCCGAAACCGGCCTCCACACCCACGCCTGCGCAGCTCAAGCCTGGCGAAGAACTGGTCAAACTGTCGCGGATGCGCGCCGCCGTCGCCCGCAACACGGCGCAAAGCCTCTTCACCGCGCCGCATGTCACGACGATGTGGGATGTAGACATGAGTGCGGTTCTACAGCACCGCGCAACGCACAAAAAGGAGTTCGCCGTAGCGGGCGTCAACCTGACGATCACGGCGTACTTCGTGGAGGCGATCGTCGCCGGTCTCAAAGCCGTACCTACCGCCAATGCCACCTGGACCGATGACGGCGTGATCATCAAACGCTACTACAACATCGGCATGGCGACGGCGCTGCCGATGGATCCATACGGCATCGGCGGCTTGATTGTGCCGGTGATCAAGAACGCGGGCGAACTCAATCTGTTGGGCATCGCCCGTGCAGTCAACGAACTGGCGGAGCGGGCGCGCAAGAATGAGTTGAAGCCGGAAGACCTGGCCGATGGCACCTTCACGCTCAGCAACTACGGCACGTCGGGCAGCCGCTTCCAGACGCCGATCATCGTGCAGCCGCAGGTGGGCATCCTTGGCGTGGGAGCAGTGGAGAAGCGCGCCGTCGTTGTTAGCGCCGGTCATCCGCTGGAGCCAAACGTGGGCGATGCACTGCTCTTCAAGCCCATGACGACGCTCGGTTTCAGCTACGACCATCGTGTGCTGGACGGCGCCACCGCCGACGCCTTTTGCGCTGCAGTCAAGAAGCACCTCGAAGGATATGCCGCATAAATGAACCTGGATGATGCGGAGCGGGCGGAGCAACACGGATGAAGACATCCGCGTTCACTCACTCGATCTGCATCATCCGCGTTCTATCCGGCGTTCTACGACCAGCGGCGCACAGTGTAGGAAGCACCAACCACGCCGTCACCCTGCGCAATTCGCCCCTTGCTACGCCTCATGCCTTCCGCTGCATAAGCCATTGCGCCGTAGCCCACAGCAAGCTGCTTTCGGCGTTGTCGCCCAGAGCATCGTGCAGCGCCTCCAGCCCGGCGGCATAGTGGCTGTTCATCTGTTGCAGCGCGTACTCATACGCGCCAGCCGCCGCCAATAGCGCCAATGCTTCGGGCACGTCCGCCGCGTCCAACTCCGGCTGTTCCAGCAGCATTCGGAACGCCAGACCATGAGCATCGTCGTTGAGGGTGTGCAGCAGCGGCAGGCTTTTCTTGCGACGCAAGATGTCGTTGCCCGCCGCCTTGCCCGTCACCGCCGGGTCGCCCCAGACGCCAAGCATGTCATCTTGAATCTGGAACGCCAGCCCGATCTCCTGGCCGAAGCGACGCAGCGCCCCATCGACGCCAGGCGCCGCGCCGCCGATCAGCCCGCCAATCGCCACGCTGGCGCCGATCAACGCAGCGGTTTTGCCCTGGATCATGCGTAAATACTCGGCGACGGTGACATGCGTCCGCTGCTCGAAGCCCATGTCGAGATGTTGCCCCTCGGTGAGCGCCACGCACGTTTCGGTGAAGAGGCTCAATGCGGCCAGCGTGCGCTCGGCGCTGACCCCGCGCGCTGTCAACCGCTGCATGGCAGCGAAGGCCAACGCAAACATACCGTCGCCGGCGTTGATCGCCTGCGGCGCGCCCCACAGCTTCCAGACCGTAGGTCGGTGACGCCGCATCTCGTCGCCATCCTCGATGTCGTCGTGCACCAGCGAGAAATTGTGCAGAATCTCCAGCGCGGCGGCGGCGGGCACGGCCTGCATGGCGTCGCCGCCGACCACTTCGCACGCCATCAGACAGAGCAACGGACGCAACCGCTTGCCGGCAGGCAGCGACACCGGCTGAAAGCTGGCGTCGACCCAGCCCATGTGGTAGTGCATCATACCGTAATGTGTGGCAGTGGCGGCGTCCTGTCCGGCCAGCACTGCGCGCATCTCCTCTTCCAGGATTGGCAGCCAGCGTGCGGAAAAATCAGTGAGCATGAGAAGGTCTCCTGTTGATGGGGAGAATGGGAGATTAAGATATTAAGAGATCAAGAGATTGGAGATTGGAGACTGGAGATCGGGAAGAGTGAAGCTCATTCTCTTGCCGCAAATCTCTAATCTCCAATCTCTTAATATCTTAATCTCTTAATCTTTATCCGCCTTTTTGCAAAACCCCTGGCCTCCGCAGCGCATCGATCGTCTCTGCACCGCTGCAGAACATGGCGATGCGGGCTTCAGCGATGAGCAGTTCCATCTCCTCGATGACGGCTTCAGCAGACTCCATGGCGGCTTTGAGGAAAGGCGACGCCAGCCCGACCAGGTCGGCGCCCAGTGCAACGCACTTGACAATGTCCTGCCCGGTGCGAATGCCGCCGCTGGCAAAGAGATGCACGTCGGCGCGCCCCAGATCGGCGCGCACCTGCGCCGCCGCTGCCAGACTGTCGGCGGTGGGAATGCCCCAATCCGCAAAGGCGCCCGCCAGCCGACGCAGTCGCTCGGTCGGCGCGCGATGCATCTCGACCTGGCTCCAGGAAGTGCCGCCCGCTCCTGCCACGTCGATGGCGCTGACGCCGGCCTCAATCAGCCGCCGCGCCGTCTGGGCGCTGATTCCCCAACCGACCTCTTTGACGATAACCGGCTTGCCCAGCCGCGCGCACACGTCGGCGATCTTGTCCAACAATCCACGCCAGTTCACATCCCCCTCAGGTTGGACGGCCTCCTGCAGCGGGTTCAGGTGCAAGATCAACGCGTCGGCGTCGATCATCTCCACGGCGCGGCGACATTGATCGACGGTGTAGCCGTAGTTGAACTGCACTGCGCCCAGGTTAGCGAAGAGCAAGACGTCCGGCGCCACGTCGCGCACCCGAAAGGTCTGGCGCACCGACGCGTGCTCGATACCGGCGCGCTGGCTGCCCACACCCATCGCCACGCGCTGCGCCTGCGCTGCCTCCGCCAGGTTGCGATTGATGAAGGCTGCCTGCTCGGTGCCGCCAGTCATCGAACTGATCAGCAACGGGGCATGCACGCGCTTGCCAAAGAGGCTAACCTCCAGGCAAACCTCATGCAAGTCAACTTCAGGCAACGCCTGATGGACAAGCCGGTATCGTTCCAATCCTGTCGTCAGATTAGGAAACTGGACATTCTCGGTGACATTGATGCGGATATGATCCGCCTTTCTTTGATCGATCGACATAAAAAACCTGTTTGTTCATGGTATGAGCTTGCCGCCGGAATTCGGCAATTACTTTTTCTCATATCATAATGTACGCAACTCGATTCGGTTGTCTGTATGATTCCCTGGATCGAGCAACACTATTCCCGACTTGATCACAACCTGGAGCAGACCATGCCGCAAAATTTCTACCAATGGCGCCGCTTCACCCTGGAGGATTCGCCTTTCGACCCCGCCACCGCCGCCGCACAATATCCGCCCGATCTCGGTCTGGAGCCGATACACCTGAGCATCGATCTCGCCCTCGACATTGCCGCGCAGCGCGCGGCAGGCGTAGTGACGCACACCGTTGTCGCCCGGCGCGCGCAGATGCGCATACTCACGCTTGACGCCGTCGATCTGGATGTCACAGCGGTTGTTGATGCCGATGGACGTGCGCTGACGTGGCGCAACGACGGCAAGACACTGGCGATCCGGTGGGAGGCGCCCTTTGACGCCGGGGAGGAGCGTCGCGTTGCCATTCACTACGCAGTCGAGCGCCCCACCTCTGGCCTCTACTTCTCGCAGCCGAGCGCCGCCTATCCGGACATGCCCTGGTACGCCGTCACCGACCACGAAACGGAGCGGGCGCGTCACTGGCTGCCCTGCATCGACCTGCCCAACGTGCGTACGACGCTCGACATCCGCCTGCGCGCTGACGCTCGCTTCACGATCCTGGCGAACGGTTATCTGGTCGAGGAGACCTTGCACGCCGATGGTGCGAAGACAGCGCACTGGCGGCTCGATCAGCGCTGCCCCAGTTATCTGCTCTGTTTTGCTGTAGGCGAATTCGTGCGCGCCGACGACGGCGAATTCGACGACGGCGCGAAAGGCATCCCCGTTGCCTATTTCTGCAGCCCGCTCCACACCGCCGACGACCTGCGGCGCAGCTTTGGCCGCACCAAGCCAATGTTAGCCTGGATGACACAGAAGCTGGGTCTGCCCTTCCCTTATCCCAAGTATTATCAGTGGGCGGCGCCTGGCGTCTCCGGCGCGATGGAGAACATTTCGCTGGTCAGTTGGGATGAACGCTATGTGCTCGATGCAGCGCTGGCGGACGAATGGACATGGCTGCTAGATGCGATCAACGTCCACGAGATGGCGCACAGCTACTTTGGCGATGCCGTCGTCTGCCGCGACTATGCCCACGCCTGGCTCAAAGAATCATGGGCAACATACATGGAGCAGGTCTATCGTGAGGACAATCACGGTCAGGACGAAGCGCTCTACGTCTATTACACGCACGCTGCCGCCTACTTCGAAGAAGCCGACAACGACTATCGCCGCCCGATTGTACACCGCCACTTTCAATCCTCCTGGGACATGTACGATGACCATCTCTACCCCGGCGGTGCGTGCCGGCTACACACGCTGCGCTGCGAATTGGGCGACGACATCTTCTGGACCGGTGTGCGCGACTATCTAGCCACCTATCTGCATCGCGTCGTGGAGACTGACGATTTCCGCCTGATTATGGAGAAGCATTCCGGGCGCGCCCTCGGTCGCTTCTTCGACCAGTGGTTCCATCAGCCCGGCTATCCTGATCTGAAGGTGGGCTTCACATTCGAAGCCGAAGACGGGCGCGGCGTATTCACCGTCGAGCAGAAGCAGGTCAACGCCGCTGAGGGCGTCCCCGTCTTCCACTTTCAGAGCGCCATAGCCTGGTGGATCGATGGTGAAGCGCACACGGCGTCGATCCGTGTGGAGCAACCCCATCAGGTCTTCATGTTCCCGATGGCAAAGATGCCGGAGATGGTGCTCTTCGATCCCCAAGCCGCCGTGCTGCACAAACTCGACTTCAACCCCGGCGACGATCTGCTGCGCCGCCAGCTGACCGCCGGGCCAACCGTGCTGGCGCGCATCCACGCCGCCAGGGAATTAGCCGCCACCGGACGTCACGCTAACATCCAGGCGATCCTCCACGCCTATGCGGCGGAGCCGTTCTGGGGCGTGCGACTGGAGATGGCGCAATGCCTGGCAACAGCGAACAGCGCTACAGCCGCCGCCGGGCTCCCGACATTGATCGCCGCTGAGCATCACCCGCTTGTGCTGCCAACCTTGCTGCGTGCAGCAGGCGCCTATCAGGAAGTCGCCGTACGCGACGCCATCTTGCAGCGACTGGAGGCTGGGCTGGCGCCGCTCGCAACCCAGGCGGCCTACGAAGCTCTCGGTGCGCAACGCGAAGAAGCGCCCTATGACCTGCTCGCCACCGCCGCGCAGACGCCTTCGATCAACGGCATTGCGCAGGTGGGCGCCATTCGGGGCTTGGCAGCCACGCGCCGCGTCGAAGCCGTCGATGTGTTGCTGCCGTTGGTGCGCTACGGTGGCAGCGCTTACGCAGTGCGTCGCTTCGCCGTGCCTGCACTGGCAGAGTTAGGCAAACACGTCGAGAAGCCGGCGCGCACACGCATCGCTGCGACATTGATGACGCTGCTGCGCGACCCGGTCTATCAAGTGGCGGTGGCTGCCGCGCGCGGGCTGGCGACAATGGGCGCCACCGAAGCCATTCCTGCGCTGGAACAGTTCGCCCGCAGCCGTGTGCAACAGGAAGCTGTCGTCGCCCGCCGCGCCGCCGACGCGCTGCGCAAAACCGGCGCCCCAGCAGAGAGCACACAGCAAAAACAATTGCAAGAATTACGCACCCAAATCCGCCGGCTGGAAGAGGAAGTGCAGAAGCTGAGCAGAGAATAGGGGATTGAGGAGATTGGGAGATTGGGCGAGTCCTGTTCAGTCGCTCAAACCACCCAAATCTCTCAATCTCCAATCTCCAATTCTCTCAATCTCGAATCCATCCTCAATTAAATTTGCGATCTACAAGCAACCCATTCTCCCATAAAAATAGCCACTAGAATTTGCCAGGATCAATTCTCTTTCTCTGGAAATAGACCATCTCCATACAGACAATTGGCGTAATCGTCCATATTTCCTGACATTACGTTATGAAAACCTCTTGCTTTCCCGCAAAAATCATGGTAGACTGAACAACGAATCTTGTTTCACGGAGGGCCGCCAATCGCATCCATGTTTGCAAGATTCTTTGCGAAAGGAGCACGCCATGTGAGCAGCACAAAACGCAGCGCATAGTACTCAGAGTTTTTGGTGAACAACATACCCCAACAACAGTATACTCTTTTGAAAGGAGAGTCGTATGTCTGGTAAGACCAGTCAGCGACAGTGGTTGCCTTGGCGTGTGCGGACGCTTCTGGCAGTAATCCTGGCGCTGGGACCGCTGATCCCCATGGTCAGCGCGT
>DGFH01000388.1:0-122 GCA_002391565.1 Anaerolineales bacterium UBA3905
TCGGCGGAGCGCTGCGCAGTCTTATAGATCTCGAGCAGGTGATGACGCAGCGGTGAGTAGGGATCGAGTTGCATGAGCGCCATTTCGGCGCGCATCAAAATCACGGCCAGCATGTTGTTGAA
>DGFH01000388.1:314-60291 GCA_002391565.1 Anaerolineales bacterium UBA3905
GTTGTTGAAATCGTGCGCCACGCCGCCTGCCAGTTGGCCGATGCTTTCCAGACGCTCGATCTGCGCCATTTGCTCCTGAAGGCGGCGTCGCTCTTCTTCCACTCGCCTGCGTTCGGTAATGTCCATCAGGATGCCCAGTGAGCCGACGACCTTGCCAGCGGCGTCGAGCACCGGCACGGCGTGATCGGCCAGCCAGACCAGGCTGCCATCCTTGCGCTCGAAGAGATAATCCTCGCGCCAGACGAAGCCGCTGCCTGTGCGCGCCCGGCGGATGCGTTCTTCATGCGTCAGATCGGCTTGTTCGCCGTAGGCGTCGACTTGCCGCAGCCGGCTGGTGAAGAGCGGCCCGGTCAGCTCGTCGGCGCGGTAGCCTGTCAGTTGCTCGATGCCTTCGCCCAGGAACGCGTAGCCCGGCCCGCTGTAGTCGCGCTGATAGGGGACGCCGCCAGCGCTCAGAATCGCCCGGCGATAGGTGCGCTCCATTTCGGTGAGCGCTTGCTGTGCGTTCACCTCCGCCGTGATGTCGCGATTGACCGCAACAGCGCCGATGCGGCGCCCGTTGGCGTCATACAAGGCGTTGACGGCCGCCAGAATGTGCAGCCTGGCGCCGCTCTTGTGATACTGAATCACCTCGCCGCGCCACTGTCCAGTCGCCAGGAACTGCTCAATCACAGCTTCCTGCGTTGTGTCCATATAGTCGGTGCGGAAGACGTCGATCAACGAACGCCCGATCATCTCCGCCCGCTTCCAGCCGTAGATGCGTTCGGCGGCCTGGTTCCATTCTGTGATGATAAAGGCTGGATCGGTGACGATAATCGCATCCGTGACACTTTTGAGCAGATCGTCCAGCATCTGCAGGCGCTGAACGTGCGCCATGCGTTCTGTGATGTCCTGCGCAAAACCGACAAAGTGCAAATCGGATTGCCCCGGTTGCGGTTCCACAACCATGTGGCGGATCCATGCTTCCAACGTCAGTGTTGCACCATTCGCCGCAACGATGCGCACCTGCATGAAGCCATGCTCACGGCCACTGAGCAATTGCTGATATGTGTCCAGAACGCTGAGACGATCCTCCGGGGCGATCAGGTCGATGAACTCGCGACCGATCCACGCCGTCGCCGGCCAGCCCGTGACGGTTTCAAAGGTGGGATTCAGGTTGAGGATACGACCCTCGCCGCCCACCTCAAACAAGATGAGCGGCACGGTCGCGTAGAATTCCTGCAATAGTTGCAGAGATGCAATTGATGGCGTTCTTTGTAGAAAATTAGATTCTGCATTCGTATGCATTTCCCAGCGCACCTCTAATCACGGGAATATGCCAGCACCCACCAGGCGAAGCGACCGTCAGCCAGAATTTGCCTGCGCCTCGCGCTTGGCGCGTTGCAGATTCTTCGACGTGCACGACTGCGCCCACACGCCGGTGAGCTGATTCTTCGGGTCGTTCACCGGATAGCCTTCGATGATGGCTTCGTCCTGCGGGTCAGCCTTGAGCGCAGCCTCGACCTTCTCCCACTGCTTGTTGGCGACGAAGACGGCAATAGTCGCCTTGCTGGTGTCGGGCATCGGCGGCAATCCCTTGGGCATGACTGGCGGCGCCTTCTGCCCCAACACAAGCAGTGTGCAGGCGTCGAGCTTCTTGATCTGTTTGGGACGACCGATAATCGTCGTTTTCATGACGGCAACTCCTCGTTTCTGCGGGTCGATGCTCAAGGTGGCTTTCAACAGGGCGATGGTCTGCTCCAACGTCAGCGGGGGCGGTTTGGGCGCAGCCGCCGGCTTCGGTTGCTCCGTCGTTGTGGGCGTGGCCGACGCTTTAGGCTGACGTTTCGTGTTGAGCGGATTGGGCGGCAGGCCAAAAACTTTGCGCCGCTGGCGCGCCGTCATTTGTTCGCGCGCCAGCAGAAAGAAGACGCCGCCCGACGTGCGCCGGCGATCGCCCTCTTTGGTCATCATGCCACCCGCCGCCTCGATCTCCAGTGTGCGCTGGTAGACCGCCTCGACGGCCTCCATGCCCAACATCGCTGCTACGGAGCGCATCAGCCAGATATTCGGCTCCTTCAGCTCCGTCGCCATCACGCGGATGCGCGCCGCATCGACAGGATGCGCACGCGGGTCCGACTCGATGGCGGCATTTGCTGGCGCGACAGCAACATTGTTGGCTTCGTTTGCTTCCGATCCGGTCGCGTGCGTTGGGGTGGCTTCAGGCTCAACAGACATCATGATTGCCCCACTTGATAGCGTCAGTCCAGTGTTGACGCACCGGCTGCCGGGTATAATTTCAATTGCTTGCTCTCCGCTTCGAAGTCTATCAGGTGTGGCATGGGCTGTCAATTGAAGAGAGAGAGACAATGGTACAATATAACAAGTTTGATGGATCGCCGTTTTTGCACCCAACATCGCTGTAGCCATGACAGCTTCTTTACTCGCAACCCTGCGCCTTACGCCTGCCCAGGCAGCAACGCTGCCAGCTACAACGCAAAACCGCGTCATCCGCTTCTTGCTCCGTTGGGAAGCCTGCGCCGACGCCCTGGCTTGCCTGGAGCAGATGTCGCCCCCGCCCAGCGACGCCGTTCTTCTGCGCGCCCAGGCGCTGATAGGGCTTGGGCGCATGGCGGAAGCGCAACAGCTTTCGCATGCTCATCTTCAGACGCATGATGACCCCATGCTCTATCTGGCGCTGGCGGAAGGCGCGCTGGCAGGCGGCGATCCGGAACAGGCGCAGAACTATCTTGCGCGTTCCCTGGCGCCGCTGCGCCACCTGAGCCGCATGTGGTGGGTGGCTGTACGTATTCACCTGGCGCAAGGCGACGACGCCGCTGCTCAGCAGGCCATCCAGCAGTTAACCGCACTGACGCCGGAGAACCCCTACCTCAGCCTGAGCATGATGACCCTGTTGCGCACACGCGGCGACATGGTGACGGCCACCGCCTACGCTGTGGCCGCACTCAACGCCGACCGCCGCGACGCCCCCCTGCCGGTGGAGGCGCTGGTCGAACTGCGCGCCTTCTTCACCGCCACCCGCGACCGCATCCATCTGACGGAAGTGGAGACGCAGCTGGTGCAGCGCTTCGAGCAGGAGCAGGCCGCGCTGTTGGCCGATCTGCCGCACACAGCGACGCCGGCGACGACACGAACAAAACAGACGCCCGCAACGCCGCCAGCACTGGCAGCCCATGCAACCTTTCTTCACACCGTCGCCGTCACGAACGCTGAGCGCCAGGCGCTGTTGAAAGAAGTGCGCACTATCTTCGGCTTCACCTCCTTGTTGCCCGGTCAGGCCGAAATCCTGACGTGCGTGCGTCGCGGCGAACACGTGCTGGCGATCCTGCCGACGGGCGCCGGCAAGTCGCTCTGCTATCAACTTCCCGCCTTCAGCGATCGCGGCGTGACGCTGGTCGTCTCGCCGTTGATCGCGCTGATGAAGGATCAGGTCGACAGCCTGCCGCCCGCGCTGCGTGGGCAGGCGCTGGCGCTCAATAGCCTGCTCGACGGCGACGAACTGCGCACCGCCCTGCACCGCGTGGCGACCGGACAGATCAGGCTGCTCTACGCCGCTCCCGAACGACTGCGCCAGGTCAGCTTTGTGGAGATGCTGGCGCGCGCTGGCGTGGCGCGGCTGGTGATCGACGAGGCGCACTGCGTCTCGGTGTGGGGGCACGACTTTCGCCCCGATTACCTGCATCTGCGCCAGGTGCATCGTGACCTGGGCGCACCGCCGCTGCTGGCGATGACCGCCACCGCCCCGTCTGTCGTGCGCGAGGACATCGAACGGCAATTGCTGGGCGGCGCCGGCGCAATGCGCGTGCTGGTGGGCGACGCCTTTCGCGCCAACCTGCACCTGCGCGCCTACCGTGTGCGCGACGACGATGCTCGCAATGCACTGCTCCTGCGTCTGCTGCGTTCGGTGCAGGGCAGCGGGATCGTCTACGCTCGTTCGCGGCGGCGCTGCGAAGAGCTGGCGACGACCTTGCGCCAGGCTGGTTTTGCCGCTGCGCACTATCACGCCGGCATCGACAACCGCACCGAGGTGCAGGATCGTTTCATGCGCAACGAGCTGCAGGTGATCGTGGCGACTGTCGCCTTTGGCATGGGCATCAACAAGGGCGATATTCGCTTCATCGTGCACGACGGGCTGCCCGCGTCGCTGGAGAGCTACTACCAGGAGATCGGGCGCGCCGGTCGCGATGGCAAGCCCGCGCATTGTTTGCTCATCTACGCCGACCACGACGAGGCCACGCTGACGCGGCTGGCAAGCCGTTCGGCGCTCACCAGCACGACGCTGCGCGCACTCTATCAACGCGTGCGCCAGCAGCTGGGGGAACGCACTGCCGGCCCCGTCCCGCTCCAGGCGCTACAGAGCGCCATAGGTGACGAGATCGCCGCGCGCGTCGGGCTGAGTGTGCTGGAGGAGGTCGGGCTGCTGCGACGCGGCTACGACTGTCCGCGCACCGTCACCGTGCAGCGCCCACGCCAACTGCGCGGTCAGGAGGACGCCGGCTTCCTGGCGTTTGCCCGGCGCAGCGGCCTGGACGCTCAGCCAGTGATCACCGCGCCCTTCGTGGCGCTGGCCGCAGCGACCGGTCTGACGCCCGCCGAGCTGGAGCAGTGGCTGCTTGTCTGGCAGGAGGCGCGCTATCTGGCAGTGCGTTACGACGGCCGCGACCCCTATCTGGAGCTGTTGTCGCCCCCTGCGCAGGCCGCCGAACGACTGGAGCAGCTACTGCGCAACCGCGCCGCGCTGGAACAGCAGCGCGCCAGCGACATCGCCCGTTACGCCCGCGCGACAGGTTGCCGACACGGTTTCCTGGCCGACTACCTGGGCGGCGCGCGGCGGACGCGTTGTGCGGTGTGCGACAATTGCGGTGCAGCCTTTGCCCTGGCGCCCGACCCATCCGCACACGCCGCCGACGCCGATCTGCTGGTGCTGTTGCAGGCGCTGCAGGAGCAGACTTGGGGGCGGCGCAATCTGGTGCGGCTGCTGCGCGGCGATCCGGAGGCCAGCGCTCGCGCGCAGGCATCGAGCTTCTACGGCGCGCTGCGCACGCGCAGCGAACGTGGGCTGGAACAGATGCTTGCCAGTGTGCAGGCGGATGGTCTGGTGCAGACACGCGATCTAGAGCACGGCGGCGTGGTGTTGGAGTTGACCCGCCGCGGCGTCAAACAGATGCAAGACTTGCAGCGCGCAGGGCGGAGATAACCATGCAATTGACGGTGCGGGGATGGCTCGTGTTGCTGACGGCGGCGCCGCTCATCGCGCTGGCGACCTGGTTGCCGGCGGCGTTGTGGCTGGCGGGCGGCTGGCTGATTGTAGCGACGGCGCTGCTGCTCGCCGATGCACAAATGATGCCGACTGCGCGCGCGTGGAAGCTGACGCGCCGCCACGATGCGCGCCTGTCGCTGGCGGCGCAGAACCGCATTACCGTCGAGATTGAGCGCTTTCCTGAACCTGGTCGCAGCGGACGTTCGCTTGCGCTGTGGCTGCGCGACACGCCGCCGCCCACCTTCCACCTGGACCGTGCAGCGCCGTTGCTGACCGGCGCCGTGGCGGCGGGCGCCAGCAGCGCACTGGTCTATCAGCTCTGGCCGCCGCGACGGGGTGACTATGCGTTTGGCGATCTCTACCTGCGCTGGGCGTCGCCGCTTGGGCTGCTGCGGCGCCAGGCGCGCTTTGCCGCCGCCGCTCCGGTCAAGGTCTACCCGAATCTGGTCGATATACGCAAATACGATCTCTTGCTGCGTCGCAATCGACTATGGGAGTTGGGGCTGCGCGCCACGCGGTTGCGCGGCGCCGGCAATGAATTTGAGCGCCTGCGCGATTACACGCCCGACGACGAGTACCGGCGCATCAACTGGCCGGCGACGGCGCGGCGCGGCAAGCCGATCAGCATGGAGTACGAAACCGAACGCAGCCAGAATATCTACGTGCTGCTCGACGTAGGACGCATGATGCGCAGCCCGGTGGGGGACGTGGCGAAGATGGATTATGCCATCAACGCCGTGTTGCTGCTGGCCTATGTGGCAGTACAGAAAGGTGACCGCATCGGGCTGCTCACCTTCGCCGACCGTGTGCTGACTTACGTGGCGCCGCGCGGGGGCAAGCTGCAATTCCATCGGCTGTTGGAACAGCTTTATGCTGTGCACGGCGAACGCGTCGAGCCGGATTACGGCGCTGCCTTCAGCGAATTTGCCGCCCGCCAACACAAGCGCGGACTGGCGCTGGTCTTCACCGACCTGACGGGCAGCATCACCACCGAGAGCCTGGTGACGCAGATGGCGCGGTTACGTCGCCAGCACCTGCCGCTGCTCGTCACCCTCGCCGACCCCACCGTCAATCGGCTCGCCACGCAGCCGATCACAGACAGCGACACGCTCTACGAACGCACCGTCGCCGAACGCGTGCTGGCCGAACGCCGTCTCACCCTTGACCAACTTCGGCGTCAGGGTGTGCAGACGCTCGACGCGCCTGCCGATCAATTGAGCGTCGCCGTGATCGACAGATATCTGGCGATGAAGGAGAGGTTGTTGATTTGAAAGAGGACGACCCGGAGCGCGTGAATCATCCGTAGGTGCCGACGATCTTAGCGTGGTCAAAATCGATGACGCCGCCGCTCATCATGGCGCTTTCCGGCGAGAGGAACCACATCACCAGCCCGGATACGTCGTCCGGACGCAGGATGCGGCCAAAGGGCATCGCTGCATCCGCCAGTTCGAGCCAGTTGGCAGGCTTGCCTTCCTTGCGCTGCACGATGTCTTCGTTAGGCGTGATCATCCAGCCCACGTTGATACAGTTGACGCGAATTTTGTCGCGCGCCAGCACATTCGCGGCATTGAGGGTGAGCGTTGCCAGCGCACCTTTGGAGGTGCTGTAAGGCGTCAGGTTGGGCTGACCGCCGCGTGCGTTGATACTGCCGATGTTGACGATGCTGCCGCCGCGCCCCGTGCGTTGCATACAGCGCGCCGCCTCTTGCATCAGGAAGAAGGGAGCGCGCAGGTTGACGGCAAAAATGCGATCCCACAGTTCAGGCGTCGTGTCGTAAACCGAGCCGCGGTCGGTGATGGCCGCGCAATTGACCAGTCCATCGACGCGCCCAAAGTGTTCGTCGGCGGCGCGGATGACGGCGCGACACTCCTCCACCTTCTCCAGATCGGCGGACACATAAATGGTTGGACAGCCGCCGTTGCTGATGTCGTCGGCCACACGACGACCGTTGCTTTCGTTGCGGCCACAAATCACCAGCCCTGCGGCGTGATGTTGCGCCGCACGCCGCGCAATATCCTCACCCAACCCCTGCGTACTGCCCGTCACGACGATCACCAGATCGGTCAACATGCGCATGGTCTCACCTCGTTTGAAGTTGCTGGAAGCTACGCCGTCTCATCGGCGTCCGGTTCGTCATTGTCTAAAGCCGACCTGCGCACGGCGTCATAGGCGTCGAAGTCGGCCAGGATGAAGTCGAGCCAGCGCGCCGCCAGCGCCGCCGGCTGTTCGATCATTGGGCTGTGACCGACGCCGCGCAAAATTTCCAGGTTGGCGGCGCCGGGAATGGCGATGAGCGTGCGCGTGGTGGCGGCGCGATCGACAATCGTATCCAGCTCGCCCCAGATGAGCAGCGTGGGGAGGGTTAGCCGGCGCGCATCACCAAAGCGGTTCCACTGCGCCAGCGCCCGCGCCGTCTCGGTAAAGGCAGCCGGCGCCATCTGACTGGCATCCTCCACCAGGGTCTCGAAGAAGCGCTGTCGCTCTGGGTGGTCGTCGTCAATGGACGCGGCGGGCATCAACGCGCGCAGGGCGGCGCGCAACAAGCCGCGATCGCTGCGCATCTGCTCCAGCAGCAGATAGCCATCGAGCGGCGTGAAGACGCCCTCCACTGGCACGGTGTTGACAAGCGTCAGTGTGTCGAGGCGATGCGGTTGTTGCAGGGCAAACTCAATGGCAATGGCGCCGCTGCTAGAATGCGCCATCAAGTGGCAGCTTTCCCAGTCAAGCGCATCAAGCAGAGCGGCCACGTCATCGGCCTGCTCCTCGATGGTGTAGCCGGCGTCGGTTTTGTCGCTCTGGCCGCAGCCGCGCAAGTCGGGTGCAATGGCGTAAATTTCCTCCGGCAGTGCGGCGCAGAAGTGCGTCCACCAGCGGCTGCTGGCATAGCTGCCGTGGAGGAGCAGGAGGGGGACGCCGTCGCTGGCGCCAGAGCTGCGACAAAAGAAACGCAGGCGCGGTGTATCAACAAAAAACTCAGCAGAAGGACGAGTGAAGGAGATCATAGCGTATTAGCGAAAGCGCCGATTTTCTTCGGCGTCGTCGGGTAAAAAGAGCAACAACAACGCCGCTGCCGCCGCCGCCTGCGCCGGGCCTTCGACGCGGCCGACTTCCTCTTCGCCCAGGATCAGGCCGCCCCGATTGACCACGCCATCTACATCGACCCAGCCCAGCTCGCCGCCCTCGAAGAGGCCGTGACTGCGCACCGTCCCGCTCTCTGTGAAAGCGCCCAACTCGCGTTCGTCGTGCGTCGTCTTGCGCAAGACGCGCCCATCGGCGGTGACGCGCCCCACCTCTATGCCATCGCCCCAGCGCGCCCGGAAGATGCGACCGTCTGCGGTGAGATAACCAACCGCGCGTTCATCACCATCGGCAGTGCGTTTGTAGATCATGGTGCGAGCTTCTGAAACGTTGGTCATGATTGGCGCACGGTGACGCTGTTGAGCAACTGCTGCATAATGGCAGGGTTGGCAGCCACAAAGAGCGGCGTTGGCGCCGCGCCATATTCCCGGCTGACGGCGGGCAAGGGGAAGAGTGGGCGCTGCTGCCAGTCAGTGACCACGCCGCCCGCCTCCACGATGATTAGCCAGGCGGCGGCGAAGTCCCACACTTTGGGCGTCGCCTCGATGCCCGCCAGCGCTGTGCCGTCGGCCACCTTGCACAAATGATACGCAGCGCTGCCACAGATGCGCGCCTTGAGCTTCGTCTCGATCTGGAGGAGACGGTCAGTGCGCGTGCACTTCATCAGCAACTGCTCATCACTGATGGTTGCACCGATGTAAGTGTGGATGGAATCCGCGTTGCGCCATGCACCGAGGCCAGCGATGGCGGCAAATTGCTCTTGCACGAGGGGAAAAGTCACCAGACCGACAACGGGCTGACCGTGCTGCAAGAGCGCAATGCTGACGCCCCACACCGGCAACCCACGCGCAAAATTGGTCGTGCCGTCGATAGGATCAATAACCCATGTGAATTCGGCGGCGGCGTCGTAGCGAGTCGTCTGTTCCTCACTCAGGACGGCGTGACCGGGGTAAGTGTGCTGAATGCGCTCCAGAATCAGGCGATCGATGGCGCGGTCGGTGGCAGTGACCAGCGTGCCGTCATCCTTGCGTTCGGCCGGGTGGCGGCGAAATTGCGAAACGGCGTACTGGCTGCATTCGTCAGCCAGCGCAACGGCAAAATCGAGGTAAGGCATCCAATGTGACATGAGAACATTATGCCCACCGGTGGCGGAAACCGCAACTTGGGCGGTCTCACACGTCAAGGGCGCGCAAGCGGTTCAATGCCGTCGGCAATCACCCAACCGACCAGACCGTCGACGGCGCGCACGCGGTACCAACGCACACCGGCCAGTTCGACCGGGTAGATCGTTATGTCGTCAGGAGGGCCGAGGATGGTGAAGCGGTCGCCGGCGCGGTATTCATCCAGCGTGGGCGCGTTGGGTTCGGCGGCGGCGTAGATGCGGAGAATGCCGCGCGCCACGACTTCATCACCCACATTCAGGAGGGGGAAGCCGCCTGATGTGGCGTCAGCAGCGCCTGCTTCGCCTTCTGTCGGGGTTGTGGTGGCTGCATCATCTGGCGACGACGCCCCAGCCTCGGTTTGGGCGTCGTCGCCTGAGCGCGCCGTCAACGGCGTCAACGGTGCAACGCCGCTTTCTACGATCACGGGATTGGCGGCGGGTGTGGGTGTGGCGTCGCCGCCGCAGGCGCTCAACAGCAATGACGTGGTTAGCAGCACTGCTCGCAGGCAATGAAAGGAGCAATGTAGAAAATTCTTTTGCCTATGGCTGATCATGTGCATTCCTCTGGGCGTCCTTGAGCAGCGCCAACATGGCGTCCACCGGGCGCGTGTTGATGACATCCGCCGCCGTCAGCCAGCCGCGCCGCGCCACGCCGACGCCGTATTCGGCCAGCGTCAGGTCCTGCGGGCTGTGGGCGTCGCAGTTGATCGCCAGCTTGCAGCCCAACTCGACGGCGCGGCGAGCGTAGAGATCGTTCACGTCGAGCCGCGCCGGGTTGGCGTTGATTTCGACCACGGTGCCCGTCTCCCGACACGCCTGCAAGATGCGCTCCATGTCGATCTCGGTGGGCGGGCGCTCGCCGAGCAGCCGTCCGGTTGGGTGTCCCAGAATATCCACGTGAGGGTTGTAGATCGCCTTGAGACAGCGCGCAGTGATCGTCTCACGATCCTGACGTTGGGCGCTATGAATGCTGGCGACGACCACATCCAGCCCGGCCAGTACGTCGTCGGGCAGCCCCAGCGCGCCGTCGGCCAGAATCTCGACCTCGCTGCCTTGCAGCAGACGGAAGTCGATGTCCGCTTCGGCGCAGCGACGGTTGTAGGCGTCAATCTCGACGCGTTGACGACGCAACTTCTCACCGTCTACGCCCTGGACGATGCCCAACCCAACGCTGTGGTCGCTCACGTTCCAATAGTGATAGCCGCGCGCCCGCGCCGCTTCCGCCATCTCCGCCACGCTGGCGACGCCGTCGCTCCAGGTGGTGTGGCCGTGCAACTCGCCCTGGAGATCGGCCAGGGTGAGCAGCGCTGGCAGGGTGTGTTGCTGCGCCGCCGCCACCTCGCCCCGGTTCTCGCGTAATTCGGGTGGCACCCACTCCAGCCTCAGAAAGGCGTAGAGATCAGCCTCTTCCTCAAAGAAGCGCTCCTCGCCGGCGGGCGCGTCGCCAGCGCCGGTGGCGGTCAGCCCGTACTCGTTGAGGCTCCACCCCTGTTTGAGCGCCAGCTCACGCACGGCGACGTTATGCTCCTTGCTGCCGGTGAAGTACTGCAGCGCCGCGCCCCAGTGTTTGCGCTCGACCACACGCAGATCGACCTGCAGACCATTGCCCAGTACGACGCTGGACTTAGTCTCGCCCGCGCCGAGGATGTCGGCGACTTCGGGCAGCGTGCGGAAGGTTTCCATCACCAGCGCTGGCTGTGCACTTAGGCAGAGGATGTCCACGTCGCCGATGGTCTCCTTCCAGCGGCGCAGGCTGCCGGCAATCTCGATGCGTTCGATGGCGCCCGCTGGCAATTTCGCCTGGAGTTCGGCGATCATATGCAGCGCCAGTGGGCGCACAACGCCGATTGGCATACGTTCGCCGTCGCCGCGCTCGGTGCGCTTTGCCAGCAGTTCGATGCCCTTGAGAATCTTCTCTTCGCTTTTGGCGCCGAAGCCTTTGAGATCGCGCAGCTTGCCCGCCTCCGCCGCCGCACGCAGCGCCGCCACGCTGTCGATGCCCAGCTCTTCCCACAGCCGTTTTGCCTTCTTCGGCCCCATGTCGGGCACCTGCATCATGTCGACGACGCCCTGGGGCACCTGCGCAAAGAGGGCGTCGAACTCCGGGTCACTGCCGTTCACTAGCAAGGTATGGATGGCGTCGCCGATGCCCTTGCCGACGCCCTGGATGCTGGTCAGCTCGCCAGCGGCGTCGATGGCGTTGATGTCCTGCGCCAGGGTGCGGATGCTCTCGGCGGCGTTCTGAAAGGCGATGATGCGAAAGCGGTTGGCGTCCAAAATCTGGAGGCGCGCAGCGACGCCGGCCAGAATGGCGGCGACTTCGCGGTTGGTGAGGCGTGTGTGTGTCGTCATTGCAGGGATTATACTGTGATTCCCGCCACTGTGCGAACCGGGTATAATGACGCACCAATTTCCATTCAAACTCTGCACACCAAAGGAACAACTCATCATGCTGCGCTGCCGGCCAACAGCCTGAGCGATAGTAAAAACAGGAGAACAGGGGTAAACCATGAAGATTCTCGCCATCGAACGGGCTGTGCGTGGTGCGAATTTCGGCGCCTTCACGCCGGAATTGGCGCGCGCCGAGGCGCTGCGGGCGTGGGCGCTCTATCAAGAAGGGGTCGTGCGTGAACTCTATTTCCGCGCCGACAAGACGGAGGCGGTGCTTGTCCTGGAATGCACCGACGTGGAGGAGGCGGCGACCGTGCTCGCCACGCTCCCAATGGTGCAGGCCGGTTTGATCACCTTTGAATTGATCCCGCTCAGGGCGTATCCGGGCTTTGCGCGGCTCTTTGGATGAAAAGATGGCCGGGTATGTGTGATCGACTTTACTCATCTTCCCGGAAGCTCATAGCTTCCGGGAAGATAGCGCCTGCTGAATGGCGCCCTCCACCGTATGCACGGGACGGAAATCTTGTAGCTTCAAATAGTGCGCCGCCGCCGCCAGCATCACCTGCTCTGGCGCCAACCCAATTAGCTCCGAGCGAGCAATGCCGATCCCTTGTTGACCGGCCAGCCGGGCGACTTCGTCGAAGACCACGTGCAGCGGCGTCATCTCGGCGTCGAGCAGATTCATACTCACCTGCGCCTGTCCCTCGACCAGGAAGCCCTTCGCCTGCACCGCCGGCAGTCCGCCGCTGCTCTCGCGAATCTGTTTGGCGATGACTTTGGCGACCTCCACGTCGCTCGTATCCAGGTAAATGTTATAAGCGATCAAGAATGGCCGCGCGCCCACGACCACTGCACCCGCCGGACCAACTTGCGCCGGGCCATAATCCGGTGTGCGCTCCGGCAGGTGAATTGTCTCCAGCAACCCCTCGAACTCACCGCGCCGAATGTCCGGCAACCGGCGGCGCTCCGGGCGGGTGGCGGCGGCGGCGTACAGATAGACCGGCAGCCCCAATTCTGTCCCGATGCGACGACCTAGCGCGTGCGCCAACGTCACACATTCGTCGAGCGTGATCCCGCTAATTGGCACCAACGGGATCACATCCGTCGCGCCGAGGCGCGGATGCTCCCCGCGATGCTCATACAGGTTGATCCTCTGCGCCGCCAGCGCTGTGGCGCGCCAGACGCCCTCCAGCACGGCGTCCGGCTCACCCGCCACCGTGATCACCGTGCGGTTGTGGTCGGCGTCGCTGCTGTAGTCGAGCAACAGCACGCCGGGCGCCTGGATCGCATCCACCAGCGCCTGGATCACATCCGCCCGCCGCCCTTCGGAAAAGTTGGGTACACTCTCGATGATTGCCATAACCGCCTCAATAGGAAAGGAAATAGAGAGTAGGAAGTAGAAAGTCGTTCACAAACCGCCGACAGCGATCGCCGCAAATCGTCCCTCGCCCTGTCATTCGGGTATTATATCCGCCATGATAAAGAATAGCGCACTCACTGCCACCCAACGGAACCAATCCACCATCGACGACCCAGCTGCCTGGGATCGCTGGGTCGATCTTCGCAGCGACGGTCACCCGTTGCAACTCAGCGGCTGGGGACAACTCAAGGCGCGTTTCGGTTGGACAGCGCAAACCATCGTGATGAGCGATGCACACGGCGTGATCGTTGCGGGCGCCCAGATGCTGCTGCGCCGCGCGTTCGGCGTCACCCTGGCGTACATTCCGCGTGGGCCGCTTGTCGAGTGGACGAATGCTGCGCAGGTCGCCGGGCTGATGGCGCTGCTGCGCGCGGCGGCGCAACGCGCCGGCGCGGCTGTGCTCAAGATCGAGCCGGAGCTACCCGATACGCCGGTGCACCGCGCGCGGCTGTACGATGCCGGCTTCACGCCCAGTGCACAGACCGTGCAGCCGCCATCCACGATCTTTGTCGATCTGAGCGGCGGCGAAGATGCTGTACTGGCAGCCATGAAGAGCAAATGGCGCTACAACGTCCGCCTGGCGGAGCGCAAAGGCGTCACGGTGCGTGCCATGACGCGCGCCGATCTGCCCAGCTTTCACCAACTGATGCATGAGACGGGCGCGCGCGATGGCTTCGCCGTCCACAGCGACGCCTACTTCACCGCCGCCTTTGACCTGCTCACGCCAGAGCACGCCATCTTTTTGCTGGCTGAATATGCCGGCGCGCCGCTGGCGTCCATCGTCGTGGCGTTGGCCGGTAAGACGGCGGTCTACCTTTGGGGCGCCAGCAGCGAGCGTGAACGCAGCCGCATGCCCAACCACGCGCTGCAATGGGCAGGGATGCGCTGGGCGCTGGCGCGCGGCGCCACACGTTACGATCTGTGGGGCATCCCCGATGAGCTGGGGCGGCTGGCGATGGCGGTGGGGAGCGAACAGGCGGAAGGCGTTGCTGTCGATGCCCTGCCGATTGCCATCGACGCGCTGCCGGACGATGGGTTGTGGGGGGTCTACCGCTTCAAGCAGGGCTTCGGCGGGCGCGTGCTGCGCACTGTCGGCGCGTGGGACATGCCCATCGATCCGCTTGGGGCGCGGTTCTATCGTCTTGGCTTATCCGCCAGGCAGTGGCAGGCTGCTGCGAGCCAGGCGCGACGCCGGCGTCAACGTGCACCTGCCCCTGTCGGTGAGCCTTCCCCACCTCTGGTTGAGCCACAACGTGTGGTCACACCATCGCCCCTCCAGCTCGAACGCATCGATAACGCCGCGCGCTGGCGAGAAGCGCTGGCGCAGACGCCGGCGCCGCATGTTCTGCAAAGCTGGGAATGGGGTGAAGTCAAAGCGCAGACCGGCTGGCGCGCCGAGCGGTTGCTGCTACAGACCCCGGAGGGCGTCGCCGCCTTTCAATTTCTGACGCGCCAGCTGTTCCCGGCGCTGCCGGTGCGCATTGGCTATGCGCCCAAAGGCCCGGCGCTGGATTGGTCGAATCTGGAGCTGGTCGATGTCACGCTGGCCGCCATTGAGACGCACGCGCGGCGCACCGGCTGTCTCTTCGTCAAGATCGACCCGGACGTACGCGAAGACACGACGGTGGGGCGGTTGACGCTGCACGCATTGCAGCGCCGCGGCTGGCAATTCAGCGCCGAGCAGATTCAATTCAAGAACACGGCGATCACCAGCCTGACCGTTGGGGAAGATGCGCTGCTAGCGGCGATGAAGAGCAAGTGGCGCTACAACATCCGCCTGGCGGAGAAGCGCGGCGTGACCGTGCGGCTGGGGCAGGCAGGCGATCTGCCCACCTTTTACGCCCTCTACGCCGAGACCGGGGCGCGCGACGGCTTCCTGATTCGCCCACAGGATTACTACCTGACGACCTGGCAGCGCTTTCTGCAGGCCCAAGCCGAAGCTGACAACCCGGCCGGCGGCGCATTGCTCCTTGCCGAACACCCCGACGACCCGCAGCCGGTGGCCGGGCTGTTCCTGCTGCGCTACGGCGCCACCGCCTGGTATTTCTACGGCGCCAGCAGCGAACGCCACCGTCGCGATATGCCCAATCACCTGCTGCAGTGGGAGGCGCTGCGCTGGGCGCGGGCGCATGGCTGCACAATATACGACTGGTGGGGGGCGCCGACGGTGCTCGATGATCCGGAAGATAATCTGCAGGGAGTGTGGCAATTCAAGCAGGGGTTTGGCGCCGAATTCCAACCCCACATCGGCGCGTGGGATTTTGCGGCGTCGCCGCTTGGTTATCGACTGCTGGCGGAAGGAATTCCATTGGCGCGGGCAGCGTTCCGACGCGTTGCCTTGCCCGGCAGCAACCCCAAATCGATCAAGAGCCAGAAGATGCCAAACGGCACCAGATAGAGCAGCACCCACCAACCCGCTTTGCCCCGGTCGCGCAGCCGCTTGATGCTGCTGGCCGCCAACACCCAGAGGCCGGTCAACATCAACAGCCCGGTCATGAAGTTGCCTTCGAGCACCGTCTCACCGGTGACAGGGTTCACATGACGGCCGGAAAGCAGGTTCGCCAGCATCAACAGCCCGACTGCCACCGCTGCCCCTATCCAGAACTGCGCCCGCGTGATGCGCCCATCGAAGAGAAAGAGCAGTCGCCACCAGGTCATCGGTGCAACCGCTTCGCCGGGCAAAGAGAGCGGCTTGGTTGTGGCAGGCGCCGCCGGTCGCACCAGCACAGTTGGCGTGCCGGCGCGGCCGCTCGCCTCCATGCTTGACGACGCCGGGCGCTGGACGGCGAGCGGCGTCCGGCAATAGTCACACGTGATCTGGGCAGTTGTTTTCTCAACGCTCAGCGGCGCACCGCACGCCGGGCAGACAAGTTTCTGAATCTCCATCACTCATAGCGGATCAAACTGCGCGCCATGCCATCCCACACCCAGAATGGCTGGCCTGCCGGCAAAAACTGGGCAAAGCGCGGCACATCGCCGGGGCCGGCCTGCACCCACTCGGCGCCAAAGGTCTTGTTGCAGAGCGCGTGCGCCTGGCCGTAGTCCGTCGCCGCATCTTGCGCCAGCGGTTCAGTGAACTCGATCGCCGGCTCATCGCTGGCGCCTGCCGCCATCCGCACCAGCGCGAAATCGTTGATGCACAGCAGCGGCAACTGTGCAGCCTCCGGCGTCACAGCGGGCAACGTCGCCGTTGGAATCGGCGTCGGCAGCCCCGGCGGAGCCTCCACGACAAAGACAGCGAGGTAGGCGTCGGCGGCAATCGCTGCGCCTGGTTGCGCTGGATAGGGCGTCACCTGCAGGAGCTGCACCATGAAGCCGTCATGTGCGATTGTGGCCGGTGCGAACAACCTTCCCTGGCTGTCGGTGGCGCCGCCCAGCACATAACTCGTCGGGCGCTGCCCTGTGCTGGCGACCGTAAGCGCCAGCTGCACCTCGCCAGCCTGCACGCAGACCACCAGCCGTGGACAGCGCGAGTCGGTCACAACCTCATCGAAGCGCACGCGCAGCACATCCTGCCCGATGATTGCGGTGTAGCCGACGCCCAGCTCGAACGGCTGACCCGGTTCGGCGTAATCGACGCCGCTAGACATGCGCGGTCCTGCTTCAAGCATGAGCGTGACACGATAATCCTCTGGAGCCAGATCGACGCCGACCTGTGGCAACGGCGTTATGCTCAGCAGATGAAACCCTACGCCATCGAAGAGCCGGAAGGGGCGCACCACCCCGGCGGGCGGCAAGGCAGCGCCGGCGTCATCGGTGTGGGCGGTGAGTGTGATCGTCTGTGGCGCCGCGCCCTCCTTGCGCCAGCCCAGCGCCACCTGCACGACGCCGCCCTCCGGTTCCTCGCATGCAGCATCCGCAACACAGCGGGCGTCGGTCACAGCCTCCACCGTGAGGGTGATGTTGGCGCCGGTCAGGATCACCTGCTCGCCCGGCGCCAGCGTGAAGGGCTGATCGGTCAGCACGTGCATGTCGGCGTCGGTGTCGGGATTGGCCGTCGGGTCTTTGCTGACGACAAAGGTGGCCGCATACTCACCCATCGCCGTCGGCGTCGCCGTGGTGGGATAGGGTGTGACGGCAGTGAGCGTGATCCGGTAGGGGCCAACCTTCGCCGTGAGGTCGCTGCCCGGTGCATCAGGCAGCACAGCGCCGGTTTGGTCGGTGTGCGCCACAAAGACGGGGTGCGTCGTCGGACGCCCCTCGCGCCACAGCGTCACCTGCACGCGCACTGGGCCGGCTTCGGCGCATTCAGCGTCGGCGGGACAGCGTTTGTCCTCGGCCCAGGGTTCCAGCCGGAGAGTCGCGCCCTCGCCGGCAAGCTCGATGGCCTGGTTGGCGCGCAGGGTAAAGGGTGCATCGAGCGGCGTCGTGCGCCCCTGAGTAATGGGAGGTAGATCAAGCTGACACGCCGCAAGCAACGTCATCAACAACCACAGGACAGAGAAGACACCATAACGCCGATGCATGACACCCTTCCAGAGTTTACCAACAGTTCGTGTGGATCACATTAAGCCGTGCACGACTGTACGGCAAATTGAGAGAGGCGTCAATCGGGCAAGGCTTACGCCGACCTGACAAATCTAGAAACCCGGTTTTGCGGCATGGCATGACTTTCACTATCACAAAGGATGCGACATCTATCGATACGACGATCGATAGATGTCTCGCCACGCTTTGCGAACCTCTGCGTTCTCAGACTCAAAGGCTAATTCTCACCCATTCGCTGGCAAATCATCATCGACTGATGAAGGGCAGCCACTGCGCCCTGAGTGGGTTGAAAGTAGGGCCGCTGCATTGTACACCGGACTGGAAAGGCTCTCCCGTTACGGCGTATTCCCAGCGCACGCACGCCCCGGTGTTGATGATGACCGGTGCGAGCATGGCCGCCGGCGTGATGGTGATCAGCGTCGTCACGGAGAGCGTCCCTACGGCGGCAATCGTTTCCTGCGTGTCGCTGTGCGCGATGGTGGCATGCACCTGATAGTCTGCGTTGACCACTTCGGTCACAGCGCCTTGCGGACGCCCGCTGAAGGTTCTGGTGAGCAGCGCTCCACTGACGAGCGGCGTGGTTTCCTGCCAGACTAGTTGTGCAGGCAGCGTCGTGGTCAACCCACCGCCAGAATCAACAACCGTGAACGCAGTTGGCAGCGTGTCTGTGATGGTGACATCGGTGAGGGTGTGGGGAGTTTGATTGTTGACGCGCAAGGTATAGGTGATTAGCTCACCAGGCGGAACGACTTGGGGGCCGGACTTGGTGATGGCAAGCGTGGTCGGGGTGGCTGTTGGAGCCGGGGTTGGGCGAGCGGCCTGATAGTGGAGTTGGGCAAAATCATTAGGAAAGAGTTGACTCAATGTCCAGCTTATTTCTTGCCCCGCGATATGATGCTGCCACCCCATTGCTCCATCATCAATCGTGTCTGAAAGGATAACGAGGGGGACTGGCACGGTGTTTGTAACAACTATGTTGTTTAGGGTGTATGGGCCATTGCTCACGATAACCGTGTAAGTCAATGCCGATCCAGGGATAAGCTCACCTGTCGGATCATTCTGCAATGAGACATATTTTGTGCCTGGAGTTGGAGTAGGAGGTGGGACAACATAGGTTACGGTCAACGACGGTCGCTGTTCTTTTCGGCTGTGTTCTTTTGACCATAAAGCCACAACGGCTTCACCTTGCGCGTTGGATGATGGGTATTCAATTGCGATACTAACTGTGCTTTCCGAAGCGCTCATTGCTTCCTGCAATAATGAGGTCACGTCCAGGCTGTTCAAGCCGGTGGTGAGAGGAACATTGATCAGGTGTTCTGGGCCAATGGTTGATGCAGTATAGGAGCGCCAGGTCAGATTCGTTTCACGCCATGCACTGTTTTCTGCAATACGCTTCATAGACAAAGTGACATTGCCGGAAACCCCTCGGATATCAAATACATGGAACCGCAAAACGGCATGGTCAAGTTTACCTCCTGGCGGCGAACCTGGAATGTCAAACTTAAAGACACTTACCAGCGAGCCAGAACCACTGGTCGGACTCGAGCCAAACCAAATATTGTTGAACGTCCCAAAAACAGCGTCAGGCGTCCCAGAGGCGATGTATGTATCGTCAATGGGGAATACTTCGTCCTCTTTACTGCCGAACGCATTGCTCGCAACGCCATGCGTAACTAACCACAGAACACATGGCACAAAAACAAGCATATACCTTCTGAGCCCTTTGGCGAAGCAGTAACAAAATGTTAGCTTAAAATTCCTATTCATTGCAGTTTCCTTGAACACCTGGGCCACACTCTGGGGTATTGGTGGGTGTGGGATCGTCTCTGGTTGTGGTAGAGGAACCCTGACTCCTAAACTTGAACTCTGGATAATCACCATTTGTCACCCTCAACACTGGACCTATTCTCTCGTACTGCGTGGCGTCAGTTCCTGGGATGATGACAAAGACCGTCCACTGGTATCGTCTGTCGGGCGCAATGAAACCTTCCATACTGGGATCCTGGCTCAATATATCCAGATTGATTCTTACAGGCGGACTTTTCGTAGCCGACGCAATCCCCATGCCACACTTTTTATTCACAAAACAATCTAACTTCGTGTCTGGGTTGACACCCTCCTCAGGCCGCCATGCGATTACCTCCAGCATATAGGGTTCAGGTATCGTGCCGAATGAACTCCAGGAAAGAATCAAGTTCGTGACGCTGTCTTCCCCCTCGACCTTTGGCGCAAATGCCTTATAGTCAAGTGTCAAGTCACCAGCGGTAGTTGAGACAGCTTGCTCACTGCTGGAGACATCCTCCGTCACAGCGGACTGTGTTTGCGTCAGAGTTGCCAGCGTTGAAGTTGATGTTATTACCGTCGGTGTTGCTGTTGGCGGCTCTGTAGGCGTCGATGTTGCAGTGGGTGACGGCGTGTTCGTCGGCACCGGCATTGCCGTTGGTGACCGCCGGGCTGTCGGCGTTGCAGTTGGCGCCAACGCAATGCGGGTCAGCAGCCCCGCAGAGATCATCATAGCGGCGGGAGGAGTCGATGATGCACCCTCGGTTGGCGTGGGTGTAGCAGTGGCTGGCGGAGCAGATGCGGCTATTGCAGGAGGAGCAGCCCCTGGACTCTCTGCTGTGACAGTGGGCGTGGAGCCTGTTGGTGGGGGAAATAGCTGTCGGAAAAGCACTACCCACGCCAATCCTGCCAACAGCAATGCGATTGTGGAAATCAATAGCACCACCCTCAGACGGATCGACCAGCCCACAGCCACGGCCGCCGCCCCATTGCCGCCGGGCAGCGCCGCCTGCGCGATCAACTGTTGCGCCAGTGTTGAGGGAGACTGCACCGTGATGCGCTCACCTCGCTGCTGCAGGCCCGTGGCGGTCAATGTGGACGTGCACAACAAAATGTTGTCGCCACGTTGTAGCTTTACAGCTTCGGCGGCGCCATTGACCGACGCTTGGGCGTCGCTGATCTCACGCCAGAAGTCCACCGCCACCGTGCGCGTGGCCCCCAGGAAACGCGTCGGGCGCCGCCAGTATGGATACTTGCCGGTGTTTTCCTCATCGCCAGGCGAGATGAGGTCAGTTGCCCTATTCTCCTGACGCGCCTCTGTGACCAGGTCCTGCCCCCAGGTGTGCGGAGTGGTCAGTGGGGTGATTTTCCGGCCGCGACGTAGAAAGGCGCGGCAGGCGCCGACGTGACCGATCATGACATCATAGCCTGCATCGCCTGACGGCATGAAGACGGCCAGCAGCACCGATATGCGTGGTGGCATGGAGCCCGACGCGTTTGCCAGTTCACGCAGTACAAGCGCGTTCGCAGCCTCAATCGCGCGCTTCATCCGCGCTTTCGCTATGTCCCGTTTGAGCAAGTCGCGACCAAACCCTTTGCGAATGGCTTCATACACCTGCAACAGCAGGCCATTCTCCTGCGGCAGTGGCTCGGCGCTCTCCAACAATAAGACGACGATCGCTTCACCGTGCGTGCGTCCGGCGTCCTGGAACCCCAGCCGCCAGCTTTTATACAGCGTGGTCTCCCCTTGTAGCGCAGCTTTGCTGGAAAATCCTATCGATACCTGATGGGTCAAGTTGCTGATCATGCCTCACTCATCTATCTGGAGCAGAGCGCCTTATCGGTGTGAGATGCCTATCTTGCCGCCTTCTTACCGGCTACGGTGACGGCGTGAGAACAAGCGTTGCCGTCGGTGCACGCACCGTACTGGTGGCAGTCGCCGCAGCCGTTGGTGTGGCAGAGTTGGTTGGCGTCGCAGTCGGCGTGGCAGAGTTGGTTGGCGTTGGGCTTGGCGTCGACGTGTCGGTGGCGGTCGCGGTTGCAGTGGCGATCAGCGCCGGTGTGGCCGTGATGGGTGGCAGGACGTTGCCAGCAAGCACGCCTGCACCAAAACCGGCGCCAAAGACCAGGAGACCGAGCGCCAGCAGCACAACCAACAGCGAGCGTTGCCCGCCATGATTGTTGCGGTTGGTGTGCGTGTCTACGACAGGCCATATCCCAAGATGAAATCCGATCTCATACAGTTCAAGCGCTATCCAGGCGGCGTCACAACGACTTTCAGGCTCCAGGTGCATGGCGGAACGCACCAGACCGTCCAACCGCTGCTGCAACGCAGGCGAGATGGCGCTGCGATCCGGTTGCCAACGCTCTGCCAGAGGCGGAAAAACGCCGCGCATAATGGCGTCTTGCAGCGCCCGCCGCTCCTTCGCAACGAAGGGCGGTTCGCCGACCAGCATGGTGTAGAGCACTGCGCCCAGCGCATAGACGTCGATTTTCGGCTGGACGTCGATTACCCCGGCGCTTGCCGCCGCCAGCACCTCCGGCGGCAGATACGCAGAAGCAGAAAAGGTCTCATGCATGGTAAACGTCTGGCGACCGATGGGACAGGCGCTGCCAAAGTCGATCAGAACGGCATCGGGCAGGTCTGCTTTTTTTAACCTGGTGCGAAACAGGACATTATGCGGCGCAACGTCCAGGTGCACCAGCCTGTGCGCGTGCAAATCATCGAGCGCAGAAGCAAGCGCATAGCCAATTGCCACCGCCTCACCGCCGGAGAGCCTGCGCCGGCGGTGCAGAAGTTCACTGAGGGAGCCGCCGGTCAGATGTTCCAGCACAAGACAGGCACAGCCGCCCTCCTGCGTCCTGCCCGCATAGCTCCCAGGTTTTGCCTCGTCATCCAAAGCCGGCAATAGCCGAACAACATGAGGATGGGATAATTTACGCAGATAGATGGCCTCATTGTGAAGTGACGCCGTGTACGGCCTGCCATGGCGATCGTAGCCGCTGGCGAGCTTGACGACCACGGGCGGCGCGTCCGGTGGCGCCGGACGCGCCGCCAGGTAAACCTGAACCCTGCTTTCCCGGTTGCCATCCAGCCGACGCACGACGCGTAGGTTGGTTGCACGAATCGTCTGTCCCGTGGCATAGGCGTCCGACTGTTTCATCGTCATGTTCACTGCGCTAATTGGCCTCCGTCCGGTTGCCCGCCGTTCTGTTGCTCCAACCGCGCCACCTCAAGATAGCGGTAGTGGAATGTATCATGTTTGCCAAAGATGATCTCATCCCGATCGCGCAATACTTGCCCCGAATTCGGCCCCAATGTAAGCATTTCGCCCTTGCCAGATGGGATAACGCGGACATCTCCTGCAATCAGGCTCAACTCATGCTTACCATCGCGGGTAACAATGGTCGCCTCTAATTCAGGCAGCATCGCAGCGGATCGTCTTCGCCGCCAGTCCGCTTCACAGTAGAACTCATCGGGCAGATTGAGGGGAATGTCGCCCAACTTGATTGTCTGCCTGACGCCCGTGTCAACGGAAGAATCAAGTCGATACAGGATCGCGCTGGCTTGCAGTGCGGGGCTGCGTAAAGACACCGACGGCGTTTTCGCTATTTCCCTCTCCCTTTTGCGCCATAACCAGAACGCTGCTCCCCAAAGCAGTAATGAGGTCAACGCAGATGTCAACAGCAGAATTCGATAAGGGAAATCTGTCATCGTCCACGCCCTCATGCTCTCGGAAGACGTCGGGGTGAGGGCGGGTGATGGGGTTGGCGTCGGGGCGAGGGTGGGTGATGAGGTTGGCGTCGGAGCAAGTGGTAGTATCGTGTCCGCCTCGCCGCGCAGGCCAAACTCGTCTTCAACCCAGGCGCGGATGAAGTAGACGCCAGCGGCAAGATTCTCCAGAGGCAACGTCAACGTGACGACGCCCATCGCGTCAGACAGATGTTCAGTCGCCGCTGTCACTGGTGGCACAGCGCCTGGAATCTCGTAGCCCAGGCTGTGCAACCGACGATTGGGGTAGGGCGCCAAATCCCATCGGATTGTCAACTCCGACGGCGTCTGCCCCTGATCTCCCGATGCAACTGGCGACGCAGGCAAACTGCCCGGCATTGTCACAAACACTTCGACGTAAGGGGCTGGCACATCCAGCAGCAAATCACCAACGCCAACGGTTCGCGTTTCAGCAGCATCACCGCCAGGTTGCGTGACAACCACGCGCCTGGCCTGTGCATTCGCACTGCGATACACCAGATCACAGAGGCGCTGCGGCGTGGCCAGGATGCTCCAATCCACCTGATCCAGCGCCGGGACGTAGCGCCCGCCCGTGCCTACTGCCAGCCGGTTCAGATTGGCTTTATTGCCCGACGACGTGGGCGCATATACGGTGTGAACAGGGATCTGTTTTGCTGTCGCCGCCTGGATCACATCATCCAGGAGTTCTCCACCCTGCCGATCGTTGCCGTCAGAGACCACAACCAGCGTTCTGCGTGTTTCAGCATCGGAGGGTGGCATTTTTGCCAGTGTGCGCAGCAGCAGCGATGCGAGCGGCGTCTCAGACAGGTCGGCATATGGTGGGTCGCTCAGTTGCGTGACCTGATTGAATAGCAACCCCAAATCATCCACCATTTCGGTCACCATAAATGGGGCGGCGCCAGTGCTATCAGGCGTGACAATAGAAAAATAGTCACGATCGACGGAAAAGAGTGCAGACTCACCGGAAAGCGCAATCAACTGCATAATCTCCTTCCCCATCTCACCGAGTACGAAGTCCTGATTGCGGTAGAGATCAAGAAAGATTGTCGTTTCGGTCCTGGGGCGCATCTGACGTGGCGTTATGCGTGTGATGGGCTGCGGCTCACCATCCTCTTCCAGCCCCCAGACGCCATCTTGTTGCCGGCAGATGCAGGCGTCATTCTGCACGGGACAGAGCACGCTCACAGTGACTGCGGGAAAATCGGCTGACGCAACGCTTGCGGTCGGCGCCAGATTCTGGGCGTGCGCCGCCTTCGGACAGCGAGCGACACAGGCGCTGCCCGCCGCCAGCACCATCAAGCAGACGCGCGCGGCCAGCAAGAGTTTTTTCGGTAGACAGTAGCAACGGGGCAAAAATCCTTGTGTACTCACAGATGTCACGCGTGCAATTTCCGATCAATCGTTACAATTGGTTGCCATAAAACGCTCACTTGCTGGTGAGATGAGCCTCTGCTCCACCTGCAGCGCGGTGCACACTCAAGGCTGCGCTGCGTTCACCAGCAACCTGCGCGTCAACTCGACGATGTTGCCATCGCGCTGAATGATCTTCCATGTAAAAATGTGCGTACCTCTGGGCGGGTCACAAATCTCCTGCTCCCCCACCCCCACAATACCAACGTCATTCAAGAAGACCTTGTCCACCCCCTGGATGTCCCATCGCAACATCGTGCAATCCCCTTCGCGGATAATTTCTGGCGCAACCTCCGCCATGGGCGTCAATACCGGCGTCGGCGTCGGCGTGGGCGTGGGCGTCAAAGTAGGCGTCGGCGTCGGTGTGGGCGGAATCAGGTTTGAAACGGGCAAGGAAGTCAGATCAGGACAGCTCAGATAATTGAGCGCCACCCAGGCCGGGCGTGGATCATCCAATGAAACGAGAACTTGTAACCAACGTTCGGGCACTGTCTGCTCCTGCGGCATGAAGGGGCGCGCAATTGGATAGACCCTGGCGTCTGGCATCAGTTGGCCGCGTTCCGGGTATTGCGTACCAGGGCCTTCGCGGATGTACAACGGAATCTCGGTGTTTTGCGTGCAGAACGCACGCCTGGCGGTCACCTTGACCGCTGGCGAGGCGACCTGCTGCTCGCCAAAGGTCGCAACTAATGTATAGCTGACCTCGCCTTCGCTGCGCGCCACCTCCGCAATCGGCAGACACGTCTCGCCCAATTCGGGTGAGACGGCCCCAATGTTGGGCACGATGCGCAGGTCTGGAGCGCGCCCGCCTATTTCCCACGAAAAACAGATGTCGCCTTGCTCGCCCAACAGCAGATCCGTAGGCGTCACCTTGAAGCGTGTGATGACTGGCAAGGGTGTGGGCGGCGGCGTGGCTGGCGGCGGTGACGCAATGGCAACCTGCCATGACTTTTCACCCAGCAACAGGCACCCGCGCAAGCGCACTTCGTACACACCGGGGGCTTCGTCCAAAATCTCTATACTCGCCTGATCATCGTTCCAGTGCCAGATCAGCCATTTGAGAGCCATCCCATCCTTATAGACAGAGTAGAAGCAACTGTTGATTGGCGTCCAGGTCAACTTCATATCTCTGGCCGCGACAGGCTGTCCCTGCACCGGTGTGCCGGCGACCATAACGGCGTGCGCCGCAAATTCTGGCTGCAGTAAAAAAGTTGAGATAAAAAGCGCCAGCAATAGCGCCAGCGCCACCAGTGGCGGCAACCACCCTGGGATCAAGGCGCGACTGAGCACCTCACCGGGCAGCGTGCGCGCCAGCCCCCCATCCTGGGGCGCCACCAGCACATTGATGGCATGGCGCTTTTCCAGGCCAAACCAGCGGGGTTCACGCACGTAGGCGCGAAAACCCACCTGCACCGGCTCCCCAGGCGGCGCTGAAACCACTGCCTCAGCTGGCTCGAAGACGAGTGCATCCGCGCGCTCCTGCCAGCGAACCTGGATCGCACGGGCATAATTGCCACGATTTAAGATCTGAACGTTACCCTGTCGCCCTGTGCGCAGGCTTTCCGGTTCCAACGCGACCGTCACATCATCCACAGGACGCACGACGACCGTAATCGACGCAGCAGCCACCTGCGCATCCAGCACCCGGCTGATGGCGCGCACGATCAGCGGATAGGCGCGCGCGCTGGCAACGGCGACTGCAGGCAACTTAACGTGCATCGTCAACTGCTCCGTCTCGTCAGCGTTAAGTCGCCTGGATTCAACCCGATTGACAACCCACGTGTCCGGCGCGCCATGCAGCACGATACCCAACCGCCCCACTTCGCTGGTGGTGTTGCGCACCGTGATCGGGATCGCCAGCAGATCATTTGGCGCAACGGAGAACTCTGTGGTCGCCAGGCCCAATCCCTCGGCAGGGGCGGCAACGCGCTGCAATTGCGCCGACCGTTGATCAGCATCAAGCTCCAACCACAACCGATGACGACCAATTCTCACCACGGCGCCCTCGATGAGAAGTGTGGCGTAATCCGACGCCAGGGGAATCTCGTCCAGGTAAATCGGTTGACGCCGATCGGCGCCGTTGGCAGCATCGGTAATCGTGTAATAGCGGCCATAGCCCCGTTCGTGACGAAGCAGAATGAGCCGCTGGCTGCCGATCTCTGCCTTCAGCAGGAAATCGCTGTTGCTGCCGCCGATCGTAGTCACTTCTTTGCGTATGGTGTAGTGGCTCTCTTCGCCTTCTTTGTCTGTTTCGCTGCGCCATTGACGAAACACCAGGCGATCACCCGTTTTTGTTCCCGGCCCCGTTGCCTTTTCTTCCGGTTCCGTTGTTGGGACAATGGTGGGCAGAGCGATCTCGCTCAATGAACCTTTGACAAGCTGGTCGAGTTCGACGCCCAATTCACCCGGACTGGCAAAGCGTTGCGCCGAATCGATGGCGAGCGCCCGCTGCAATATATCGGCAGTCGCCGGCGCCATTGCCGGCCAGCTCTCGACAAGTTTAGCAACCTCGCCTTCAACCTGGCTCTGCTCCGTAAAGCGGAGATGTGACGCACCATACTGCGCCGGGAAAAAACCTCGCAGCAGATCGAAAAAAAGTAAGCCAAGCGCATAGACGTCTTCTTGCCCGCGCCCATTTTCTGCGTTGCTCCATCCCATCAGCGCTTCCAGGAAACCCAGGTCCACCAGGACAGGCTGGTTATCGTGCCGGGTCATCACGATCTTGTCGGGGTCGATGACCGGATGCACCGACGTCAACCCATTGTCCAGGATGTACTGGAGGGCTTTGGCCAGGTGGGCGACGATTCTGGCCACCGTGAGAACATCAACGCCTCTGGCTTGATTGGCAAGCCATGTGCGCAGCGTATCGCCTTCAACGAATTTCATGACCACGACAAGTCGGTAGCTATGATCCAACTGAAAATTAATGACGTGCGCAATGTTGGGCTGCTCGATAGTCTTTGCCTGAGTGACAGCCCTGCGCAGGCGTTCCAGCGCTTCCGCCTGGACATGCTTGAAGTGGGGATACAACTCCAGCAACGCTACTGTCTCGCCTTTCAGAGACAAGGCGCGAAAGACTTCACCCACGCTATCATTGCGCAGTTTCTGTTGATACTTGAATTGAGCGCTGAGAGACCCCTCTTGAGGGATCGGCTGTTGACTCGTCATGAATACTCGATCAATTGTTTGTGCGCCGTTCAAGACGGAACCGCAGAATAAAACTGGTGTGAATCGGGGCAAAGCGATCTTCGATTGTCCCCAACCCAAGCCGTTCCACACGATCGCTGGGCAGTCTGTCGTCCACGGTGACCGTGTACGCAAAACCAGAACTAAACATCGGACAGTCGGCGCCAAATGGACGCTGGATGTTCGGGTCAATCGCTGGCGTGCAGGCGGTGAGCGAGCCATCGGTGCTAACCCGAATGCGCACCTCACGCTCCTGGAAGCGTTTTTGTTGCGCATCCACGACATCGACAAAGATGTGGTGACGACCGGTCGCCTCCCATTCGTCCAGCCACGTTGCCTCGAAGAGGCGCCAGAATTCACCGCCCACCGGCACAATCGCCGGGACAAAGTTCACGCCCAGTGCGTCCAGCCGCGCATCCCACACTTCTGGCCGCGCCGGCGAGGCAATGGACACAGTAGGCGGGGGTGGTGGATCCGAGGTTGGCGTCGCCGGGACATGAAGCGGACTGACATCTGTCGCCGGCACCAATGCCGGCGTTGGCGTCAGCGTCGGCGTCAGCATCGGCGTTGGCATCGGTGCACCGGCTGGCGTTGGTTTGTCAGCTAGTGATAATGTCCCGATCGACGTCGCCGTTGGTGTTGCAATTGGCGTGAGCGCTGTCATCTGCACCGTATTGTTTGCCGTCATAGTGCGATACCCAAGAAAGCCAAAGAGCAATAAAAGCAGTATCAGCACGGTGATGATAGCAACCCATCGCCGCCGTTGCTCTGGGTCGATGGGTGTGCGGCTGCGCAACATGGCGGAGTCCGCCACCCAGAACACGACGTTGGCGCCGATCCGGAGTTCCTGATTTCTGCCCCAGGCGCGTTGGCGGCCTTTTTCCACTGCCATGCCAGCAACCGAGAGCGGCGGGCCATCGCCGGTATCGCGCACAAAGACATTTTGTCCCTCAATCTCGATGCGTAGAGGGGTCGAGAAGACCGAAGTCTTCAGTTCGCCACTCCTGGTAAGGCGTAGGAACACCGACCGCCCGCGCACTGTGCGCCGTTGCTCATCTCCAGTGGTTGTGTTTACCCAGACCAGTTGCATGTGTGCAGGCCCAATCAACGTTCATGGCTGACGGTTTACGCCGACATGGCAATGACCAGCTCGTGGGTCGTGTGCACCGGCTTCAAGGCCACAATCAATTGTTCCAAGAGCGCCTGATCCACCTGGTTCGCCTCACTACACCGAACAGTTACGACAAAATGCGCTCCCCGCGTCGTCAAGTCATCCACTTCAGCCGTGCAGCCAGTCGCCAGCGCAATGGCTTCGATGAGCGCAGTGCGCGTGCCCTTCAGGTGAAACAGCCGATGGGCATGGCGCAACAGATGGCGTCGGCGCGTTGGCGTCAACATTGCAGCAAACTCAAGCCCACACCAATCCTCTAACCAGGGCAAGAACTCATCCGGCGTTGTGCGCGGGTCGAGATAGAGATCGAAGTTATCCACCACCCATTCGATGGGCAACAGGACGGACTCGAACAATGCCAGAAAACGCTCCATAAAGTCAGCAGGCGGCCCAGGATCGGTCGCGGAACGATGCTGGAGGGCCGCCGGAGGGATGCCGGAGCGGTAAATTTCCGGCAAAAAGTCGAGCAGGCGCAGACTGTGCCTGCTTAAACCTGGTGGGATGGCGCCGACATACCATGCCGGTCGCACAGGCAGCTGTGTCGGCGCAGTGACGGCCGGCGCCGGTGTGACTCGGCGCAGAACCTGATCTGTATCCTCTTCGAGCCACAATTCGGTAAGGCCAACTTGAATCCGGTCTCCAACGCCCAATACGAAGGCGACGTTGGGAGGCACAGGCGGAAAAGTGTCCTCCTCTGCCGACGTGTTGGCCTTTCTAAGATAGGTGCCGTTGCGGCTACCGAGATCGGTGAGCAAGATTTCGTTGTCGGTAAGGTCGATGCGCGCATGGGCAGCGGTCACTCTGGCGTCGGGCAAATAGACATCGGCGCTGGGCGCCGAGCCGATCAACGTCTGGCCGGGTGGCAGACGATAGATTCTGGAACCTTGCGGACTATGGATGCGTAGCAAAAAGTTGTACATCTGCGCCATGTATCACCTTGTTTTTCTCAGGCGCCGCTCGATTGCCCGCCGCCATCCACACACCTGACATCGTGCACAGCTGAAATGACCGTCTGGTCGTCCTCCAACGGGATGTCTGCTATTCCGTCGCCCTGAAACGCGCCCGATTCGGTGACTTCCTGCAACCGCACCTGCCGTACAGCCTTGACCCCAGGAAGCACTGCGAGCTGGCGGCTAATCTCGGCGCTGGTGACCGCGCGGCCAAAGGGCCAGCCATCACCGCGGCTGCCGCCCCGCGTGGGATGTAGATAAATTTCCAGGAAGTGTATGAGCGTCTGTTCCAGTGGCGCCGGATCGACATTCACCTCGGGCTCCACCTCCGCCACGACACGAATCTGACGATATCTGGCGTTCTTGACCTCGACGCGCACCGTCAACAAGCGGATGGAGTCAAGATATTGTTCGATCGTGCTGCGCAAGGGCGCACCAACGTAGAGAGCAAGGTCTGTGGTGCGCGTGATCCCGCCGTTCAGATGCGGCGTCACCACCACACGCACAACCTGCTTATCGCCCACACGAACCAGGATACATTTGGCGCGCGCAATGCTGGCGCCAAATCGCGCCAACACGCGCGCCTCATAGTCCTCCGCCGTAATCACCTGACCGCGCGTGCGCAGCAGGCGTTGAGCCTCTAGTCGCACCGCTTCCAGCGTTTGCACATCTGCGCCGCCCGTCGCTGGCCCCCGATTTTCGACGCGGTCAACATAGGGAATCGATGTTTTCAGCACATTGAGACGCTTACGCGGCATATTGCCCTGAGAGCCGCCGCCGTGCCGATACTGCTCGAAATAGAGATGTGCACCCCTTGGGGGCGTCTTACCATAACATACTATTTCTCCGCGCGGGGTGCGCACAGCAGGGCCAAAACGGATTTCGCCCGTGCGACTATCGATGGTGAAGTGCGGGTCGTCGGGGCCAGAATCGACGAAGCTTTCCACATAGTGCCATAGCTCCTGCGCAGTGTCTTCGTCCGCTGTGTTCACCTTGACCCGCAGACACTCCCCAGGCAGCAGCGGCAAGAGCACAGGTGCGCCGGCAAGACGAAAGCGTTGTCCCGGTGCGCCGTCGCTCTCTCCCAGGTATTCTTTGGGGGCATGACGCACATGCGATGCATTGATCGTGGCGCCCAGACTGGCAACCTGTTCAAGTTGCTCCAGGCGCGGCGACTCTCGATAAGGGTGCATTTTGCGCTGCTCTTCACTAGGGGCGTCCTGTAGTGAATGGCGGATGCGGACGCGCACCCAGGTGTAGGCGCCGACATGGGGGACGTCATGAAGGGTTTGGCGGGCCAGGCGTGGCAGATGCAAGATCACTTCACCGGGCACAGTCATGCCGCGTGTGGTGTCGCGTTCGACGTCGGCTGGCTCCCAGAAATCGGTAGGCGCCAGCACCTCCCACACATAAGGCGGGTAATCGATGTTGATGCCGATCCCGGTGGTGGTGCTAAACCGCAGGCGCAGGCTCAAGATATGAAAACTGAGGTCGCGGACGCCGTGTTCAAAGCCAAAATAGACAGCGTCGTCCTTCATAGGTGTTTCCGAAAACATGCTCAGCGCCCCGGTGGCCGATTGCACCCGTTGTAATTCCTCGCCACGCAACACCGATCGCACTGCCTGCCCTGCCGCCACCGATCGCTCCAGCATCATGACCGCCAGCCTGGGCGCCTTGATCTTGAACCCTTCATCGGTGGCAAAGATGATCGGTGCAATCGACTCGGTCTGCGTGGTCGAGACCTCGACGCCGCCGGGGATAAACAAACCTGCATTGTCGGGGTCATCGGCGTAGGTCAGAGGCTTCGTCAGCCAGAAGGTGACGCCAGTCTGCGCGGCGCTGGGCGCCTTGTGTTCCAGCCCCAGAAACTCCATGAAGCGGATATAGTGGAGATCGGGCACCTGATTCAGGCGATACAAGATCAATTCGGTCATCCAGGCGAAGAGTTCGATCAAGGTGACGCCTGGGTCGCTGACGTTGTGGTCGGTCCACTCTGGGCAGTAGAGTGGGATGCGCTTCTTCATTTCATCGACGATCTGCTGGAACGAGCGATCATCCAACACAGGCGTGGGCGACAACATCGATAGCTCCCAGACGATTCTATTCTGAAGGAATTACATAATACGGATAGACCAGGGTGCGGCGGTCATGCGTGCGCTTGATTTCGTACTCAATGGCAATCAAGAGACAGGCCCGGCGATTGTCGGCGACCACCTGGACATCGAGCAGCTCGATGCGCGGCTCCCACATCTTGAGCGCGTCTTCCACAAAGCGCCGCGCCAGCGTCAGCGTTTCAGTGTTCAACGGCGCAAAAGCCAGCTCGTGAAGCCGTGCGCCAAAGTTCGGGCGCATCACGCGTTCGCCGGGCGTCGTGCCAAGAATGATCCGGATCGCCTGCTCAATTTCATTCTGTGCAGTCGTCAAACCCACTCTACCCTGCCCATCGATCTGTGGAGGAAATGCCCACCCCCGCCCAATCAGGCGCTCGTTTGTGGCGGTCATGGCGTCGTTAGCTTCGTCTGACCGGCATTGACGACCGTGATCACGCCTGCCCACTGGCACAAAAGCGTACACATGTCATTTAACCCCGGCTTGCCGCGCACCGTCACCACCGCTGACCCCGGCGTCCATGGCTGATTGGTCGCCGGCATGCAGGGCTGCGGCGTCAACGTTCCAAACGCAGCGCTGGTGGCGGCGGCCACCTGCGGATTGGCGAGCGAAGAGCACATGCCGAAGGGCGTGATGTTCTTGAACGGCGCGTGATCCATGATCGTCGCCGCTGGCGCGCCGCCCACGTCCACCTGGCTTTCGGGCGTCACCATCAGTGTGGCGGGCGCTGCCCCAAACGTACACTGCAGGGTGGCGCCATGCGTAACCTGTTGTGGCATGGTCATTCTCCTTTCTAGCCAAGACTGATGCGCGGCGCCTGCAGCGCCACCTGCGCCGAGGATTCCACTTTGGCGGCGCCAGTGGCTTTGAGCGCCAGATTGCCGGTCGCCTCCAGCTGCAGGTTGCCGCCCGCTTTGAGCTGGAGGTTGCCTGCCGCCTGCACGGTCATCTCGCCCTCTGCCTTCACTGTCACTTCGCCGCCCGACTTGATCAGGATTGCCTTACTGTTGTCATCGAAGGTCATCTCCAGCCCACCCTTACTGCGCAGCGTGATGCGCGCATCGGCGTCGCTCAGGATCAGGGTGTGACCCTGCTTTGTAACAAGTTCGACACGATTGTCGGCGTTGTCGTACATCGTCAGGCGATGGCCGCTGCGCGAATGCCAGGTGCGCACAAGCGCCTTTTCGCCGTGACGGGCGTCAGCCGCCTGCGGCGGCAGTGCATCCTTGCCATTCCACAGCCCGCCGATGACGACCGGCTGCCCAAAATCGCCGTGCACAAAGCTGACCAGCACCTCGTCATCGACGGCGGGAATGGCGCAGAAGCCGGCGTCTGCACCGGCGCCAGGACTTGCTAGCCGCACCCAGTCGCTCTCCTCTGCGTCAGACATCCAGGGATACTTCACTTTGACGCGACCCCAGTTGCGAGGATCGTCATTGTTGGTCACGATGGCGGGTACGACGCCGGGCCGGCGCCCTCGTTCAAGACCACTCAACACCTCAGTCAGCAAGCCTGTGCGCGCGCCGCACACCTGAAACGTTTCCGACAGCCCCTGCGCGGTGTAGCGATGCGTCACGCGCGTCACCAGGTAATCACCGCTGAGACGTCTGCCGAGCTTCTCAAGACGCACGACGATGCCCGCTTTGAGGTCTGGGCGGCGAAAGGCGACGCCCTCCGCCTCGATGAATGCGCCGCTGATCTCATCCAGGCGGGCGGCGGCCAGGATGTCGGCCTCCGCCTGACTGACAAGTGGTTGGTCGACGAGCACGAGCCGGCTGTTGCCTGCGACTTCGCCAGCCCACCTGGCGCCATCCTTGCCTTCTCCATTCTTGGGGTAGAGACGGCCTTGCTCCGCCCGTCCCACGATGGGGGCTTTGTTTTGCACGCTCCAGCCGCGCACCGTGACATCACTCACCTGCTCCGCCAGCGCCATGCGTGGCTGAAAGAAATTCATGTCCGCGCCCCATGTCAGGGTCAGGGTCGCCTTCGTCTGCACGGGCTTGCGAAAGGTGAGTTTGCCATCGCACACGTGGCACTCGTACCCGATTCGCCTGGCCCGCTGCCGCAGAAAGATCAAATCCGGTTGATTGTCCTGAAAAATATGGTCATACACAGTCTGCGTCGGTTCGACTTCGGCCTTCAACCCCGCGTGACTCGCTATCTGGGCGGCAAGATCGCTGTCCTTTGCGTTCAGGTAAGTGGCTGTTTTACTCTCGCGATAGAGCCGATGCAGTCTATCGAAGCCTGTAACCGTCAATTCGGCCACCATTCCTTCAGAAAAGGCGGGCTCCAACGCGGTGATCTCGCCGGCAATCAGATCGAATTGATGATTGTTGGCGTCAGCCGCCGTGATCTCCAGCGATTTGGCAAGATCAAAGGGGCCGCTGTCCAGCAGCGCCAGATCCGGGTCTTGCAGGCGCAACAGGAACATTCCCGGCAGATGCACATGTTGATCGACCATCACCTCGATCAACTGCGTATAGATCGACCGGGGCAGATTGCGCCCGCCAACTTTGATCTGGATGTCCGTGACAATCGTCGGCTGTGTCTTCATGTTGGTCGCGCGTTTCCCTGGTGCGAATTGAAGGGAATCAACAGACTTTGCCCTGGCTGAATCGCCAACGGATTGACAATGCCGTTGAACTGTGCGATCTGGCGCCAGCGCGCAGGATCGCCGTAAAGATCAGCAGCAATGTTGTCCAGCCGGTCGGCGCCGATGACCTGCCAGGTGCGTTCGATCTCGCCGCCGCCAGAGCTAGGGTTCTGGGGTGGATAGTCGCCTTCATCGATATACTGCGTGAAGGTAATGTCCACATGCGCCCGCACGGGGACGCCATCCTTGTTGAAGAGTGTAAATTTCTGCGTCATGTCGGTGATGTACGCCACGAAATAGAAGGTTCCCCAGTGGAAAGCGACGGCGGGCGGGCTTGCCTTCTCTTTGCCAGTTTGTGGCTTGACCTCCATCAGCTTCCACAGTTGGTCGGTCTGCTGTCGTACATCCTTGCCGAGTTCGTAGCTGTCGAAGACCAGATTCAGCTTCAGCCGCTGGGCGCCGGCTTTCGAGAATTCGGCGTTGGGCTGGTTCTTACTGTTGGCAGGATTCGGCTCCGAAAAACTGTTGGATTTCGACACCGTGTACTCGTAGGGATTGAACATACAGGTGACCGGGGCGTCGCCTTTGGGCCGACGTGTGACCGGGTCCACCTCGAAGATTTTCGCCTTTTTTAATGACTCAACCGGATTCGTTGCACTTCCCATATCAACATCCTTGACAATCGCCTTCAATAGCGGTCAGGTCGCACGCGCTCCCACTCAAGCGCAAGTTTGCGCCGCAGTTGGCGATAGACTTGCCGCGCCAGGTCGTCCACATCGATCTGCCCCTGTTGACCAGCCACTTCAGACATCCCCAGCGCTGCAACATCAGCATCTGCGCGACTCACGCCGTGCAATGCGGTCTCAATCGGCGCCAGTTGCACGGTTTGAAAGGGGGCGCCGAAGTGCAGCAGCGCAGCGTGCTCGTTCTTGTCTGCAGCAGGCAGAGCGACCGCTGTAAGCGAATCCCTCTTTGGGATAGACTCGCCTCGCACCGCGAAGATTTCATCCGCCAGGCTTGACCTGTGCGCAGCGCCGTTGATCATGGATGGCGGTCCCGCTACAAAAGATGGCGCAACCGACTCGCCTGTCATGTTGCTTGCCTCTGACGTCAGCGCGCCTTGCGACAAACCGGGCAACGCCTCCGGGGTTAGAGATTGGAGATTGGAGATTGGGTGGTGCGGCGGCGATTCGTCCTGTCGCTCACTGCTGACAACAGCTGACGTTGCCGCCGCCAGTTGCGTGACATCTGATCGTCCAATCGTTGCAAGGTCATCCACAGCGAGGTTTGCACCAGCCCCGGCTATACGTTCGCCAGTGTGTAACGTTGGATGATTCGCCTCACTGGCGGGCGTCTGAGCGTGTGACGTCTGCTGCACAACCGCTGCATCGACCGGCGCTACGGCTTGCGCCATGCGTGCGTCCTGGCGACTGGCGACTGGTTGTGTACGTTCATTGCCAACCGGCGCCTCCTCACCGATCAAGCGCCAGAGATCGGCCGGCAACGCGCCGATCTCGGTCTCCACCATCAAACGCTGCGTCAGATTGGCAGCGGCCGCGGATTCTGCAAGCTTGGGCTGCACAGGTTCAGGCTGAACAGATTCAGACTGCACAGATGCGGGCTGTGCAACGTCAGGCTGATGAGCGGCAGGCGCTTTCCGTACAAAGGGCGGTGGACGTCGCGGCGTGATGACGTCGACTTTAGAATCGGTGGCGACCTGCGTATCGATCTTTGCCACCCGTCGACGCACAACATCTGCGGCATACCTGTCGCTGCTTGCGGCCCCAGACGGCGCCGACACTGCACCCACCTCCTGCGCCGACGCAACCGGATGGATGACCGGAACCGCGCCGTCGTGCTCGATGACCGGCCAGGCTGCCTCCAACGGTGCACGCTGGACAGGCGGTTGAGGTATATTGCGATGTGGTGCAGCCGGATCAAACTGTCGCAACTCCGTCGCACCAACCACTGGCGCCTCAGCGGTGATCGCCGCCGCTTCGACCGGCCTCTGTTGGACGACTGGTGCAGAGATATCGTTTCCAATATGGCTACGCGCAGCGCCACCACGCGCTGCGTCTGGGGGCTGGTCAGTCTGAACATTCGTCGCCGATGCCTGCCCGGCTGGTGAGTCGATCACCTGCGCATCCGACGACGATGCAGATGGCGCCGCCAGCGGTTGGTTTCGCACAGCCTGGTTTGCTGTCGCTCCCGAACGCATAGCAGCGCCCGGATCATGGCTGCGCGTGGCAGACGGCGCTGAATACGACTGCGCGGGCATCCGTTGTATAGAGTCATTTGCCGCCACAGCAGTTTGCGCCGCCGATGCCCGGCGGGGTGCAGGCGCTACGAGCGAGTCGCCTGCCGGCTGCGTCCCGGAAACAACAGGAAGCGGCGTAGAGGATTGCGGCTGCGCAGGCGTGCGCTGGACTTCAGCGGCTTCTGAAGATGTAGCCTCAGTCATAGCGAGTTTCTGGGTGTGCAGCTGGCGAATCCGTTGCAGGCGTCGCCAGGTTTGATCAACGTCGCTTGCTTCACGAGCGAAGGCAGCTTGTTCCGAGGGCGCATTTGCTGGCGAAGGCGCAGCATCAGCCATGTGCGGCGAGGCCGCTGGCGCACTCGCAGCATGGATCGCCCTCCCTGGCTGCATCGGCGTCGTCTGGCTGGGTGGAACGCTTTGCCCGCGCCCCGGCGGCGCAAGAATGACCGGAGTGTGCGGCGCCTCGACCGTGTCACGCGCCACAACATGGGCGGCAATTGCTGGCGACCACGGCTCGGCTGAAACGGGCAATGGCGCCGTCATCGTTTCGGGCGTCGCCAGCGTGTGCTCACCCCATGCCGACGCATGTCCGACCTGCCCCATCGTCAGCCGAGGTAATGCGGGCGGCATCCCGCTCTCTGCTGACATCGACGCGCGGAACAGTGTGGCGAAAGCGCCATGACGCCGCACACGCCGCACCAACCGATTTGTCGCACCCCACCCTGCCAGGACGTTCATCACAGACCTATTCCCCAATCGAAATCCTTATGTCAATGTCTCTGCCGTCATCTCGCCGCAGGCGAACTCGATCGTCTGAATCGCGACGGCGCTGGCATCCGATCGGAGCTGCGGCCCCGTCCATTTGATCGGATATGCGTCCCGCATCTCCCACACCGCCACCGGTTTGAGATGGGCGTCGAGCAGCTCCACCGTCAGAGTTTTACGCTCGAAGCGCTCCGTCATCACCTTGATGCACCAGGCAACCAGTTCCCCCCTGCTCACACCGTTCTTGAGGGTGAACCGCGCCGCTTTGCGCCGTCCGGGAAGCTGGTGAATCGAGGTGTTGAGACCGCCTTCCTTAACTTCTTCGATCTCCCAGTCGATCACGGGCAACGTGCACTCGGTGAAGGCGGCCACCTTTTCCCCATTGAGCTTGACCACAAAGCAGAAAGCCGTATTCGTCTGCGCCAGAAGCTGCTGCATTGTCATCGACGCTCTCCTCCGCCCGGAAGCCTGCCGCGTGCATCGCTCACCGGCATCCGCTCCCGCTCGCGTTTGAGATCGGCAAGCAACAATGCGTAGACCTTCTCTGTGACTTCGCGCACCAGCTCGGGCGTGACGCCAGCCGCCGTCGCAGCAGCGGCGTGACCGGTCTGATTTTGCCCGGTGTGCGTTGGCGGTGCGGTCATAGCATGCTTCTCCCTCGTCTGTTCACCCGGCGCCGAGCGGCGCCACCGCCAGCTCAAACTGCGCGCTGCATTGCGGACAGACTGCACCCAACACAACCGGCTCAGGGCTGTTGAGCCGCTCGTACAGATCTTCCAGGTAGGCAAGATCGATAGCGAACAGGCCGGCAATGACCTGCGGACTGACCGTCGGCAATGTGCCCAGGCGTGTGACGACGCGACTCAACAGCAACACCGGCAGATAGGCTTCGTTGGCCTGGACACGCGGGTCGCGCACCGCCTCAATCTCGTCGATGGCAAGCGCCAACCGCATTTCGCCCACTTTATGGAGTTCACCGTCGGCATCGACATAGCCGCGCGGCAGCGCAAAGGGAAAGGTCGTCTGCATCGCCCTTCCCCTGGCTAGACCTTGACGCGCGTGATGTACTCGTGCGCAATCGTCAGCTCTTCAAGACTGATCTCGTTGCTGTCGGACTTGGGCTGCGGCCCGCTCACCTTGACGGGCCAGGCGCGCGTGAAGTCCCATTGCGCCACCGGCTTCAGGGTCTGGTCGTACATAACGATCGAGCCGTTGCGCCGCGCCGCTTCGACGTTGCCGTCCTCGACCTCCTTGCGCCAATCCCAGATGTCCATGTCGCTGGTGATCCCGCGCTTGAGGGTGATGTTCTCCCACTTGAGACGACCCGGAATCTTCATCACCACCTGGCGACCGTCAGGCGTGACGACCTTGTGCTCCACGACCTCGTGCTCGGAGCCGATGCCCGAACACTCGGTGAAATAACCGGCAATCTTGCCCTGAAACTCCAGCGAAAAGTGAAATCCAACCAGCGGTAGCTCTTCAGCCATGGTGCTCTCCCTTCATTATGTTGTATGTTGCGTGCTGCGGGTTGTGTGCTGCGCGTTGGGGAACGTCACGGAACACGCAACACGTGACCCGCCCGGCTTACCTGCGCCCATGCGAACTAGGCTTCCGCCGCCTGATCCGCCCACTGGCTAAAGCGGAAGATGACAAACTCCGCCGGCTTGACCGGCGCCATGCCGATCTCGCAGACCATCTGCCCCAGATCGCGCAGTTCCGGCAGATTGGTGGATTCGTCGCACTTGACGTAGAAGGCCTGCTCCGGCGTGGCGCCAAAGAGTGCGCCTGACAGCCAGACTGTGCGCAAGAAGGCGGTGATGTCGCGGCGCACCTTCGCCCACAACACCTGGTCGTTCGGCTCGAAGACAATCCACTGAGTGCTGCGTTCGACCGACTCCTCGACATAGTTGAAGAGCCGGCGCACGTTGATGTAACGCCACGATGGATCGCTCGTTAGCGTGCGGGCGCCCCAAACGCGCACGCCGCGGCCAGGGAACTTGCGAATGCAGTTGATGCCCGCCGGGTTGAGCAGATCCTGCTCGCCTTTGGTGACGTTGATCGCCACATCGATCACGCCCGCCACCACCTCGTTGGCAGGCGCCTTGTGCACGCCGCGCTGGTCATCGGAGCGGGCGTAGATGCCGGCGATGTGGCCGCTCGGTGGGATCAGGCGTGAACGACCTGTTAGCGGGTCAGAAATCTTCACCCAGGGGAAATAGAGCGCACCGTGCATCGAATCGTAATTAGCTTGGTTGACGCGCCAATCGAGAATCTGCTCAGCAGTCTTCTTGTTGGCGGGCGCGTCCAGCACGGCAAAGCGATAGTGGGTGCGCGCACAGTGGTCGAGCATCGCCTGCTGGATGCCGCGCAATTGCTCGTCGTCGATCCAGCCGCGCTCGTGCGCCAACATCACATCGGGCGCGCAGATCAGGTTGACATTGTCGACCGCCTCCAACGCGCCGATGCCTTTCCGCCTAGTGGTGTTGCCCTCAAAGATTTTGATGGAGTTGCGCTTAAAGACATCGTTTTCCGCATCGCCATTCTGCCCGACGCCGGTGAGCTTCGTGTGATCACCAGCCTCGACAAACTCCAGGTCAAGTACAGCGCTGCCGCCGCTCAATTCACAGCTGGAGCCGAACTTGGGCAGCCGGTCTTCCAGCCTGCCCGTCTTGCTCAGCGTCCAGACCTTGACGCGTTCCGACAGTTTGTGGGTTTTGTCATCCTCGCGCGCCCGGCTGCCCCAGAACGGCAACTCTGCAAGTTTGACTGCATGGCGCTCCACCTCTTTGTCGCCCTCTTCAATCACCAGGACAAAGTCGCAGCCTGGCGCTGCCACCGGGGCGCTGGCGCTCTCTGGTGCAGCAGGCGTGGCGCTTTCCCCGGCAGCGGCGCTCTCCCCGGCGGCGGACGCCTCCTCGCCGGCGCCTGTGCGCTTGCCCGCATTCGCCTGCGGACGTGCACTGCTCTTGCCGCCGATCTGCGGCGCCCTGGGTGGAGCTTCGACCTTGATGACCAAGCCATTGCCGGCGGCGCCACTCTTCCTGGCATGAACAACCAGACACGGTTCACCCGGCAATTTAGGTTGGCGTTGATTCTCCGTGTAGAGCAGCCCCTGCGCCGGATGCGAGCCGCCGAGTGTGCGCACACTGATGACGTGGCAGATCGCACCGCCGTTATCGAAAAAGCCGCGCACCGCATAGGGCAGATAGGCGTCCTCGACCAGCCCCCCGAAATGCGCCTGATATTGCCCCCAGTTGGTGATCAGTTTCGCCTCGCTCAGGATCGAACGGGTGGTGAAGCCGTCTTCGTTGGGCGCTTCCGCCTTTTCGGTGAAGCCGACAAAGGCAGTTATGGCGGTGGGGACGCCCTGGATCGGTTTGGCGCCCTTGTCCACCTCTTCGATGTAGACGCCGGGAGACAAATAGGTTGTTGCCATGAAGTTCCTCCTTATGCTCGGACGATTTGGACGTTATGATTTTTGCGTGTTGCGTATTGCGTGCTAATTGCTGCGGCGAGACCCTCACGCGACGCGTCGCACGCACCACGAATCTATCTGTCAGGCTGCTGCGCCGATCACGATGTCGATAACGCTGCCGTGTTCGCTGCTAGAGCCGGGCACAGTGATCTCCACCGTCGCCAGCGGCCGGTCGAGATCGGCGCCGACGACGATCACATAGTCGCCCGCCGGCAGGCCGGCGAAGCGGAAGCGACCGGCGGCGCCGGTGCGCGTCGTCTTCATTAGCCCGATGTTCTTCTCGCCACGATGCAGTTCGTGTTCAAGCAAGTTCACGGCGACGCCCGCAATCCCTACACCTCCACGTTCACCCCGCACAACGCCCCCTAGCTTGTGCCGCGTCGTGCTGACGGCAACGGGCGACGACGGCGTTGGCGGTGATGCATCGGGTGACGGATGAAAGAGCGTCACGCTGCGATCTGCCGGCGCCTGCTCTGGCGGACGGATCACCTTGGCCGTGAAAGTGGCGCCGTTCACTTCGCCTGCTATCTGCTCCATGACCACCCACGGATCGATGGGCAGCGTCACCACGTAGGAGAAGCCGGCGCGAATCTCGTTGTCCAGCGAACCCCATAACTCGGCGGGGTTGGTCATCACATCGTGGCTCGCCAGCCGTGCGCGGATTTCATACTCCTGCGTATCGAGCGCGCCAGCCAGCATCGATGCGACCTGCGTCGGGTGATCCTGGCCGTTGCGCCCGTTGGCGGCGGCGGCGCGTGGCGACCAACGGCGTCCCTCCACCAGTTGATCCTCAGCCAGCCGGTTGAGCAGCGGATAGCGCGCCAGGGCGATCAGACACTGCGTCAGCAGGTTGTGCTCCTCGAAGGGGCGACTCTGCGCGTCAGCCGGACTCCAGGCTGTAACCAGGTAAAAGCAGTCAATGCGCAGCGGCGTGCGACGTTGGCGCACGGTGTGATCCTCGCGCGGCGTAGCGCCAGAGGTCGGCGTCTGCTGCCATTGGTGGCGACGCAGCACCGGGTTGTCGCGCACGTCGTAGAGGAAGAAGTTGAGCGTCGGCTTGCCCAGATTCTTGCTCCAATCGTGGGTGGGTTGGTTGAAAGCCACCTCGACGACACCGCTGCGCACGGCATGCAGTTCGACGGCCAGCAACTGGCGAATGGTGCGATCCAGATCGTCGATCACAGCGCCGCCGCCTCCTCTTCTTCAGCCAGTTCCTGCATCTGTACAGCCTCCTCCTCGTCCAATTCCTGCATCTGCAACGCTTCTTCATCCTCTTCCTGGCGCTGCAAGGCACTGGCCTGCAAATCGTCCTCCTCCGGCGTCTGACGCTGCACCGCGGGCGCGGCGCTGCTCACCTGACGGGCGACGGCGTCCGCCTCCTGCTCGAAGCGGTCGCCGGGCGCATTGACGCGCATCCCCGCACCGCCGCCATCGACCGCGCCGCTCGCCTGCTGGACGACGTGCGTCAGCTCGTGGGCGATCAGTTGCTGACCGGCGCTGCTCTGTGGGCTGTACGCGCCGCTGCGGAAGAAAATGTCCGCCCCGGTGGTGAAGGCTCTGGCGTTGAGCTGTTCGTTGAGCGCGTGCGCCTCGCCGTCGGTGTGTATACGCACGCCGCTGAAGTCGCGTCCTAGCGCCTGGCTCATCTGCGCCTGCATCGCGTCGTCTAATGCCTGGCCGCCGCTACGCGCACGGTGGATGCGGCCGGCGGTGGCGTCGTCCAGGTCGAAGGGCGCATCGGCGGAGCGTTGAGCGAGGAGGCGTTGGGCTGCGGCGTTACCGACGTAGTTCTTGAGGTCAATACCATGCCAAGTAGAGTGTTTCAGCGCCACATGGCAGTTTCGGCCCAAGCTTGATGAAGACTGCTGATTATGATTAATCACTCGGCTATGCTGCCACATTCGTACTGTGCCCCCCACACCTTCCTTGTCCAATAATTGATGGAAGATTTCCAAACCTGTATAAATGGCTCATAGACCTTCTGGGAAAGGAGAATCCGCTGAAATATGGGTGACACGAAAAGAGCCTTGATAAAATCGAAACTGTGTAAAACCTTGTTCGGAAATAAATGCGTTGAGGTCACCAATCACCGCACCCTGACCATAAGCGTCGATGCCCCGGATAGCTCCATTGTGGTTTATCACAACAAAATAATGATCAGGGGTAATATTGTGAGATTGCGCAAACGCAGTGCTTCGAATACCATGGACAACTACAAAAGTATTCCTTTGCCTGACGACATCACGGATATATCCAAAACGACGAACCGGTGCAGACCAAGGCTGTGCGTCAAACTGAAACGTACTTAGCGCATCTCCACCTGGCGCCGGGCGCACTCTCCCTGTTGAGAGATATTCATCAACCGCGGCTGCCGTTGCCGGACAATTGACAACAGCATTTGCATCTGGGTTTAGTTGACGCCAAAGTGGTGAGTTTGGCACCAATAACCGCTCAAGAAGCGTTGGGTCTGTGCGTTGCGGTCGCCAACGTCGATGCCGTGACTGAAGTTGAATCACCGAATGTAAACGCCCAGAAGTTTCTTCTTTGGTCTGCATGAGCAGTCGCTGTACTGCCAGATTACCGATCTGATTTTGCAAGGTGAGCAAGTCACCCTGATGGTTCACACCTTCAACCAGACGTGTAACAGGTTTCTCTAAGGAGAACCCAATATTCTTTGGTTGTTGGGATTTCCGAAACAGCTTTTTAGCTTTCAGCATGGTTGATTTCTAAGCTCTGTTTCTCTCATACTGAAAACTCACTCTCCCCCACCATCCGCCCCATCTTCTGTAGCTCGCGCCGTGTGCTGTGTAGCAGATGCGCCATCGTCACCACCTGGCCGTTGTCGGCGGCGAGATAGGCTGCGCTGACCAGGATGTTGCGGATGGCGCCGCCGCTCAGCTCGAAGCGCTGCGCCAGCGCGCCAAAGTCCACGTCGGCGGCGCAAGGCGTCTCCGGCGGCAGCAGCGTCTGCCAGATGCGCAGGCGATCCGCCGCCTGTGGGAAGGGGAAGTCCACCACGAACTGGAGCCGCCGCGTGAAGGCCTCGTCCAGGTTGGCGCGCAGGTTGGTCGCCAGGATCGTCACGCCGTCGTAGTGCTCCATGCGCTGCAGCAAATAGCTGACCTCGATGTTGGCGTAACGGTCGTGTGCGTCCTTCACCTCCGAGCGTCTGCCAAAGATGGCGTCCGCCTCATCGAAGAAGAGGATGGCGTTGCTGCTCGCCGCCTCGCTGAAGATGCGCTCCAGGTTCTTCTCAGTCTCGCCGATATATTTGCTCACCACCTGCGCCAGGTCGATCTTGTAAAGGTCTAGCCCCAGGCTGCAGGAGATGACCTCAGCGGCCATCGTCTTGCCGGTGCCGGGCGGGCCGGCAAAGAGCACGGTCACGCCAGCGCTGGCGACCAGTTTCCGCCCCACGCCCCACGTTTCGAGCACCTGCGGGCGATGGCGCACGGCGGCGACCAGTTCGTGGAGAATCGCAAGCTGGTTCTCCGGCAGGACGATGTCGTCCCACACGAAGCGCGGCTCGATCTTGCGCGCCAGTGCGCTGAGCCGCGGGTTGGAGTAGACGCGCGCAGCCGCAAACAGCTCGTCGCCGGTCGGCGCACGACGGCCAGCCCTGTCGCACGCTGCGGCCACAGCGTCGCGAATCTTGCCGGCGGTCAAGGCGAAGTGCGCCGCCAGGTCGTCCACGACGTCGTCGAGGAGGGACGAGACGCCGTGATTGCGCTGGCGCAGGAAGTGGCGCCATAGCGCCTGGCGTTCGGCGATCGTCGGCGTGTCAAACGCCGCCCAGTGGATGGCGCGTGTGCGGTCAATGCCGCCGGGTTGCCAGCGACTGTCGGCTGCCAGCACAACCGCATCTGGATGGTCGCAGATCGCAGCCACCACATCGGGCGGCGCCATCCGATCTTCGTTCAGACACGCTTCCCAGCTGCACAGGTAGGCCACGGCGCCGGTCAGCCGGGCGTCGCGCAACGCCACGCGCACGATCTCGCCTCGGGCTGGCTGCGTCTCCACGGCCCTGTCGATGGCTACGAGCAGCAACGGCTTGCCCATGCGCTGCGCCACACAGCGCGCAGCGGCGTCTTGACGCGTGCGGTCGGCGCCATAGAAAGCCAGCAGCGGCGTTTTGTCCTCGCACCATGCCTGGGTTTGCTGAGCAAAGGCGCCCGCCAGGATATGATCCGTACACGTGGGTTCGACCGTCTCCAGCCGGACGCGGCCCGCCAACATGCCGTGATGCGTGTAGCCGCCGCGCAGCCAGGCAACCACCGTCTCGTCGACGTGCAGCGTCTGGTTGAGCCAATGGGCATTGGCGGGCGGCGGTTCGATGATGTGTTCGAGCAGACGGTGGGCAAAGAGCGGTGCGTCTGCTTCCAGATAGGGCGCCAGCGCAAACTTCGCCGCGCCTGCGCCACCCAGCAAATCCAACACCAGTCGCACCGAGGGGCGCCGGCGCATGACGTTGTCCTGCAGATAGCCGTAAAGCCGCTCGTATTTCGTGTCGAACGCCGGCGCCACACAGAGCAAGAAGATGTCCAACGCCGTGCGGTCCAGACCGAAAGTATGGGCGAGTTTGAGCAGTCGCGGGGTAAGTCCCTGGGCAGCGAAGTGTTGCGCCGTTGTCTCAAGCTGCTGCGTCGCCTGCTCGAAGGCGGCGTCAATTGCATCGGCTTCCTCTGGCGGCAGCTCAACCCACTGTCCCCAACTGACGGCGAAGGGGCGCTCCAACAACGCCGCCGCCTCGGTCTGGGCGATGTACATGCCGCGATAGTCGTCGTTGGGGTCTTGACCGGCCAGCATCCAGCGTCGCACCTCACGGCGGATCAGAAGATCGATACGCCCCAGCTCGGCTTCAAGATAGAGCAGATCGGGTGATAACCCGGCGCGCTGCATAGACATTTACTCAACTCGCTCCAGGTTGTCGATCGGCGCGTCAGGGCCAAATGCCAGACACGCCACCTTGAAGAAACCAACCATCCCGTCCCACTCGCGAAAAAAATGCTGATGGCCGGTGGCGACGTCGCGCACCTCACCGCGCCACTCGCGCCGGCCTTCGCCCAGGTCCTCAAACCAGAGGCGCACCGTGAATAAATGGGAAACGACAGCCGGCGCTGGTTTTCGCATGAGCTTGGCCTTTGTTTCTGCAGGAATGCGCTTTCAGGACGGCGCCAGGGATTCCAGGCAAGATTGACGCCACTGTATCATGCCCAGCGTTTTCCAGGCGTTCCACTAAATGCTGCTTATTTTTCTCGTGTGAGGTTTAGAGGAGACCAAATGCAACGGTGACTGTAAGGCGCCCTGCTTCAGCGCCTTACGATCGCCGTTGTCAACGGTGGTGAATCAGCGGCGATCCGTCGATAATTCGTGGAGTAGGGTGCGCGCTGTCTGCACATCTAGCAACGAGGAGGCGGCGGGGAATTCTGTCAGGGCAGCGCGCAGGCGCGCGATAGCATCCTCACGGCGCCCATGTTGAGTCAATACACGACACAGACTGGTCAGGGAACGTAGCGCGTATAGCCTGACGCCCTGGCGCTGCGCCATCAGCAGGGCGCGTTCAAGTTCATTTTCGCCGGCTTGCAGGTCATGGTCTGAGCGAAGCAGAAGCTCACCGCGCAGCCGATGTAATTCGATCTCTCCAATGACGAAGTGCTGGCGCTGGACAGCCGCCAACCCAACATCGATGAGCGCCAACGCCTCGGCATGACGACCGTGAAAAGTCAACGCTTCGGTGAGCGCCACCACAAAGAGCGGCGCCGCCACCTCGGCGGTGACGCCAACCTGATCCAGCACCATCTGCCGCAGCAGATCGACTTCTGCGGCGCCATCTTCGTGGAGGGCAAAGGCCCAAGATTGCAGGCGTTCGGCGATGGCAAGCATGTTGCCATAGCTGTGTTGGATAGACAGAGCAACCAGACGTTCGGCGGCAGCGAATACAGCATCGACATCGCGCACAAGATAGTGAGCGATCCCCAGGTGCGCCAACACAAATGCATATGTGTAGGCATCAGCATGACGCTCCGCCCACGCGACAAGTTTGTGGATGGCGCGTAACCCCTGATCCGGATCGCCGCAGAGCAGTTCGATCAGGGCGAGATAGCACCGCGCTGCAGTGGCGGGGGCGTAGAGGCGCGGTAAAGAATCCGAGCGCACGCTGCCCGCTCCGTTGAATGTAGCGGCCGCCTGCAACATCGCTACAGCCTCTGGAAAGCGCCCTAGATAGAAGAGCGTGGCGCCCTGCGCCCAATGCGCTTCGGCGCGCAGAGCGTCATCCTCCAGTCCGCTCACCATGCCGAGCAGTTCTTGGGCGATATCAAGGGCGCTCTCCAGCTGCACAGCGCCCCACTCCACCCCCCACAGACCACGCAGCGCCCAGAAACGCAGGTGCAGATCGGGAAGCTGCTTGCTCAGGCGGTGCGCCTGGGTGAATGCCCGGCGCATCTGGTCATCATCATAACGGCGGTGACGCGCCAGGATGGCGCCCAGATGCAACCAACACAAGAATGCCTGGGTAGCTGCTGCCGATGTGTGCGGCGCGCGTTCCAGCAAAGCAAGGGCGCGCGCAATGTGCGCCTGCGCGGTTTCCAGCACCAGCGCGCCGCTGTGACTCTGCGCCATCAGCAACAGCGTCTGTGCAGCCTCCAGTGGACGTCCGCCCCGTTCATAGTGTTCGGCGATCTGCTCACCGAAACTGCTCAGATCGTCGACATAGAGTGCAGCCATCGTTTCCGCCGCCAGTCGATGCAACTGACGCCGGCGCACAACGCTTAATGACTCATAGAGCACTGTACGCACCAGTTCATGATCAAATTCATAATCATCATCACCGACTACGCGAATCAGCGCGCTGCGCCAGAGTTCATCCAACGCCTGCAGGTATTCATCCTCTGGCAGGTGCACGACCTGGTGCAACACATTGCCGGCAAAGCGTACGCCGATGACGGCAGCGCAATCGAGCGTCCTTTGTGCTGATGACGACAGCCCTGCCAGCCGGTGCAGCACCAAAGCGGAGATGTTGGCGGGCAACAGATGGGCGACTTCAACGCGGTCAGGAGCATCCACAGCATCGGTGGTCTGCATCAGTGTTCGCGCCAGTTCGACCACAATGTACGGGATGCCGGCGGAGGTTCGATAGATGCGTTCAAGCACCGTTGCCGCCGGCGGAGGCGTCACATGCTGGCCGACAAGTTGTTCGGTCTCTGTGTAAGATAGACGCATCAGCTCGATCATTTGCAAGCGTCCTCTGGCAACCAGATCTGTGCGCATCGACGCCAGTGACGGCGCTTCAGTCTCACCGGTGCGGATCGACATCACAACCAGCAGATGCGCCTGAGGCTGCGTGGCGACAAGATGCTGCAGCCACTCCACACTGGCGGCATCGCACCACTGTGCGTCATCGAGGAAGAGCAACGTCGGCTCTCCACCCCCAGCAAACAACGTTGACAACGCCTGATGCAGATGTAAACGTTGCCAATGGGGCGTCAGCGCTGTTGGGGGATGCACATGTGGATAGCGTTGACGTAGTTCAGGCAGCAATAATTGCAGATAGGCCAGATATTCTTCATCCAGATGCGCCAGGCGCGCAGTCAACTCAGGCAATGCCAGCCACAGCGCCGGCGCAACATAGGCCACAGGATCGCGAGCTTGCGGGCAGGTCGCCGCCAACACCAGGCCGCCTGCATCTGCGCAATGCCTGCGCAATTCCTGCATCAGGCGCGTCTTACCAATGCCAGGCTCGCCCATGAGCATGATGATCTGGGTGTCGCCGGTCATGGCGCGCTCCCAGCTATCTAGCAACTGGCGCCACTCCGCTGCACGTCCAACCAGCGTCCCAGCAGGCGCTGCCAGCTGCATCAGCACGCCTGCCGCAACGGGTTCTTGCAGCAGGCGCCGATGCAGCGACTGAATAGCTGGCCCCGGTTCGACGCCCAACTCCTCGACCAGCAATCTGGTGCAGTCGGCGTAGACTTTGAGCGCTTGCGCCCGATCGCCGACGGCGATATGCAGGCGCATGAGCAGAAGGTGCGAGTTTTCGCGCAGCCTGTCTGCGCGCAACAACATCTCAGCATAGCGAATGGCATCCCGAATCTGCCCCGCTGTTTCCAGCAATTCCGCCAGCCATAAGAGGGCATTGAGATAGGCTGTGTGCAGTCGATTGCGTTCATCCAGCACCCATTCGTCGTAGAAACCGGGCAGCAACTCTCCTGCATAGATAGAAACGGATTGCCTCAGCGCAGCAATGGCGGCGGAGGCATCAACCGACACAATGGCTTCCGCCCGCTCTAATAGCGATTCGAACTCAAAGACATCGACGGTGTGTTCACAATCCATCCGCCAACTGAGGTAAGGTTGGTGATCTTCCAGACAGTCGGCAAGTTGAGGAACATGTTCGCGCAGGTCGATCAGCGCCCCGCGCAAATTGGTGCGCGCCTGCATATTATTGGAGTCGGGCCAGAAAGTGGACGCAAGCTGCTCACGACTCAACCGTTTTCCGCGCCGCATCAATAAATATGTCAACAACGCTGTTGCGCGTGTATACCGCCGCCCAGGGAGCAAGTTGACGCCATGTTGATGAACCGCAATATCGCCAAGTAACTGAATACGGAGCTGTGTCATCATCCATCACCTTCTGCCCGTATTCCTGCTTAGCAACTCCACCCTTTCGGGGAAAGGCCACAGGATAGGTGCATTACATCACAGAAATTGTCATTTGGGAAGAACTTTGCAAAAGAACCAGCCACCGCCGCTAACGGCGCGTGAGAGTATGCAGGTCTTTATGTGTAGCTGACACTCTGTATAGACCGTGCACCCGGCAAAGAGATTACAAACATCAGAGATACACCGCCAGCGTCCAGAACCGATTGAACCGGTGTGCTATAGTGGATGACAGATGGTTGCGATTCCCGCGTCGCCCAAAGCTGACCATCTGCCAGGCTCGGACGCCGGTTTTAGTGTGCTCCCGTGATGAGTGTCATGACCTGTGGAGGCTCCCCATGCGACCGATTACTCTGCTTCATCTGCTGGGTATGCTCGGCGGCGCCTTGTTGATCACAAATTGCGGAATTGTAACCGTAGCGGCGGCTGATATTCCTGTCACCACCCCCACCGATCTCATCGATTACAATAGCGATTGTTCGCTGCGCGAGGCGATTGAAGCGGCCAATACAGACAGCGCCGTCGATGGCTGTCCAGCGGGTGCAGGGGCGGATGTCATCCTGATCCCAGCGGGTGTGATTTTGCTTTCGGTTGCCGACAACCCGCACACAGCCGACCATGTCGATACAAATGCCGCTGGCGATCTCGACCTGCTCACAGAAATCACCCTGCAAGGCGTCGATGCGCGCACCACCCAAATTGACGGCGCCAGGATCGACCGCATCCTGCATATTTCGACGACCGCTGTTGTAACGGTTGCCGATCTTACCCTGGCGAATGGACAGGCGTTGCATGGGCGCGACAGCGGAGACGAAACGTTCCCGCCTGGCAAGGGCGAAGATGGGGGCGGCATCCTCAATGAAGGCAGCCTTACGCTGCAGCGGGTCACCGTCAGAGACAATCATGCTGGCAACGGCGGTGGCCTCTATGTGTTTTTGCCGCCGCCGTCCATTGATCCAGGCGCGGCCGGGAGAGGCGGCGGCATCTTCAACAGCGGACGCCTGACCATCACGCAGAGCGCAGTGGCCGGCAATTTCGCTGGATCATCCGGTCGCCTCTCCAGCTACCGTTTTGTGCGGTGTGCAAGCGGCGGAAACGGGGGCGGCATTTATAATACGGGCGCCCTGGTAGTCGCTAACAGCACTATTGCGAACAATCGTGCGCCGGATGGCGACGGCGCCTTCACCCTGTACCTTGAAGCGGCGCCAGGCGACGGCGGCAGCGGTGGGGGTGTTGTCAATGCAGGCAGCGCCAGATTAGACAACGTCGTCGTGCACGGCAACATTGCAGGTCACGGCGGCATTGTGAGCAATGGCGTCTACACTGTGACCGGTTCAGATGGCGTGGGTGGCGGGATATTGACTGACGACGCTACCGAAGTAAGCGTGCGTAATTCGATCCTGGCCGGGAACCGTGGGGCGTTCGCTGCAAATGAATGTGTAGGCGCACTGCACTCGCTTGGATTCAACCTGGTGCAGGTGGTTGATGGCTGCACGCTCACAGGAACCGTTGACAGCAACATCTATGGCCTCGATCCTGGGCTTGGTCCGCTTGGCTTGTTCAACAGCACGACCCTGCTCCACTACGCGCCCTACACTGGCGCAGCGGTCGACCGGGGTGACTGCATCGACAGCACTGGCGCCCCTGTGACGGCGGATCAAGGAGGAACCGTGCGCCCCCAGTTGCGTGGCTGCGATATTGGCGCTGCAGAGGCGACCGTCCCCGACCATCTAGGCTTTCTGCCGATTATCGGGAAGTAGGGCGCATCCAACCACCGGCAATTCGGGCAGGCAACCCGTAGCAATATCCTCCAGGTTCACCAAGAATTCTCTATTGTGACGGCGGGACGTGCATGCTACTCTTCAAAGATGACTTGAGCCGGCGCAAGCGCATCCCCTGCGAGTTCATGGCCGGGCTTAGGCGACGGTGGGAGGCGGTGCTGTTGTGGCCATCGTCGCCGTCATTGGAGCCAGCGCACCTGAGCATAAAGCTGGCGTTGTTGTCCTGCGTCGCCGCCCAAAGTCCAGGTTGTTAAAGCGTTTGACACAACAGAGTGGTACGGGTATCATTTGGAACGCCGTTCAGGAAACGCAATTCCACACAATGCATACTGCAGCGTTTGCCCGGTATTGCAATGCTCCCTGCGATTCAGAGCGGTGATCCGAACAGCAAGAATTCATCCAATCCAGTTCTTAGATTTCCAAACCAGTTGACTACGAAAGGACAAGCTCGCCATGAACAACAATGGAATCAGCCGTCGGCAATTCCTGCAATGGGGCGCCATGACCGCTGGCGCTGTCGCGTTGGCAGCGTGCGCACCGTCGGGTGCGCCGGCTGCTGCGCCTGCTGCTGGCAGCGAAGGCGGCGCTGCGCCTGCCGCTGCCCCGAACACCGTACAGTATTGGTATGCCTGGGGCAATCTCGATCCCGCAATGGCGAAAATTATCGAGACGGAAGAGTTCAAGACACACATGGGCGGCGCCACCCTTGAATATAAAGGCTCGGCCAACCAGGATTCACTGCTGACAGCCATTGCTGCGGGCACTCCCCCCGACGGCGGCTCCAATTATTCTTACGTCAACCTCTTTACGCGCGGCGCCACCATCGATGTCAAAGATATGGCCGATGCCAGCACCATCCTCAAAGCGGATGACATCCTGGAAGGCATCTGGAACAGCGCCTTCTACAAAGGCGGCATGATCGGCGTGCCAGGCATCGAATGTTTCAACTGGTGGGGGCTGAATGTCAACATCGACACGGCCGAGAAATCTGGTCTCGATACGACGACGCTGCCCAAGACCTGGGATGAGGTGTTGGAGTGGCACAAGGCGATGACCAAGAAGGACGATGCAGGCAACCTGCTTCAGTTCGGTCTCGATCCCTATGACGCCATGGCCAATGAGCCGGACTTCCTCGCCGCCTCCTACGGCGTCAAGTGGTTCGATGAAGAAACCGGAGCGTTCGATCTGGCTAACCCGCGCATCGCCGAAGGCCTCGACACGCTGGGCGAGTTCATCCGCATCGCCGGGCCAGATCAATTTGCGGGCATGCGCCAGGTGGAAGGCAACGGCACCTGGGGCGCCGCCTTCAATGCCGGTGTACAAAACATGATTATCGAAGGGTACTGGCATCCAGGCGAGACGCAGATTCAGAAGCCGGAAGTAGCGCAGTTCAACCGGTCAAGTTGGGCGCCGGTGCCCGCCGACCGCAAGGACGCCAACATCATGGCGACGGGTCTGCACGCTGTGGTCATCTTCAAGGATGCCAAGAACAAGGAAGGCGCCTTCAAGCTCGGCGAATTCTTCCAGACGCCCACAGCCCTTGACATCATCTTCAACGAAGTTGGCTGGATTCATGGCGTCAAGTCCTGGCTGGCGACAATCGACAAGAACAAGTACCCAGGCCTTGCCTTCTATGTCGATGCGGGCCCGCAGGTCACCGAATGGACGATTGGCCGCCGCTGCCCGATCAATGACTTCGTAATTACACAGTACACGGAGCTGCGCGAACAGGTTTATCGCGACCTGATGGATCCGCAGGCCGCCGCCGATGAGCTACAGAAACGCGCCGTAGCCGAATGGCAGGCGCAGGGTCTGGGCTAAGCGACAGGACCCAAGCAACCTTCCTGGAAGTTGTCAACGCCAGGAAGGTTGCCAGTTCTTACGGAGGTGTTATGGCTGTCGCAACTGCTCCCAGGCGGGGCATGACCAAAACCGAACGGCGCAATCAGGTGATGGGTTTGCTGTTCATTTCGCCCTGGCTGATCGGTTTTCTGCTCTTTGCGCTCTTTCCACTGGTTGCTTCGCTCTATTACAGCATGACCAACTACGACTTTATTCGCGACCCGCAATTTATCGGGCTGGCGAATTATGTTCGGTTGTTCACCACCGACCCGGACTTCTGGACGGTCATGTACAATACGCTCTACTATGTTGGTTTTGGCGTGCCGCTGGGGATTGCGGTGGCATTTCTGATTGCCAATCTGCTGAATAGCGATATCAAGGGGCGCACCCTCTTCCGCTCCGTCATTTACATCCCCTCGATTGTACCGGCGGTGTGCACGGCGATGGTATGGCTCTTCATCCTCAACGTGCAATATGGCGCCATCAACGGCATCTTAAAAACGATCGGCTGGCAAACGATCCCCTTCCTTTCCAGCCCGGAACTGGCAAAGCCATCCCTGATCATGATCTATGTGTGGGCGCAAGGCACGGCGGTCGTGATCTTTCTGGCCGCGCTGCAAGATGTGCCGCGTTCGCTCTATGATGCGGCGCTGGTGGACGGCGCCAATGCCTGGCATCGCTTTTGGAATGTGACCGTGCCGATGTGCACGCCTGTGATTCTCTTCAACTTTATCATGGGCATCATCGCTGCGTTCCAGGACTTCACCCTGCCCTTTGTGCTCACCGGCGGCGGGCCGATGAAATCGACCGAGTTCTACGTCGTCAACCTCTACCGCAACGCCTTCGTGCAATTCAGCATCGGCAAAGCATCGGCGATGGCATGGATTCTCTTCCTGATCATCTTGCTCTTCTCGGTGATTCTGTTCCGCACGTCGGCGCGGTGGGTGTATTACGGAGGTGAGAAATGACAAGCGCCAGCCAGACCGTCGGCGGCAAACCACAAGTTCAGCAATCCGCCCGATCAGGCTCCATTTCCGCCACAAAATGGCTCTCGCGCATCTTGATCTACACAATCTTGATCGCGCTCGGCATTACGTGGATCTTCCCACTCTACTGGATGGTCACCTCCTCGCTCAAGGACGATCCACAAATCTACACCGTGCCACCCGTGCTGATCCCGAATCCAGTCTTTTGGAACAACTTTTACGACGCCTGGACGCGTTTCGATTTCAACCAGGCAGCCTTCAACTCCGTCTTTCTCTACTCCTTGCCGGTGACCATCTTCACGCTCATCTCGTCGATGATCGTCGCCTATGGCTTTGCCAAGATTCCCTGGCGCGGGCGCGATGCGCTCTTCTGGGTCTGCATCGCCACGATGATGCTGCCCTGGCAGGTGACGATGGTGCCGCTCTTCATCATCTTCAAGAACCTGGGTTGGATCAACACCTACTGGCCCTTCGTGGTGCCGTCGCTCTTTGGCAACGCCTACTTCATCTTTCTGCTGCGGCAGTTCTTCCTGAGCATCCCGGAAGAATTGTCAGACGCCGCCCGCATCGATGGCGCCAGCGAGTTCGGCATCCTGTGGCGCATCATTTTGCCGCTCTCGAAGCCTGCCATCGCGGTCGTGTTGCTCTTCCGCTTCCTGTGGTCGTGGAATGACTACCTGGGGCCGCTGATCTACATCAACACCGAGGCCATGCAGCCACTGGCGCTGGCAATCTATCGAATGCGCACGCTGGCGCTCAGCATGGGCACCACAGCCATGGCTTACCCGCATCTGATGGCGGTCAGTACACTGGTGGCGCTGCCGATCATTTTGATCTTCATCTTTGCGCAGCGCACCTTCATCGAAGGCATCTCTACGACCGGCCTGAAGGGCTAGTCGTTTTCGGGGCGACCATATGCCGCTGGCGCGTTATGTAATTCCACTGCTGATGGCGGGCTGCCTCTGCAGCGCACACGGAATCCACGCGCCAGCGGCGAACTTTTCCCCACCGGGCAGGCCGGTCGCCGCAACCATCGCTGCCTCACCACTGATAAAATCGACTGCTTGCAGTGGCGCCTTCGTCACCCATCGCCTCGACTTCACCACTGGGATGCGGCTGCGCGAGATCGGCACCTACATCAGCAATGGCTCCGGTGTGGCCGCCAATGACCTGGACAACGACGGCGACCTCGACCTGGTCTTTGCCAGCGTGGATGGCGAAGGTGAAATCCACTGGAACGAAGGCGATCTCCAGTTCACCAGCGCACCGCTCGATGACCGCTTTGCGCGCGGCGTCGCCATCGTCGATGTAGACGCCGACGGCTGGCGCGACATCGTCTTCACCCATCGCGGGCGAGACGGCGTTTCCTACTGGCGCAACACAGGTGGCGACGCCCCCCGCCCCTCGCCTCTCGCAACTCGCCCCTCCTTCGAACGCACCCCGCTCCCCGGCGTCGATCATTATGCCTACGCCATGGCCTGGGGCGACGTGGACGGCGACGGCGATCTCGACCTGGTGACTGGCTCCTATGGCGCTGAGTTAAAGCAGCACGGCATCGCCACGCCAGAGAATGATCCCAGGGCCGGCGTAGTGGTGCATCTTCAGCACAACGGCGCCTGGGACTCGCAGGTGCTTGCCCACCACGCCGAGACGCTCTCTATCGCCCTCCTCGACGTGACAGGCGACAATCGACCCGAAATCTGGGTCGCCAACGACTTTGCACTCGACGACAACGTCTGGCAACGCACCGACCACGGGTGGGTGCAGATTCACCCCTTCCCCCAAACTTCTTACAGCACGATGACGACTGAGTGGGGCGACATTGCCAACGATGGGCGCCGCGCCCTCTTCACCACCGACATGAATCCCTACGATATTTCGCCCCGCAACCTGGCCGCATGGGTGCCGGTGCTCAACCTGCTGGTGCCCCATAACCGCGCCGATGACGTGCAAATCATGGCGAATGTGTTGTTGATCGGCGACGGGCGCGGCGGCTGGCAAAATCAAGCCACCGCGCGCGGGGTGGATGCATCGGGCTGGAGTTGGGACGCGCGCCTCGGTGACCTCGACCAGGATGGCTATCTTGATCTCTATGTTGTCAACGGCATGATCGCCGCCGACCTCTTCGGCCATCTACCCAACGGCGAGTTGATCGAAGAGAATCAGGCCTATCGGAATCGCGGCAACGGTTATTTCGAGCGCGCGTCACAGTGGCAACTTGCTGCGACGGCCAGCGGACGCGGCATGATCATGGCAGACCTGGACGCCGACGGCGATCTGGATATCGTCGTCAACAATCTGCGCGGCTTTGCCCAGCTACATGAAAACCAACTTTGCACCGGCGCTACGCTCCAGGTAGACTTGAGATCATCAGAAAGCCACAACCTGAGTGCGATTGGCGCCCAGCTTGCACTCTACACCGACAAAGGTGTGCTCCGCCGCGACGTGCGCGCATCGGGCGGGTACCTCTCCGGCGATCCGGCGCGTGTACACTTTGGCTTTCCGGTGCAGACACGGCTGGACAGACTGGAGATTATGTGGCCCGACGGTGCGGTTTCCGTCATTGAAACGCCATCCATCAACACACTGCTGACTGTAACACGTTGACGTTTGCCAGGAGAAGACGACTATGACCCATCAAACGCTTGCCACACCTCGCATCTTCGACATCCAGACCGCCTTCCCGCTGCTACGTCTGCTTAACCCCAAACAGTACACGCGCATCGTGCTGGGGTCATTGCTCGCCGGTCTGGCGATCAGCTATCTGGCGGTGGCGTTGGGTTGGCTGCCCCTGTGGGGCGCAACGGCGCTGACGCTGCTCATCCTGTTGCCGGCGGGTGTGCTCAAGTGGCGCGACGACTATCGCCGCTACGGTGCAACGATCATGGGGCTGTCGATCCTGGTGACGGCGCAAGGGCTGCACACCATCGAGCATCTTGTGCAGTGGGCGCAATACCACCTGCTTTACCTGACTATGCGCCAGTCGAACGGGTTGCTCTCACCCGCCAACGCCGAATGGGTGCATTTCGTATGGAACTGGCTGGTGCTGCTCGCTGTTGTGGCGCTGATGGCGGGGGGCATGCGCGGCGGCTGGATGTGGCTGCTCCTGGCTGTGGCAGCTTTCCACACCATCGAACACAGCTACACCTTCATCCGCTATCAGATGATCTTACGCGAGCTGACCGCGATGGACGTGCTCAACGTCACGGCGCAGGGGCTGCCCGGCATTGTCGGGCGCGATGGCTGGTTGGCGCGTAGCGAATGGACGCGCGGCACCTGGATTTGCACCATCCCTGGCCTGACCACTGCAGTGCGTCTTGACGTGCACTTTTGGTGGAACGCCATCGAAATGACATTGCTGGTGATCGCTGGCCACCTCTATCTGCGCAAGCAGTTCGGCGATGGGGTCTGACCCCTTACTCGTCGTCATGATGCGTGTTGCGTGTTGCAGCGGCAAGTCCGACACGCAACACGCAACCCTGGAAACCGAAACACGTTGTGAGGCGATCAGCGAGAATGTGCGCATCGCCGGTCACAGCCGCCAACTCACCGCGCGGGCGGTCGATTGGGCGCAATCGGCTGAAGCAATTTGCGCCGCGCTGGCGTCAAGCGAGCGAGCAGCGTCTGTGAATATTCGAAGCCGTAGCGCGTGGCGCCCCAGCTGACGCCATAGCGATAGATTGTGACGCGACGCTCGCCAGTTGCGTTCGTGCGGCTGCTGCCGCCATGCATGATGCCATCCACAAAGAGCAAAGCGTCGCCAGCCTGGAGATAGACCGGCACGGCGCCTTCGAGGTTATCCATCCGGTCCAGTTTGCTGTAATCGCCGGCGTTCGGGTGCGGAAAGTTCGACTTGTGGCTACCGGGAATCACCATCGTTGGGCCATCCCCCGGCCCAACGTCGGTCAGCGCCAGGATGATGTTCACCTGCCCGCAGCGAAAGACGCCGTGCTCGCAGATATACTTGTTGCGCAGCGCCGCCTGATAACCACCTGAATGCACCGGGTGATGCCCCCCAGATCGCCGGATCGAGGCGATGCACTCGTCGACAAACAACCCCTCAACGTAGGTGCCTTGCTCGCCACAGTAGCGACGCACGTAGTTGATCCAGCCGGGGTGATCCAGTAATTTCTCGAATGGCTCACCGGCCTCGACGCAATTGTGCAGCTCAAACCCTGTCGCGCCGTTGTAGTCGCGACGCTGGGCGTTGCCCCACCACTCGCCATATTCAAGCGGCGGGAAGTTATCAAAGGCTGTGTTCAACTCAGCCAGCAACTCCGGTTCAACCGCGTGCTTGAGAATCAGATAACCGTTAAGATCGAACAAAAAGTCATCCAGTGCTGTGGGCATGCGTGCTTCCATCATGGTTCTCCTGTGGTGTGGTGATCGGCTCTTAATGCACTAACCTCTATTTGAGAGAGCGTGCAAACAGTGTTATCATAGCCAAAGAATTCAGTGATTTCTATTCGATTTCTTGTCAAAACTTCCTGATTTCTCAGATTAGCGCCGATGCCTGCCGCCACCTCGATCTCCTATGGCTTATCCAGCTGGCGTTGTCTGCCTGCGTTGATGACGTTGCCCCATCGGCACACCGAGATCGAGCTAAATCTGCTGCTGGAGGGCGAGATTGTCTACGCCCATTGCGACCGTCTGGTGCGACTGTCGCCGGGGCGTCTGGCGATCTTCTGGGCTGCGATCCCACACCAACTTGTCGAACGTCCACTTGCCTGCGACTTTTGCATCTTCACCATTCCGCTGGAGACATTTCTGGCCTGGAAATTGCCTGCGTCGCTGGTGCAGGACTTGCTGGCCGGCGACATGGTGATCGACGCCGACGGCGCCAACGCCCCGCTCGATCAGCTGATGCTGCCGCGCTGGCATGAGGAACTCAGCACACGCGCCGATCCGGTCGTTGTTTTGAAGGAAATGGAGGCGCGGCTGTGGCGACTGGCATGGCGCCACAAGTCCGATGCCGCCACGACCATGCACGCAGAGCCTTACAGCGCGGCGGAAAAGATGGCGCATTATATCGTCGCCCACTACCAGGCGCCGCTGACCGTTGACGACATTGCGGCAGCGGTCGGGTTGCATCCAAATTACGCTGCGACCGCCTTCAAGCGCACCTTTGGCCTGACCATCTGGGAGTACACGCTGCAATATCGCGTCACACAGGCGCAACGCCTTCTGGTGACGACGGATGCCAGCGTGCTCGATGTGGCGCTCCAAAGCGGCTTCGGTTCCTTGAGCAGTTTTTACGCTGCGTTTCAGCGTTTTACGGGCACAACGCCCAAAGGCGTGCGTCGCGCCGTAAGAGGCGCTCTGCGCGCAGCATGATACAGCTTATGAGGATTAACCAAATGATCCGGCAATCGACGTTGCTGCCTTCAGCGCACACAGCGTCCTCTCCCGTAGGTCATCGCCTCCGGCGTGACGGCGTGGCTGACCGGAAACGTCCGGCT
>DGFH01000077.1 GCA_002391565.1 Anaerolineales bacterium UBA3905
TTGTGGTGGCGCAGCAGCGACGAGCCGCGTCCTGAACAGGCGGTGGAGACCAACGTTGAACGCACCGAACTCTGGGCCGCCATCGATCGTTTGCCAGAGGAACGCCGTAACTTGCTGTTGTATAAGCTCAACACGACCCTCTCCAATCTGGAGATCGGCGAGTTGATGAACAAGAGTGAAAGCGCTATCAAGTCGCTCTACTTTCGTACATTGGCAGCGTTGCGTAAAGACCTGGAAGAGCGCGGGTGGGGCGAGAATACGCGCGACCCCGCGCAAGTGGCGGCGCCACCTGAGCCGCACGAGGAGTAACTCATGGCTGAACAGTGGCATGACAACGGAACGCCTTTGGTTTCTCCCGACGCAAAGTTTCGCGCCGATCTGCATCGTGCGCTGCAAGCCACCCATCAACGCCAGCAAGGGCAGCGTCAACGCTCCGGTGACACCCCTGCGCGCCAACTTCTAGCGGATGGCGCGCGGGGGTTGGCAGCCTTCGGTTTGGTGGCATTGGTCTTTGCGCTTGGCTATGCACTGGGCCAGCGAAGCGCGTCTACGTCCAGGCGCGGATGATGGTGGGCAACGTCGTCAGATCGTCGATGATGGCGTCGGGTTGAATCTCAGCAGCGTAGCGCGTATTATCGAGTTGCACCTGCGCCTGCTCAGCGCTGCGCACCAGGACAGTTTGCGCCCCCAGTTCGATGCCGCCGCGAATATCCTCCACCAGGCTGTCACCCACCACAACGACCTCGTAGGCGAGAAAATCCCAGTGATCGAGAGCGATCTGCAAAAAGCGCGCATCTGGCTTGCGGTATTCGACGCTGGCGCTGCTCAGACAGAGGTCGAAGTAGGGACGAAGTTGCAGGTAATCGATCGTGCGCTGGAAGACGCGATCACAATTGTAGTTGGTCAGCAGCGCCAGCTTATAGCCGACGCCGCGCAGCGTTGTCAATGCTTCGCGCGCGCCGGGACGCAACCGCCAGGCTGTCATCTCCGGGGCGTAGAAAATATCCACGGCCCGCTGCAGCACAGCGGGATCGAGGCGGCTGGCCGGATAGCCGAAAAATTGCAGCAGGAAGCTCATGGCGTCATCGGCGAGATGCTCCTCTTGCTCCTCAGCCGACTTTTCCTCAGCAAAGCGCCGCGCCTCGATGATCTTGGTGTAAAAGTCATCGGGCAGCGTCATACCGGTGCTGCGCATGTAGTTCTCGGCGGCGCGCGCTCCCTCCGTCATCAACGCGTGCAACGGGCGGGTAAGCGACGCCAGCGTGTCGCCAAAGTCGAAGATGACGCCGCGCACCAACGGTGGGGCAGGCAGCGCGCTGGCAACATCGTGGAAAAAATCGCGTGTGAGCAGATCAAGGCGAGCCGCATCGATCGCTGCCGGCGTCATCTCCGCCACCTCGTCATAGGTGGGCGTCGCGTCCGGGCGTTCTGGCGGCGGGCCGAAGATGGCGTACATCTCCGCCGACGTTAATGTGCGTCCTTCGCCGCGCACGCGTGCTAAAAAGCGTTCTTTCTCCTCCGGCGTGAGTGGCTCCTGGCCAGGGCGCAACTCGACGCGATCCAGGGCGTCCTCTGGTGGGAGTGACTCATCAATTTTGCTCATAAGCTCCTCATGTCGTCACGTGCTCTCGGCTGCCTGGCTGAATACGTGTAGCCGCCAATAAATGCACCGTACTATATGCAATGACGAGGAAGGATGCAAAGAGCAACGTCACCACGATGGCTTTGGGGTAAGCCCAGGGATGAGTCAGTCCGAAGATAATCTCGCGCGCCAGACCGATCGGGTCAACCAGCACATCCCAACTGTTCCAGCGTTGGAAACGACCGAGATAAACGCCGAAGCCCGCTGCCAGCAGCGAAAAAAGCGCCACGACCCAGCCAACCCACGCGCCGAAGCGCGCTGTCACCACTGCCTGCACCAGCCACAACGAGGCAAAGCCGACCAGCAGTCCATTCCAGGCATAGGCAAAGAGCAGCATGGCGTCGTACCACAGGGGCACGCCCTGACGCGGCGCCAGGTGCATCAGGTCGCTGATGATGTAAGGCGCGTTGGGAAAAAAGAGCAGCCAGACGCCGAAGAGTAAAAGCAGCAACGGCGCCGACAGGACGCGCCGTCGCGCCATCTCCTGCATTACCGCCGCCACACCGAAGGGTATCCACGCCAGCAACAGGTTCCAGTTCAAAAAGAAAAACACGAGCGATTCGGTGTACCAGACGCGCGCCAGATAGATCGCTACACTGAGTCCCGACGACAGGCCGAGCACGAGCCATAGCCATGCATGGGTGGGCGGTGTTGAGCGTGCAATTGGTTGGAGTGCGTAATCGGATGATCGCATAGGATGATCGGCGCCTTGTTGCGTGAGCAATTCTTGATCTTTTATAACGCTGCCAGGCTTTGACCCGGTTCCCGACGCATCTGCCATTGATTTGTACAAGTGTGCGTCACTGCTGGCGCGCCCTTCGGAGGCTCTGGGACTTTCGGGAAGTTCACGGGCCTGCCTGGAGATACTGAATCCAAGCTGTAAACTAGGCAGTTACATTGTAACAAGCAATAGAGGGTGCGCTACAGATACATCGTCTGTCAGAATGATTCAATGTTAAAATACAAGTATAAAAACGTGAAAGTGCGATGGAGAAAAAATGTTGATCGCAGAGCATCCCGCCAATACCATCAAGATCGCCGCCGTCGATCACGTCATCCATCCGGCGTTGCAGCGGCGTTGGAGTCCGCGCGCCTTTGCGCCACATCCTGTCGAGCCACAGAAATTGTTGTCGCTGCTGGAGGCGGCGCGTTGGGCGCCTTCGAGCGGCAACGGTCAGCCCTGGCATTTTATCGTCGGGGTGCAAGGCAGCGCCACACATGCACGACTGGTCGAGGCGATCAAAGAGGGCAATCTGCCCTGGGCAGCGCAGGCGCCTGTCTTAATGTTGTCTGTCGCCCGCACCACGACGCCCAGCGGTCGCCCCGCCCAATATGCGTTCTATGATGTGGGGCTGGCGGTGGCGAACCTCACCTTTCAAGCCACCATGCTCGACCTCTTTGTGCACCAGATGGGCGGCTTTGAGCCGGAGAAGGCGCGCGTCCTTTTTGCCATCCCGGAGGACTTTGCCCCCGTCACTATGCTGGCAATCGGTTATCTTGGTGAGCCGGGAGTGCTCGACGAACGCAACCGCGAGCGGGAACTGACGCCGCGCACACGTCGCCCCTTGTCTGAATTTGTCTTTGAAGAAACGTGGGGACAGGCAGCGAAGTTGGTGGCATGAATGCTGGCGGCTGTGTTCTGTTCGCCAACAACGTTACGAGATCATGTCTGTTACGCCAATAGGCGACAATCTTTACAGGTGCATCATTAAGTCGATGTTCGCTAGACATCCTTACCATTAGGGGCTTACGAACCAACTCCCCTGCAGGACCCAATCGTTGGGCAGAGGCAACTCTGACCATCACCATTATTGAACAGACGAGGTGACTTGTGAAACTCAGTATTAGCATGTGGAGCGTGGTTGCAGCGGTGCGAGAGCGGCGGCTTGACCTGTCCGGCTTTATCGAGTTTGCGGCGCGGCAGCAAGAGAACGGCGCACGCGGTGTGGAGCTGCTGGACTACTTCTGGACAGACCGCGCCGCCGAGATGGGCAAAGTCAAGCGCCAGATCGCCGACGCTGGCTTAGAACTGGCAGTCTATTCCATCGGCAACGATTTCTTTCAGCCAGAGCGCGCCGCCTGGGAGCAACAGCTTGCCGATCTCAAGACCGGCGTCGAAGTGGCGGATCGGTTGGAGGTGCGCACGTTGCGCGTCTTTAGTGGCAATGCCAAACCCGGCTATAGCTTTGAAGACGGCTTTGCCTGGATCGTCGATGGGCTGGCAGCCGGCGCTCATTACGCCGAGACGCACGGCATCACGCTGGCATTGGAGAATCATGGCTTGATGGCCGGGCGTAGCAGTCAGGTGCGTCGCATCATTGATGCAGTTGGTTCGCCCGCACTGCGCGCCAATATTGACACGGGCAATTTTCTGCTCGTTAATCAGAACCCCACCGAGGCGGCGCAGGAACTGGCGCCGTTGGCGGCGCTTGTGCATCTCAAGGACTTTCGTCGGGCGCGGCCAGATGAAACCATGCATGTCTATAAAGCGCTCGATGGCGTTCCTTTCACCGGCGCCGTTGTGGGACAGGGCGAAGTTGATCTGGCGGCGATTATCAAGATTCTGGGCAATGCAGGGTACGCTGGCTGGCTCTCGCTGGAGTACGAGGGCGGCGAAGACCCGCTGACTGTGGGTGTGCCACAAAGCCTGCAGGCGGCGCAGAAATTGCTACATTGACATAATTATCTTGAGACGGTAGCCCCGCCATTCTGGCTCAAGGTTCCCGTAGGGCGGGCAATAACAATGATCCGGTGGGTGTTGTCATTGCGCGGCCAGCACGAGACCAGGGTGAGGCGGTCGTCAGCGGTTTCCTGAATATAGCGAACATTGGCCGCGCGCTGTTCTGCTGAAGCGTACTTTTCGGGCACAATCAGCACTTCATCGACGGTGAAACTATACTCGATGCCGCCAGCCATCAGTTGAATCTCGTCCCCGCGCTTCAGCTGGTCGAGCTCGCGGAAGACGGCGCCTTTGATGTTGTTGTGCCCGCTCAAGACGATGTTGCCCGGTTCGCCAGGCAACGAGCTGTTCTTATGCCAGCCTGCCGCATAGTCGGCTACATCCCATTCACTGAAAATGGCACCGTTGGCGTCTTTCTTCGTGCTCCAACCCAACTCGATAACCGGCATATCCGCCTGAATCGCTGGAATCAACAGGCGGCTGGGCAGAACAGGTTTGGCGTCTGGTTGGTGAAAGACCGGCGCCTTCCATGGCGCCGCCGGGCGCTTGACCACGTCGGTCATGTCGATATAGCTGCCGGGCTTTGGCGCAGCTTGCGCAGCCAACATCTCGGCGGAGGCGCTGCGTCCACAACCGGCCACACCCATCAACAATCCCAGCAATGTCACCACAATCCCTAATTTGCCTGCAAATTCATTGCGCATGCTCAACACCGCACCAACTCTGGCAAAATTCCGATTCATGCGACTGCTTTATAGCAGGAAAGCCCGATAGCGCCCAAACTGAACCCACCTTCATCACGGGTTCACCGCCGAAATTCGGCGTCCTTGCGCCACGGCAACGACCCGCACAACTGGCCCACCGGCTGGCGCCAACACGGCGGTAAAATCCGCCTCGCCGCCACGCGGCACGACGTTGTAATCGGGCTCCACCTTGCGCGTGGCGACAACGCGGCCAAGCGAATCATACGCAGTCAGCACCACCTGCACCTGCACAGCTTCTTCCGGCCCGATATTTTTGACGCGACCGGTTACCGTGTAAGAAGAAAAACCCTCGCTGGTGAACGCAATGTTATTCACTTCCAGGTCGCGATAGTAGCTGCCTACATAAGCGGGCACGGCGCGCAGGGCAGAGACCTGATAGCGGGCGAATTTGCCTGGGCGTTCACCAAAGAGAACCGCAAATGGCGCGCGTTCGTCAACATCGACCAGGTCGAGCGCCACCAACCCTTCGGCGCGCGCCACCTCCTGCCCATCAGCATCCAGCAGCGTGACGCCGACGCGCACCTGCTCCAGGGGCGCACCGGTGTTGTTCCAAACCTCGCCCAATACCGACAGACCACCGATCGTCGTTTCGCTGAAGTGGAGATTCTCGACGGCGACAGGCAGCGGCGTGGGCGTGGGCGTCAAGGTGGTCGCCAGCGCCGCGTCGAACTCCTCCTGACGCGGAATGACCAGCTCTTGCCCAAGCTGGAGCAGGCGTGGGTCGAGAATGCCGTTGGCGTCCTGCAGCGCCGAGACGCTAACATTGTAGCGCGAGGCGACCGAAAGCAACGTCTCACCAGCCTGGATGACGTGAATGATCGGCGTCGGCGTGACGGTGGGCGTCGGCGTCGGTTCCGGGGTGTAGGGCGCCGGCGTCGCCGTCGGTTCGAGCGTGGCGACCACAATATCGACGGCGAGAGTGGCGGTGGGCGCCGGCGTCGGCGTCGGCGAGAGGGTGATGACCTGTCCGCAGCCAGCCACCAGCAACGACATTAGCAGCAGCCCCAACCCGATCAGCACACGACGGTGCACTTGCATTTGACCTCCGAACATATACACTGGAGTATAGCATAAGCTGACGCATGGGCGATTTGTCCACTCGCCCAGTACACTTTCAACCGGTACACTTTCAACCGGTGCACTTTCAACCGGTGCACTTTCAACCGGTGCACTTTCAAGGAGAGACACAATGACCAGAATCGCTATTCTCTCGGACAGTCACGATCAGATCGCCCATCTGACCGGCGCATTGGCAGCCGCGCAAGCCGCTGGCGCTGAGGTGTTGCTGCATTGTGGCGACCTTTGCGCGCCTTTTATGCTCAACCTGATCGGTGAACGCTTCACCGGGCCGGTGCACGTTGTTTTTGGCAACAATGACGGCGATGGGCGGTTGCTGCAAGTGATCGCGGCCAAACATCCGCAGATCACGCTGCATGGCATTTACGCCGAGTTGAACGTCGCCGGGCGCCAGCTCGCCATGATCCACTACCCGGAGCCAGCGCGCCGCATCGCTCAGTCCGGTGTGTTCGACCTGGTCTGCTACGGTCACGATCACACCAGGCTATTGGAACCGGTCGGTGCAGGCTGGCTGCTCAATCCGGGGGAGGTGCTTGGCATGAAGGGCGCAGCATCATGGGCGTTGTACGATACAGAGACGGGCACAGCGAAGATTGAGTTGTTGTGAGGGGAAACAGGGAGAGGCGGAGACAGGGAGACTTCACACCTGACGATTCACAATGCAACCTTGAGACCTTGAGAATCTGTCGTTGTCTCCCCGTCCCACGATCTTCCCTTTTTTACTACGCCCGATCAATCACCGCCAGGCAGCGGTCGATCTCCTCGATCGTGTTGTAATGCGCCAGCCCGATCCGCACCAGCCCGCCGCTCTGTTCCACCCCCAACCGTTCGCTGATGGAGACGGCATAGAAGTTCCCATTCCACACAAAGATATTTTGCTCGGCCAGTTTTGTTGCCAGCGCCTCTGGCGTCAGCCCTTCCTTGCGGATCGAGACTGTCGCCACGCGTTTATCCCAATCCATGCGACTGGTGATGCCGTAGATGCGTACGCGTGGGATTGCCTTCAGGCCGGTAATCAGACGGTCGATCAACTGCTGCTCATACTCCATTACGACCGGCCAGGCGGCAGTCAGTTTGGTGCGGCGCGGCGCCGAGGCGGAAACTCCTCCATACGCGACGCCCAGCCCGGCGATATAGTCGATGGCTGCCGCCGTCCCCGCCAGCCCCTCGTGATTTTTGGTGCCGGTCTCCCACTTGCCCGGCAACTCCTCACCCGCCGGACGCACACGGTAAGCGCGTAAGCGCTCAAGGTGTTCGCGCTTGCCATACTGGATGCCAACATGCGGCCCAAAGAACTTATATGCGCTGCACGCCAGAAAGTCACAGTCAAGCGCTTTCACGTCGATCAGACCATGCGGCGCATACTGCACAGCGTCGATATAGGAGTATGCTCCTACCGCCTTGGCCCAGCCGATGATGGTCTTCACGTCGTTGATGGTGCCGACGGCGTTGCTGGCGTAACCAACCGCCACTAGCCGCGTGCGGTCGTTGATCAATGACTGTAGATGTTCCATGTCCAACGTGCAGGTTTCCATGTCCACGTCGGCCCAACGCACCTGGGCGCCGGTGTCTTCGGCCAGCATCACCCACGGCCAGACATTGGCGTCGTGATCGAGCCGCGTCACCACGATCTCGTCGTCTGGGCCAAACTCGGCGGCCAGCGACCTTCCCAGCGCAAAAGTGAGGCTGGTCATGTTGTTGCCAAAGACGATCTCGGCCGGCGTCGCACCGAGCAAGTCGGCGGCGGCCTGTCGCGCATTGTCGATGATGACATCGCTGCGCCGGCTGGTGGCAAAGACGCCATGCGTGTTGGCGTTGCTCTGCGTCATGTAATCGGTCATGGCGCGGATGACCGCTGTGTGCACCTGCGTGCCGCCGGGGTTGTCGAAGAAGATGGCGGGCTTGCCGTCGAATCGCTCGCTGAGCGCCGGAAACTGCTGGCGCACGGCCTGAACATCAAACATGGTTATGCTCCACAATCAGATTGAAAGTCAGGAAATTACATCCATATCGCTGCCGTCCATTGAATCGAGCGGCAGGATCTCCACATTTTCGGGCGCCTCGACCGCCGGCGCTGCATCGAAATCGCTGTAGCTGGCATTCATGTCGAAGGTTAAGATCGGTTTGGCGCCGACCAGATCATCGGGAACCTCACCGCCGCCCATCGCCGCCATCGCGATTAGACTGCTCAGATCGAGCTGCATAAAGATGTTGTTGTCGTAGGTGTAGGGTGCATCGAGCCCGACTGTTTGCACGATCTCGAACTCCGCCGAGCGCGCTAGCATTGTTGCCAGCAATTGCACGCCCAGAATGCCCGTCCCTAGTTCCTGCGCATCAACCTCCTCGCCCGCCGCCGCCGCCATCGTATCCGCTGCCTCACGCAGAAGGCGGGTGAAATTGGGGTTTGCCACCATTTTGCCCAGCTCTAATGTGGTGCGGAAGACTGCCACCGGCGCGCCGTCGCGTTCTTCATCCGTCAGACGCTCGACGACAACATAGGGAGCGAGCAGGCTGCGCATCGTCTCGTCCATCATCAGCTGATTGAAGGCCATGCTCAGTTGCATGGATTGCAGCGTTGAAATGTCCGGCGCCGCAATAGCCCCTTCCAGCTCGCGTTCCATCTGTCCGACGAAATCGACGCCAATCCAGCCCTCGATGCCCTCAGCCGCCAGCTCTGCACCCAGATCAGGAAAGCTGGCGGCCAGTGCGTCCATGTCGATGTAGGCGTAGCCATCCACCATGCGCACGTTGATGGTGAGGGTGTCGGCCAGCATCACGCCTTCCTCGATTTCCAGCGCGTCGCGCAGCGCTCTGGGCAGCGCCACCTCCATTTCCAGCCCCAAAGCCAGCGTTTTGTAGAAGTCAATGACAAGTGCGCTGAACTCATCCAGCGTGGCCAGCAATTCTTCCGGCGGGCGCGCCGTGATGGCGCGCATCTCCTCGTTTAGCGCCGGGTTGAGGTGCATGGTCATGTCCATGTCCAGCCCAAACGCCAAATCCTCGTCGGCAAAGTCGGGGATGCCGCTGAGACCAGCATCCAACGCCAACGTCATGTTCATGGACGCGACGCCGCGCATTAACTCCTGGGCATCGGCCAGCAACTGACAGTCTGCGTCCGATAATTCGCCGCAGAAGGGAGGCGGGAGCGGCGGTGCATCGCTTTGCGTCATGCCGCCGCCGGGCCACCACAACGCTACACTCAACACGATAGTCGCTAACAGGGTCATGGGACTCTCCTTTGAACGATCATGAATCAGCCTTTGGGTAGATGCGGGGCGAGCAACCACACCTGCTCACGCGTCAGCACAGTGGACAACTCGCCATCGAACAAAAAGGTAGCCAGATCGGTGACTTGTTGGGCGCGCCGACCGCCCAGCAGCGTCTGGAGCGCCACCGGCGCTGGCGCCAGCCAGCGATGTGGCTCCGTGATGGCGACCAATTCAACGCGCCCGCCAGTAGGCAGACCAGCTTCGGCAGCGGCAAGCTCTACAGCGTGATCGAAGTCGCCCAGGGCGTCGACCAACCCGTGCGCCAGCGCCTGGATGCCTGTCCACACGCGCCCGCCCGCCAGTGTGTCCAGCGCCGCCGGGTCGATCCTGCGACCATCGATCACGCGCTGCTTGAACTGGGTGTAGACGTGTTGCAGGCTGGCTTCGACGCGCGCCAGCAGATCGTCCTGCCAGTGCGTAGTGTCGGCGTAGATGTCAGCATGGGCGCCACGGCTTACCGCGTCGCGGCGCGCGCCCACTTTGGCAAAGGCCTCTTGCAGGTTGGGTTTGGCAATGATCACGCCGATGCTGCCCGTGATCGTAGCGCGCTGCGCCACGATCTTGCGCCCCGCTGTGGCAATGTAATATCCACCGCTCGCCGCTACATTGCCCATGTAGATGATGACGGGCTTTTCCGCGTCGAGTAACGCCAGCTCCCGCCAGATCAGATCGCTTGCCAGCGCTGACCCGCCCGGCGAATCGACGTGCACGACGACGGCGTCGAGGCTGTCGTCCTGGCGTGCGGCGCGGATGATCTGCTGCGC
>DGFH01000111.1:0-10274 GCA_002391565.1 Anaerolineales bacterium UBA3905
CAAACCCCGATGCATCCGCAAGTGCGAGCACAGGTGAATCTGGGGGTAACAAATAAATTTGGTAATCGTAGATGCGGTTCTCAACTGCATTTTCCTGTCTGGCGAGAACGTGCGGCTAAGAGCGCGCCTACATCGATTGCCGGGTTATTGGGTTGATTCTCATGAGCCGACTTCAGCTTTCAGCCTCGATTTGAATCGAAGGCTGTGCGCCCCGAGCATGAGATATACCCGGCTTATCGTCGTCGCTTGACCAGTTGATCCAGGTAGACCGCAAAGACGATGATCAGGCCGACAAGAATTTGCTGCCAGTAGGGCGAGACATTCATCAGTGTCAGGCCATTGCTGAGCACGCCAATCAGCAAGATGCCGACCACAGTGCCAAAGATGCCGCCTTCGCCGCCAAAAAGGCTGGTGCCGCCAATGACGACGCCGGCGATCACCGTCAGCTCGTAGCCAACGCCCGCCACCTGCTCCGCCGAGTTAAGCCGCGACGAGAGCAGAAAGCCCGACAACCCGGCAAAAAAGCCGGTGATCACATAGACGCTGAGCGTAATGTTTTTCACGTTCAAGCCGGAAAGCCGCGCTGCCTCCGGGTTGCCGCCCACTGCATAGACGCGGCGTCCGTAACGCGTGTAGCGCAAGACAATGAACGCCAACACTGCAAAGCTGAGAAAGATGATCACCGGCACCGGCACCGGCCCGATCATCCCCTGTCCCCAGAATTTGTATTCGTCGGTGAAGGTGCTGATCGGTTGGCCGCCGGAAAAGAGCAGTGCGGCGCCGCGAAAGGCCGTCAAACCACCGAGCGTGACGATGAACGGCGGCACTTTGAGCCTGGAAATGGCCGTGCCCTGCAGGAGACCGCCGATCACGCCGACGGCAATCGCTGCACCGATGGCGGCCCACAAGCCAAAGCCTTGCGCCTGCCCCGCCGTGCCCGCCGAAAGAAGCCCGGTGCCGCCTTTGTAGGTGGCCGCCGCCACCAACCCCGCCAGCGCCAGCAACGAACCGATCGAAAGATCGATGCCGCCAGTCAGGATCACGAAGGTCATCCCCAATGCCAGTAAGCCGTAGATCGACACCTGGCGCAGCACATTGAAAAGGTTGATCGGCGAGATGAACGCCGGCTCGACGATCGCAAAGACGATGCAGATCACGACCAGCACGCCCAATGCACCAAACTGACTGGCATAGTTCGACCAGTTGACCCGACGTTCAGATGCTGTGGGCTTGACTGCACTTTGCGTAGTCACAATGACACCGATCCTTCCTTGGTTACAACCTGCTGGCGCAGGGTGCAGTAATGCATGAGTGTCTCCAGGGTCGCCTCGGCGCGTGGCACTTCGCCGGTTACGCGTCCTTCCGCCAGACAGACGATGCGGTCGCACATGGCGATGAGTTCAGGAAACTCGGATGAGATCATGATGATGCTGATGCCTTGCGTCGCCAAACGGTGCATCAGCTCATAGATTTCTGACTTGGCGCCGACGTCGATGCCGCGTGTCGGTTCGTCCATGATCAGGATTTTGGGGTTGAGCATCAACCATTTGGCGATGACGACTTTCTGCTGATTGCCGCCGCTCAGATTCACTACGCGCTGTTCCATGCTTGGCGTGCGAATTTCAAAACGTTGGATATACTCCTCCACCAGTCGGCGTTCGGCGGCTAACTGTACAAAGTCAGCGCGACTGATCTGATCGAGGTGCGCCAGCGTCATGTTGATGCGCACGGCCAGCCCCAGGATCAATCCTTGCGCCTTGCGGTCTTCTGGCACCAGCCCGATGCCAAGCCTGATCGCATCCACCGGCGAGCGGATGTCGACCGGCCGGCCATCGATCAGGATGCGTCCGCTGTTGCGGCGATCAGCGCCAAAGATGGCGCGCACCAGCTCCGTCCGCCCGGCGCCCACCAGCCCTGCCAGCCCCAGAATCTCGCCGCGACGCAGGTGGAAGCTCACATGATCCAACACAACGGCGGCAGGATTCACCGGTGTGCCGATGCGCACAATATCCTGCACTTCCAGGACGACATCCGCAGCGTCCCCCGCCGCAAGCGGTTCCAGGTGGGCGTCGCGGTGGAAGAACTGCTCCAGTGAGCGTCCCACCATCATGCGGATCAGGTCGTCGCGCGTGGCGTCTTTGACCAACACGTCGCCGGCGTTTTTGCCATCTCGCAGCACAGTGACGCGGTCGCAGATGTGCAGCACTTCTTCGAGCCGATGGGAGATAAAGATCACCGCCACGCCGCTGCGTTTCAACTCGCCGATGATCTCGAAGAGGGTTTCGACCTCGGTTTCGCTCAGCGCAGAGGTTGGTTCATCCATGATCAGCAGGCGCACGTCGCGCGAGATGGCTTTCGCAATCTCCACCATCTGTTGCTCGGCGACGGAAAGCGACCGCACCAGCGCACTCGGGCGCAACTTCATGTGCATCCGGTCAAGGATGGCGCGCGTCTGCTGCTCCAACTGGCGGCGGCTGACAAAGAGCGGCGGGCCTGGCTCGCGCCCAACGAAGATGTTCTCCATAACCGACAGGTTGGGCATCAGGTTGAGTTCCTGATAGATGATCGAAATCCCCAACTCCTGGGCGTGGTGCGGGTTGTGGATGTGGAGTGGCTGCCCGCCAAAGTAGAGGTCGCCGCTGTCGATGGTGTAGACGCCGGAGAGAATCTTCATCAAGGTCGACTTGCCGGCGCCGTTTTGCCCGATCAGCCCCAGCACTTCACCAGCGTTTATGTAGAGGCTGACCTTTTCCAGCGCCTGTACGCCAGGAAAGGATTTGCTGACATTCTCCATCCACAGCAGAGCGCTATGTTTATCCATGCGCAACGTGCTCCTTGCCGGACGTTGGCCTGCCATTGCCCCAGTGGCGGGCGCTCCACCACACAAGAGCGGCTTTATGAGTGATAAAGTTAGCTAGAGAAATTTTGTGCATCAAGGAAACGAATGCCCAAATCATTGTAGCACATGCCGGGCTTGCGTCAAACTCATTCTCGAAATGCAAAAAAGCCTTTTGGTGGCATTTCCAAAAGGCGATTGGCTGTACTTGTGTGATGCAACCTGTGGTCAGTCCCTTTTGTGAATTGACTTCCAGGTTGGTTGCTTTTCTTCCCAGAAGCGCCAAAGCTTCTGGGAAGATTGCGATTTCCAGATGATCCGGCTCACACTGCCTGCACCATGCCACCCTCTGCGCGCCGCAATGCCGCCAGCGCAATGGCGCCCGTCTCCCACACTGCGGCTGCCAATGAGACGCCGAGCAGCACGTAACCAGCCGCATGGAGCGGACCGCGCAGCCCCACCAGAAAGATACTGGCCCAGATGAGGCCGCTTCCCAGATTCACCGTCGCCAGGCTCAGCCAGTTGCCGCCCAGCCGGGCGCGTTCGTCTCGCAACAGCCAGCGCACGGCAAAGTAGGGCGCCACCGCATAGAGAAATTGCAGCATCCAGCCGTAGATCAATGCTTGCGGCGCTGTCGCCTCGATGTCGGCGCCGGGGATGCCGGAGACGCCTAACAGGATCAGCGGCGCCACCAGCACCGGCAGCAGAATCCAGATGTACGAAACGACGATGTGCCAGGCGCCCGCCGTGGCAAAGAGACCATGCCGACGCAGCGCCTTCACCGTCACAACCAGCAGCCAGACTGTGGCGCCAATGTGCAGCACCAGTCCCGGCACGGTTGCATAGAGATTGCCGCCCAGCCAGGGTCCCAGCACCAGCCCCAGCGCGCCCAACGTCATCGCCCAGAAGATGAAGGTCAAGGTGCGCCGTGTTGCCAACGCCGCGCCGGTGAGCGCGGGCAGCAAGTCGATCAGCAGCCCGGCAAAGACGAGCGAGGCAAAGCCCCAACTGTTGGCGTGGATGTGCACTTCTTTCGGCACGCCCAGGCGCAGCGGCTCATTCCAGCCCACCCACAGCCCCGTGCCAACCAGGATGCCCACCAGCAGGTAGATAAGACCGGTGGCGTAGAATTTCAAGCTGCCGTGCCCTTGATTGTGACCGATGCCCAGCGTGCGCAATTGGAAGATAAGCAGCAGCACGGCGATAAAGACCAGCGTGCCACCGGTGATGATCAGCGCAGGGTTGACGCTGGGCACACCGGCCAGCAGCACAATCAGGCCGGCGTTGAGCGCCAGCCAGATGTCCCAGCGTGTTTGTGGCGACGCCACACCCTGACGCGCCGCCACGAACGCAGGCAGCACGCCAAACACCGCTTCCGTAAAGACGCCCAGGGTGATCAAGTGGACGCGCAGCCAGGGCAACCCGACAAACCACGGCAGCAGGGTGAAGCTGGTCAACGCTGCATCCGCCGCCGCCACGAGTGCGACGATCAGATAAAAAACGGCCATCAGCAAAAATGGGTTGAGCATAATGATTCTCCTTTTCAGGCGCCGCTCTTGGCGGCCAGGAAAGTCAGACGGCTGTGTGCGCGCATCCCGCGCACGGCGCCGGGTGGCGTCACCACCGTGGCGCCTGCCGTTACATGAAACGCGTCGCCATTGACGGTCATGACGCCCTCGCCGGTGAGGAAGTGGTAGACGGCCAGCGTCTCTGGGTGCGCAGGGATCTGCTGCCCTGGCTCCAGCCCGGCGACAACTACCTTGAGCTTCTCGCAATCGACGAGAAATTGTGGGCGCGGGCCGTCGTCGTCGAAGACGATTTGTTCTTCCGTCGATGGAAAATAGATGGCGGGCATTGGCGTTGTGTCAGACATGTAGCACTCTCCTGAGGTGCATGGTGAACGATGTGATCGACTTCTATGCCCAGCATAGCGGCTCGACTGTGGCGTTTCCACGACATTTGTCGGTTTTCAGGTGGTTTTTTAGACAGTGAGGAGCCGCACCGGGGAAGGCGGTTATTCGGTTAGCCGGGCGCGTTGCGCCAAACCGGGGCGGTCGAGGATGGTGATCTGGCGGCGGTCGAAGTGGATTAGCCCGGCGTCGGCCAGGGCGCGCAGGGCGCGACTGAGGACATCTGGGGCAGCGCCTAAACGCGCGGCCAGTTCACTTTGCGTGAGCCAGGCTTGACGCACCAGGGCGCCGTCTGGCGCTGCGTCAAGCAGCAGACGCGCCAACCGCACCTCGACGGTGTGCAGGGAAAGATCCGCCACCATGCCGGCCAGGTAGACGATGCGGTCGGCCATGTTCGCCATGACCTGCAACAAGAGGTCAGGGCGCACAGTCAAGACCGGCTGTAATGCCGTGCGATGGAGTTGCCACAGCACGCTGTGTTCGAGCGCAATCGCCGTCGCCGGGTTGGGGCGCGCCAGAAAGATGCCGATCTCATTGAAGACCTCGCCAGGGCCAAAGTAGCGCAACACCTGTTCGCGACCATCCAGGGAAAATTTCACGACTTTCACCCAGCCACTGTGGACGCTGTACAGCCCTGTATTGTTGTCGCCTTCCAGGAAGACTACGGCGCCTGGCGCGTACTCATGCCAGGTGGCGAGACCCGCCAGCGCTTGCACGGTCGCAGCATCCAGTCCGGCAAAGTAGGGCACACGTTGCAGCTGTTCGCTGAAATCGTTAGCATTTGGTCGTAGCATAGCAGAACTTCACGGTAAAGACCGGCGACCTGGACGCGCCAACGCCTTCTCCAGGTCTATCGCCAACTTTTCGCACAAGAGCATAAATTGTGGTTTCCAGCGATCGTGCAACGTCAGCGGGTCGATCCAGCGGGCGCGCAAGGTGTCGTTGCTCATCTCGGGCAGGGTGAAGTCCGGCTCGTCGTAGAAGCGCAGGCGATTGTCGCGCGGGGCGTAGCGGCCAAAGTGCGCCTCAATGACCAGGATCGGCGGGATGCGGTGCGCGCTCTCGGACGACCAGCGCAGGAACTCAGTGAAGAAGAGACGAAGAGGGTGATAGCGGCGGTGAACATTGGGTTCGCTGGCGGCCAGTTGTTGCCAGAAGTCGCCGCTGCCAAAATTGATCGCCGCCGGCGCAAGCGACAGGCCGTAGAGTCCCGCCAGCGTCGCCGCGCCGACATCGAGTAGCGCCCGCCCGGCGCCCAGATAACCGACCCAGAAGGAACGGGTAAGAATGGCGGACTTTTCCTCCGCCTTCGGGTCAACGGTGTGCCGCTTGCGCGCATCCTCGATCAGAAAGGCATACAGCTCGACATCGGCCATGCGTCCGCATAGACTTTCGGCCATGACCACGCAGGGATCGCTGTACGCCTCCTCATAGGTGGCAAAGCGCTGATCGAACACTTCGTCCAGCCGCATGAAGCAGCTGGGCACCGGTTGCTCCGACAGATGATAGGCGGTTCGTTCGTAGAAGCGCGTACGCATGTTGTTAAGACTCTTCCTGGTGACGACCTACCCCCAGCCAGTAGGCGTAAAGGGCCACGCCTGTCAGGATGCCCACGATGACCTTCACCCACCAGGGCGCGGACGATGGACTGAGGAAACCTTCAATAAGCCCGGCAACGACCAAAAATGGGACGCTGCCCAAAATCAACTGGACGCTGATGCGCGTGCGCTGCACCAGTACGTCCTTGCGGCTGGCAAGGCCGGGCCGCAACAGCCCATCGCCCACGTAGAGGCCGCAGCCCCCCGCCAGAAAGATGACGCTCAACTCCACGACGCCATGGGCGACGACGAATTCGGCCAGCCCGGCGGCCAGATTGTGCACCGTCAGCAGCCCGAAGATGGCGCCGAGATGCATCCCGTTGCTTGCCAGCACCCACAGCGTCAGCAGACCCACCGTTATGCCGCCTGCAAAGGTGAGAAACATGACCTGAATGTTGTTGGTCATGATCAGCGACGCCGCCGCCGAACGCACGCCCGGCGCAATGTCGGTCCACAACTCGCCGCGCTCGACCTCCGCCACCAGCCCGGCAATTGCCGGGCCTTCAATAACGTAAATCCAATCGGGGTTCACTGCCACCACGCTAAAAGCCATCAGCGCCGGTAGCAGAAACAGGACAAATGCCGCAATCGTGTACGGCAGGATAGCGCGGTATAATTGCGGAAACCCGCGCCGATAGAAGTGCACCAGGCGTCGCCGTCGCAGCGGTTCGCCCTGGTAGATGAGGGTGTGGGCGCGCCCAACCAGCTGATTCAAATAGCGCGTCACCTGTTGATTGGGAAAATCGCGCTGCGCCAGCGCCAGGTCCGCAGTGAGCGCACGATAGAGTAGACCTAGTTCGTTGAGTTCAGAGGCCGTCAGTCGGCGCGGATCGGTGCGAGCCTGTTGCAACAACGTCTCCATGCGCTGCCAGCTTGTCCGTCGTTGCCGAAGAAAGAATTCCAGATTCATCGTAGGAAACCATCTGTGGAGAATCCATCCGAGTTGCGGCCACTAGATGCCGATGAGTATACCATCGCCACGCCGGAAAATGTAACGTTCGATTACCTGGTGGCAGGCATTGGCAGCCGCTTTATCGGCGCGCTGATCGACACGCTGGCGATCGCCGTTCTGCTCGTTTTGCTCAATATCCTGATCGTCGTGGCGCTCAATGCTGTCAGTGATAGCGGTGTTGCGGCGAATGACCTGAGCGATGATCCCGGCTGGGTGGCGGGACTGGTCATCGCCATCTATGCGCTGATCAATTTTGGTCTCTTTTGGGGGTATTACTTCGTCTTTGAGTTAGCCTGGCAGGGACAGACGCCCGGTAAACGGGTGGCTGGCACGCGTGTTGTTCGGCTCAATGGCGACGGCCCTGGCTTTCTCGACGTCGCCATCCGCAACCTGGTGCGGCTGGTAGACTTTCTGCCTTTTGCCTATGCGCTCGGCTTTGTCGTGATGTTCTTCAACCGCAACGCCCGCCGCCTGGGTGATTTCGCCGCCGGGACGCTGGTCATCCGTCAGCCAGAAGCGGTGCGCCTGGAGACGATTGCGCCGCCAGCGCCGCGCCTGGCGCCAGGCGCGGCGCCGACTGTTTCGGGCGCCGACACGCCGCCAACGATCCCGACTATCCGGCGGTTATCCGGCGACGACTACCAGCTGGTGTGTACGCTGCTTGAGCGCCGACTGCGCGGGCAAGTCAACCCGGCGCTCATGCTGCGGCTGGCGCGCGCGCTGTCCGCCAAACTGGAGACGCCGCTGCCCGGCCCGACCGAGCATGACGCTCAACGCTTTCTGGCGACTGTGGCCGAAGCGTATCGCCAGGCGGCAAGGTAAGAAAAACATGATCCCTTGAAAAAGTTGGAGGCGCTTTGTGGACATCACTCCCGTTGTCGAGTACACCCCGATGATTCGCGACCTGCCTGTCGATCTGCGTCCGCGTGAACGGATGATTTACGCTGGCGCTGGCGCGTTGAGTACGGCGGAGTTGCTTGCCATCATCCTGCGCATGGGGGGGCGCGGCGAGAATGTCATTCGCATGGCGGAGCGGCTGCTGAGCCAGTTTGGCGGGTTGGCGGGTCTGGCGCAGGCGAGTCACGATGAACTGTGCCAGGTGCACGGCATCGGTGAGGCCAAGGCCACGCAGATCAAAGCTGCGCTGGAGTTGGGACGGCGCCTGTTGGCGACGGCGCCGTATGAACGCCCGCAGGTGCGTAGCCCCGCCGATGTCGCCAACTTGCTGATGCTGGAGATGAGCCTGCTGGAGCAAGAACACCTGCGCGCCGTGCTGCTCGACACCAGGAATGTTGTGATCCGAGTGATCAATGTTTACACTGGCAATCTGAACACGGCAGTCGTGCGCGTGGGCGAAGTCTTCCGCGAGGCAATCCGCGCTAACTGCGCATCGATCATCGTCGTCCACAACCATCCTAGTGGCGACCCGACGCCCAGCCCGGAAGATGTGCGTGTGACCGAGCAACTGGTCGAAGCCGGGCGTCTGCTTGACATCGATGTGCTCGACCACCTGGTCATCGGGCGCAACCGTTATGTGAGCTTAAAAGAACGCGGTCTGGGTTTCCGCTGAATCATTTGTGATGGGGGCGAGGTTGACGCAGAGACGCAACGACGCAAAGGTTCGCAAAGGAATTCACTGCAGGGAACTCCCATGCACTCTTTCTGCGTTGCTCTGCCTCTTTGCGGCTCTGCGTCGAGGCTGATGATTGGCTCACCAGCGCCTGGCTGTCTCTTCAGTCCAGGTGCAACGGTTCCACGCCAGCGCCATCTGCCGCCTTGGTCATGTAGACTTCTGGCCAGATGTTGGTCGCCTTCGGGTAACGTTCGAAGACGGCGTCGGCTACGGCCTGTTCATGACCCGGCTTGACCAATGCCACCGCACAGCCGCCAAAGCCGGCGCCGGTAAGACGCGCGCCGTAACAGCCTTCAACGCTGCGCATCGCCTCCACCATCGCGTCGAGCGCGGCGCTGCTCACCAGGTAATCATCGCGTAGACTGTCGTGGCTGGCGTTCATCAACTTGCCCACCGTGGTGAGATCGCCCGCTTGCAAGGCCGTCACGGTCTGCAGTACACGCTCATTTTCCGACACCACATGCCGACAGCGCCGGTACACATTCTCCGGCAACAGCGCGCGGTGCATTTCCAGTTGCTCACTGGTCACATCGCGCAGGGCGCGGATCTCTGGCAGTACAGATTGCAACAGCGCCACGCCCTGTTCGCACTCAGCGCGGCGCTCGTTGTAGGCGCTCGACGCCAGTGAGCGACTGGCGCGCGTGTTGCCGATCACCAGCGCCGCATCTTCCGGCATCGGCACCAACGTGTACTCCAACGAGCGGCAGTCGATCAGCAGCGCATGGTTCTCGCGCCCTAGCTCGCTGATGAACTGATCCATGATGCCGCAATTGACGCCGACGAAGTGGTTTTCGGCGCGCTGGGCAAGCTGGGCAATACGCGGGCCAGGCAGGACGCCGATCTGGCCGGCGGCGGCCAGGAAGGCGTGGGCGCTGGCGATCTCCAGCGCGGCGGAACTGCTCAAGCCGCTGGCGCGCGGCACGTTGCCGCTAAAGACTGCATCGATGCCTGTCAGGCGGATGCCTTCCTGCTCCAGGCTTTGCGCCATGCCCTGGATGTAGTTGATCCACAACTGTTCAGGGACGTAGCGCAGGTGATCCAGATCGAACGCGCCGCTTTCACCAAACTCCACAGAAAAGAGCCTGACCTGGCGGTCGGAGCGCGGGCGCAAGACGAAGCGCACATCGCGCTTAAGCGCCACCGGCAGCACGAAGCCATCGTTGTAGTCGGTGTGCTCGCCGATCAGGTTGACGCGCCCGGCGCCACGGCTGACAAAAGTTGGCGCGCCGCCAAAGTGTTGGCGGAATTGCTCGATCAGTTCGGTCGTGCGTTCATCAGATAAAGTGGACATAGAATTTCAAGTCTCCAATTATTATCGATGTCTAGGTTGTCACGTGATATTGCT
>DGFH01000111.1:10391-12042 GCA_002391565.1 Anaerolineales bacterium UBA3905
TCTAGGTTGTCACGTGATATTGCTCGCAATCTTCCCGGAAGCTCCAAAGCTTCCGGGAAGATAAACAGTTAACCTGGCGATCAATAGAATATCCTGGCTGATGGCAGGAACACAATTTGTCCCATTATACCTACAGGATGCGCGCGGCTCCTATCCTCATCAATGGCGTTGCAGCACTGCAAACAGATTCAGGTTGCCCTCTTTGCCGTCCGCGCGAAAGCTATCGACCACGGTCAGCCCACAATCAGCGGCCAATTGCAAGACCTCCGCCAGGTCGAGATAGTGCACGTAACGGATCGCATGTGCACCCTGATTCCAGGGGAGCAGGGCGTCACCCGGTTCAACGTCGTCGGCGGTCAGTCCGATCTCCTCCCATGTCAATAGTCGCTGGTCGAAGCGCGGATTGCCGAAAAACTGCCAGGTCGAGAGCGCCAATAGCCCACCCGGCGCTAACAGGTTTGCCATCTCGTTCAGGATGCGTTGACGCAGAGCGTAGCCGGGAAAGTGGTGGAGCACGGCCAGACAGACGACGGCGGCGTAGGAATCATCGGCGGTGGCTATCCAGGCAGGATGCGCCAGGTCGGCGATGGCAAACCGACATGCCAGACCAGGCAGGTCGGCTGTCTGGGCAGCTGCCAGAGTCAGCAGGCTTGCGTCGGCGTCCAGGCCAAGATAGACGCCGCGCACTTCTTGTTGCGCCAGGGCGCGGGCAAAGCGTCCATTGCCGCAGCCAACATCGAGAATGCGGACAGGTGCAGGCAGCCGGGTGCGCAACATCTGGGCCAGGGTGAGCATGCCTGTTGGCAGCCCCTGTCGCGTACGGTCAAACTCGTCAGCGACTGTGGCGTAAAAACGACGATTCAGGTTGAGTAGCTGTTGCTGGACAGCCTCGCGCATGGCGAAACGCTCCTGCGAGAATATGGTATACTATGCGCACATTCGGTCAGGCGGAATGGTTGGATTCGACGCACGGAGGTTTTGCGCTGGTCGCCCACATTCACACGCTATTCGACACGCCCGCCGTGGCGCGCATGTCCGCAGAGGATTATATCGCGTCGCCGCAGAGCGAGCAGAAGTCAGACCTGATCGAAGGCATTTTTGTCATGGCGTCTCCCGCTTCTATTGAGCATGAGGACTTGACGTTGTTTATCGGTGCAATTCTGCGTCTGTTTGTTACCCAGCGCCAACTGAGCGTTGTTTTAGGCTCGAACGCTGCATACCGACTCAACGATGAAAACGTCTATCTGCCTGATGTTTCTTTTTTGAGCAGTCAGCGTCGTCATCTTGCCGGAGAAGTTTACGTATACGGCGCGCCCGACCTGGCTGTTGAGATTATTTCCCCCAGCAGTCGCCAATATGACACCGTTGAGAAGCTGGTGAATGATGAGCGCTACGGCGTGCAAGAGTACTGGTTAGTCGACCCTATTGCACGCGAGGTGACGCTTTATGGCAATGTGCACGGCCAGCTTGTGGCAATTCCGGCGCAGGAGGGCGTGTTGCGTTCGCACCTGCTGACTGACTTCTGGCTGCGCACCGAATGGATTTTCCCGCCAGCCGGTGCAGCGCGTCCTAGCGAGTTGGCGATTGCCAGGGAGCTGGGGTTGATTGAGGGATTGAGAGATTAAGAAATTGGGAGATTAAGAGATTGGGA
>DGFH01000111.1:12187-14788 GCA_002391565.1 Anaerolineales bacterium UBA3905
TGGGAGATTAAGAGATTGGGAGACTGGGAGCATGCCTTCATCCTGGACCGAGATCACCGAATCGCTCAATCTCCCAACCGCCCAATCTTCTAATCTCCTTTTTGAAACGGTGTGCGCCCAATGAAACGTGTACTTTCTCCAGAAGAAATCCCCGCCGATGTGATCGAAAAGGCGACAGCGTGGCAGGCCAAACGCCGCGATTTCGACCCTGCGCGCGACGCCGCCACACTGATGGCGATCTTCCAGGCGGTGCTGGCGACGCCAGAGCGCGATTGGCATGAACGCAACAGTCTGCAGAGCATTCTGCTTCGCCATCCCAAACAAGGCGCCGGGCTATATTCCAAAGCGAATCTGATCGCTGGCTACCGCTATCTGGTGGCGGAAGGCGACCTTGAGGCCGACCCGGTGCTGGAGAAGCGCATCCGTATGAAGCCGATGCGCACCCAAAGCGGCGTGGCGCCGGTGACGGTGCTGACTGCGCCCGCCGGCTGTCCTGGCAAGTGCATCTTCTGTCCCGACGACTGGCGCATGCCCAAGAGCTACATCTACGATGAACCGGGCTGCCAACGCGCCGAACGCGACGGCTTTGATCCCTTCAAGCAGACGCTAGGACGCATCCAATCTTTCGAGAGCATCGGCCATGACGCCAGCAAGGTGGAATTGCTGATCCTGGGCGGCACCTGGAGCGCATATAGCCGCGATTATCGCGAGTGGTTCGTGCAGCGCTGTTTCGACGCCATGAACGCAGCTGGCGACCCGGCGCTGGCAACCTCCGCTTCGCTGGTGGAGGCGCAGGCGCGCAATGTCACCGCCAGCCATCGGAATGTCGGTCTGGTCATCGAGACGCGGCCGGATTGGATCACGCCGGAGGAAATCATCCATTTGCGTCGCCTGGGGGTGACAAAGGTGCAGATCGGCGTGCAGAGCCTGGACGATGAGATTCTGGCGCTGAACCGGCGTGGGCATGACGTAGCGGCCGTGCGTCGCGCCCTGGGGCTGTTGCGCACGGCGGGCTTCAAGCTGCATCTTCACTGGATGCCCAATCTCTATGGCGCCACACCGGAGAAAGATCGAGAAGATTTTGCCCGCTTCTTTGCCGATCCTGCCATCCGCCCCGATGAACTGAAAATCTACCCGTGTTCGCTGATCGCCGGAACGGAGTTGTACGACCGCTATCTGGCTGGCGACTATCAGCCCTACCGTGAAGATGAACTTGTCGCGCTGCTGGCGGATGTCAAACCGATGATCCCTCCCTACACGCGCGTCAATCGTCTCTTCCGTGATATTCCCGCTCACCATATCCAGGCGGGCGTCAAGGCCAGCAACCTGCGCCAGATTGTGCAGGATGAGCTGACACGACGCGGGCAGCGCTGCGGCTGTATCCGCTGCCACGAGATTCGTCGCCGCGAGGTGCGCCTGGAACAGCTCGACCTGCGCGTGTATAGCTATGCAACCGACCTGACGCAGGAGCATTTTCTGCACTTTGTCACCAATGATCTTTATCCAGAGACAGGGTTGATCGCCGGTTTTCTACGCCTGAGCCTGCCGTTCTGTGACCAGAGCGGCAGCCGCGCCTTCCTGCCTGAACTGGCGGGCGCGGCCATGATCCGTGAGGTGCACGTTTACGGGCCAGCGTTGGGCATCGGCGCCGAAAGCAACGGACGCCCACAACACGCCGGTCTGGGCACGCAGTTAATCGACGTCGCCCGTCAAATCAGCGCCGAGGCCGGCTTCCGCCGTCTCAGTGTGATTGCAGCGACGGGCACGCAAGGCTATTACGCGGCGCGTGGCTTCGAACGTGGGGAGTTGTACATGACGGCAGCGCTGACTTGATCGTAGCGTTCGCGGCATGGTTGGAGATGCCGCTCGCAGTGGAAGAAAAAAGAGCGACGGGGTTCTGGTCTCCGTCGCTCTTTTTTTGTTGCGGATGTGGGGGCGTGAGCAGCGCTCACCCCCCCCCCACGTCTGGGCCTGGCGCGACCGCTTACCGGCGCACGGTGGGAAGATAAATGAACTTGTCAAACTGCGGCAGGTTCGGCTCCTCGGCTGGCGGCAGGGCAGTAGGCACACAGGTCTCATTGAGCCCATTCTGCCGTGCGTACTCGGCGCCCTGGAAGATCAGGCGCACGAAGCGGGGCGCCGTCGAGTCATTCTCGAACTGGAAGTCAACATCCAGCCCATCGGTCAGGGTCAGGTTGCGGCTTTCGATGACGGTCGTGCCGCTCATCAGTTGCGCCACGTAGTTGCCAGAGCGGTTGACCAGCACTGTCCACACGGCGCCGATGCGCTCACAGCGGGGCGCCAGCGCGGCGGAGAGTCCATCGACGCAGGGCTCTGGCCCGGTCTGCTCGATCACCTGCACATTCTGGTAGATGATCCGTACACTGTTCGGCGTGTACGAGCTGGCGGTGAACGCCACATCCTGCGACTGGTTGGCGGTCAGATTGAGCGTGGTCTGTTCGATGACGCTGCCATTGCTCACGACCTGCGCCAGGTAGCTGCCGGTGCGAGAGGCTGTCACTTGCCAGAGCAACCCCTCGTTGGTGCAGCGCGGCGTCAGCGTGACCGATGGCGCTTCGGCGCAGCTTTCGTAGGGGCCGC
>DGFH01000111.1:14996-15268 GCA_002391565.1 Anaerolineales bacterium UBA3905
TCACTGGCGACGACATTGCCGTTAAAGGTGACGCGCACGCCGCTGAGCGTGGTGGGGTCGCCGCTGTAGGTGAAGGTGGCCGGGGTGTTGGCGGTCAGGTTAAGGTTGGTCGTGCTCTGCACGTTGCCGCCCACCAGGAACTCGGCGACATAGGCGCCGCTCTGGCTGACGGTCACCGTCCAGGTGCGCGTGTTGTTGACGCAGACGCTGCTCACCGTGCCGGTTGGCGGCGGCGGGGCGCAGCTTTCGTAGGCTGTCTCTTATACACATCT
>DGFH01000280.1 GCA_002391565.1 Anaerolineales bacterium UBA3905
CCGATGCTCACGTTGACGTCGATATTCGAGGAGCCGTCGAGCGGGTCAAAGACCAGCACATAGGGGCCCACCGGGAAACGTTCGGGGATCGGGATGATCTCCTCAACTTCTTCCGAAGCCATCACAGCCAGCCGCCCGGTGTGATCGTTCAGGCGGAAGAGCGTGCGTTGTGCAAAGGCATCGAGTTTTTGCACTTCTTCACCTTGCACGTTTTCTTCGCCAGCGCTGCCCAGGATCTCGGCCAGCCCGGCGCGCGTCGTCTTGCTGGCGATGATCTTGGCGGCCAATGCCAGATCGTAGAGCAAATTTGTGAGCGTGCCGGTTGCTTCGGGGTGCGACTGTTGTTGCTCCAAAATATAGCGTTCAATCGTTACCAGTTTGCCGGTGAAGCTTTGTGCGTCAGTCATCGTTGACCTCTTGCGATTCTATTCAGGGTTGAAGTTGCCATTGGTGTGAGTATAGCATCTTCAGGAAGTTGTGAAGAAAAGCCAGGGTTCCGCTTATGAACTGTAGAGACGCGTGTAGTGGTAGAGGTTGCTGAGGATGATCTGTACGTAGGCACGCGGTTCGGAGAAGGTCAACTGCTCCACATAGAGGGTGTCGTCGGCGCCGGCCTGCTCGCGCCAGCGTTCAGAGTTGCCGGGCCCAGCGTTATAGCCAACCAGCGCTGAGAGCAGGTTGCCGTCCAGATAGTCGCGCACCCAGGCCAGATAATAAGCGCCAAAACGCAAGTTGATGACGGGTCGATAGATAATGTCGTTGGTGTATTCAGGGTGCCCAAGCTGGCCGGCGATCCATCGACCGGTGTCGGGGATGATTTGCGCCAGTCCTTGCGCCGCTGCCGAGGAACGCGCGCCCTCTTCGAAGAGGCTTTCCTGGCGAATCAGGCTATAGTAAATGAAGGGATTGATGCCGTTGGCGCGCGCCTCGCGTTCGATCAAGTCGGCAAAGGGACGCGGGAACGACAGCCGCTGAATGAACGCCGGTGCATTCTCGACCAGACCGGCGGGGCTGAACTGCATCAAGCGTGCGGCGCTGAGGATGCTGAGCCGGTACGCTCCCAGCCGCGCAAACTCCAGACTGAGCGGATAGAGTGCAGCAGGGTTGTCGCGATGGGCCTGATAAACGCGTTCCAGCGCCACGAGCGCATCGCCGCGCTGGTCAAGTTCTAGCAGCAGTCGCCCCTTGGCCAGATTTAGATCTTCACTGATGGTGGTGGGCAGCACAGCCACCTGCTCGACGGGCAGCTCCAGCCACGCGGCCAGCCACTGTTCGGCAAAGGCCTGACTGCCGTCGTCGCCTGGCGCCCGACTGGCTGGCCCCAATACCGCGTCGATCTGCGCCAGCATTGCTGCGTCGGTCATGGCGATGTCGGCTAACGCGTATTGCGCCAGGATGCCATAGTAAATGTCGGGCGCCCGGTTCACCAATGCCTGCCAGGTGGCGCGTGCGGCGTCGCTTTGCCCGGCGGCGGCCTGGCTGCGCCCCAGCCAGTAGCCGACGGCGTCCCACCGATAGTCCGGATAGGCATTTTGCAGCCGCGCCAGCACTTCGGCTGCCTGAGCGTACAATTGCGCGTTGAAGGCGCCGACGCCCAGGGCATAGAGCGCCTGCGGAGCGCGTTCGCTGGCCGGGAAGCCATCCGCCAACGCCAGGAAATCGACGGCGGCCTCGATCTGGTTGCCTTCGGTGAGGGCGCGCCGCCCGCTTTGCCAGAGCGCCTCCGGCGCCAGTGGGTCGGCGGGAAAGTCGCGTGCAAAGGTGCGGTAGGTGCGTCGCGCAGCGGCGCTATCGCCCAGGCCGGCCTGTGCTGCCGCCTTGTCGAGCCATGCCTGCCCAAAACAGTCACACGATTGGTGCTCGGTGAGTACGCGGTCGAAACGCGCCAACGCCTCGGCGTAGTTGCCGGCGCCCAGATATGCCTGCCCCAATTCATGCAGGGCATTGCCGGCGCGCGCATCCGTCGGATCCACGCTGTCCAGATAGGCCTGATACGCGTTGATCGCCGGCCCATACGCCTCAGCCATCAGGTCGATATATCCGCGCAGGTACAGGTCGAACTCTACGTTCCGATTGACCAGCTCGACGAGCGCTAGATAGGCGCTGTAGTTCTCCGGCGCTTCGGCGGTGGCGGCGCGCCAGCGTTCGATGGCGCCTGGGGTGTCGCCGCCCGCCGCCAATGCCTGTCCGGCCTTATACTGAATCGCCGTTCGGTATCCGGCGTTCTCGGCAATTGCAAGGATTTCGTCGTAAACGGCGGCGGCTTCGGCAAAGCGCCCGCCGTCGAGATAGGCCTGCGCCAGGTCTTCCAGCATGCTCACTTTGGCGACGCGGTCGCCGGCATCGTCGGCGGCGCGGCGAAATGCGGTTGCGGCGCTGTCAATATCGTTGAGCGCCAGATAGGCGCGGGCGATGCGTGGCTGCACGGCTTCGTTCATCCACGGGTAGGCTTCCAGGAAGCGCCAGTAGGCTGCCACGGCGTCGGCATAGTGACCCATCCCCAGCAACGCTTCAGCGCGCAGGAAATGCTCCTTTTGGCCGAATTGACCTGGATCGCTGTTGTCGCTCTGCAACAGGGCGTCGAGCTGGTCGAACGTCGCCAATGCTTCGCCATATAGCCCCTCGCCCAGGTGGGCGCGTCCGAGGTCGTATAGCGCGGCGGCGCGTTGGTCAGGTGCAGCGTTGGCGTCGGCAAGCACCTGGTTGAGCGCCGTGCGCGCAGCTGCGTAGTCGCCGTAGCGCAGCAACTGACGTCCTGCAGCAAGCGGATCGGCGTCAGGTGTTGCGTTGGCGGCAGGGACAGAGAGGGTCGGCATGGCGTTGGCTGAAGCTACAGCTTCGTCAGGCGCGGACGAGGCGTCTGACGTCGCCGGCGCGGGGGTGGGCGTCGGGAAGGACAGCGACACGGCGGCCTCTGTGGTTGCTGGCGTCGTGGTCACGGAGATGGCGGCAGGCGTCGGCGTGAAGGTGGGCACAACCTGCGCCGTCGGTGTGGCGGTGGGCGTTGGCGTTGGCGCGGCATTGCCGCCGCAGCTGGCGAGCAACAGGGCGAGCAACATGAACGGCAGGCGCCAATCGCTCCAATCAAGACGGCCACCGACTGTCGTCTGTACGTCGCTGGCTTGCTGCCTGGCGCTACACCTGGTTGTGTTCGATCTGACTGTCCGCTTCATATCCGTTTTCAACGCTCTTGGCCTGGCTTGGGTTCCGGTTCGTGCGGTCTGCGCAGCATCCCGTTTCGATTCGACCTGTCGCTATGGTATCATCGCAACCAGTGTTCGCAAATGAAGCTATCAGATCGAATAGGGTTCTACGCATGTCAACGCTTTCCGCCGCCCCCGCATATCTTTCACGCTATGAACTGGTCGTTGGGATGGAGGTGCACGCCCAGGCGCTGACGCAGTCCAAGATGTTCTGTCGCTGCGCCACCGATTACCAGGGTGCGCCGCCCAACACGCGCACCTGCCCGACGTGTCTGGCGTTGCCAGGCGCGCTGCCGGTGATCAATCAGGCGGCGGTCGAGGCGACGATCCGCACCGGGCTGGCGCTCAACTGCCGCATCAACGAGACGGCTGTCTTTGCGCGCAAGAATTACACTTATCCCGACCTGCCCAAGGGTTACCAGATCAGCCAGTACGAATTGCCCCTGTGTGAGCAGGGTTATCTGGAGATCGACCTGGAGGATGGCTCAACCAAACGCGTGCGCATCCGGCGCGTGCACCTGGAGGAAGACACCGGTCGTTCGGTGCACGAAGGCGACTATTCACTCATCGACCTCAACCGCGCGGGTGTGCCGCTCATGGAGATCGTCACCGAGGCGGATATTCATAGCCCGGAGGAAGCCTATGCGTATCTGACGCGACTGCGTGCCACGCTGCGGGCGTTGGGCGTCAGCAGCGGCGATATGGAAAAGGGCGCGCTGCGCTGCGAGCCAAACATCAGCGTGCGCACACTGGAGCAGAAAGCGCGCGGCGAGTACGGCGTCAAGGTCGAGGTCAAGAATCTCAATAGCTTTCGCGCCGTGCGCAATGCCATTGCTTACGAGCTGGAGCGCCAGGTTGCAGTGCTGGAAGCCGGCGGCGAGGTTGAACAGGTCAACATGGGGTGGGATGAAGCCCGTCAGCGCACTGTTTTGCAGCGCGGCAAAGAGGACGCCCACGATTACCGCTACTTCCCCGAGCCAGACTTGCCGCCGTTGCGCGTCAGTCGTGAGGAGGTGGCGCGCCTGGCCGCCACGCTGCCCGAATTGCCTGCCGCTAAGCGCAATCGGTATGAACAGGCGTGGGGTGTGCGCCGCGTCGAGGCCAACGTGCTGACCAGTGAGGCGGCGGTGGCGCGCTTCTTCGAGGATGCCGTCGCCGTCTACGGTGACGGTGACGGCAAACCCCAGCGGCTGGCGACATGGATGACGGGCGAGCTCTTCCGCCTGCTCTACGCCGACGGCGACGGTCAGGATTTGCGCCAGATCACCGCCATCAAGATCACGCCAGCGCACTTTGCGGCGCTGATCAAGCTGGTGGATGACAAAGTGATCAACCCAAACACCGGTAAAAAAGTGCTGGAAGTGATGTACGCCACGGGCGACGATCCACAGACCATCGTTGCGCGCGAAGGGTTGGCGATGGTCTCCGACGTCAGCGTCATTGATGAGGCAATCGCCGCCATCTTCACCGCCCATGCCGCCGAGCTGGCGCGCTACCGCGCCGGTGAAGAGAAACTGCTTGGCTTCTTCATGGGGCAGGTGATGCGGGCGACGAAAGGAAAAGCGGATCCGGCGGCGGCGAAGGCGCGGTTGGAAGAATTGATCAAGGAATAAGATTGTCATGGCTCACGTGGTTGTAACCGGCGCAGCCGGTTTTGTTGGATCGCACCTCTGTGAACGGTTGCTCGCCGAAGGGAACACCGTGCTTGGCATCGACGCCTTTATTCCCTACTACCCGCGCCCGATCAAAGAGCGCAACCTGGCGGGGCTGTTGACGCATCCTGCCTTCACCTTTGCCGAGGTCGATCTGCGCACCGGCGACCTGGCGCCGTTGCTCTCCGGCGCCGACACGGTCTTTCACACCGCAGCGATGGCCGGCCTGCTCAAGAGCTGGCAGCAATTCGAGGAGTATATGACCTGTAACGTGCTGGCGACGCAGCGTCTGCTGACCGCTGCCGTCGCCGCCGATGTTGGTCATTTCCTGCATTGCTCGACCTCCTCGGTCTATGGGCGCTTTGCAACGGGCGACGAAAACGCACCGCTGGCGCCGGTCTCCCCCTATGGCATTACCAAACTGGCCGCCGAGCAACTCTGCCGCGCCTATGGGGAGAAAGATGGTCTGCGTTTTACTATCCTGCGTCTTTTTTCGGTTTACGGCCCGCGTCAGCGGCCGGACATGGGCTACCACATCTTTATCCGCAAATTGCTGGCAGGCGAAACCATCATCGTCGATGGCGACGGCGCCGACAGCCGCAGCAACACCTACATTGCCGACTGCGTCGAAGGGTTGCTCCTGGCAGCCAGCCAGCCCGATAAAAGCGTTGGCGAGACTTTTAATATTGGCGGCGGCGAGGAAGTCAATGTGAACCAGGTGTTGCAGATGTTGGAGGAACTGGTCGGACGCCCGGCGCAGATTGTGCACGGCCCACCGCGCCCCGGCGACCAGCGGCGCACCGTCGCCGATATCACCAGGGCGCGCACCGTATTAGGGTACAATCCGCGCACGCGCGTGTGGGATGGGCTGGCGGCGCAAGTAGCCTGGCAGCGCACCCAACTGTGACAGCAGCAATGGAGCGTGGCGAGATGACGAACCTGGTTGCAGAGCAAGAAAATCGGCGGGCGGAGTTGTGGGGATTGTTGGGGGATTTGCCGCCGCGCGACTACCCGATCTCGGCGCGGCTGCTCTGGCGGCGCGAAGAGGCGGAGTTCGTGCTGGAGCGTCTCGTCCTCGACCTGAATGGAATCGAGAGCGTGCCCGCCTATTTTGCGCGTCCCAAAGGCGCAGGGCCGTTTCCGGGCGTGCTTTTCAATCACTCGCACGGCGGCAACTATGAGCTAGGCAAAGAGGAGTTTGTCCGCAGCCGCAGCTATCTACAAGAAGTTCCCTACGCCGTCGCCTTGTGCCGACAGGGATACGCCGCACTCTGCATCGATCACTGGCTCTTTGGCGAACGCCGCGGGCGCACCGAAAGTGAATTGTTCAAGCTCATGCTCTGGCGCGGGCAGGTGCTGTGGGGGATGATGGTCTATGACAGCATGCGGGCGCTCGACTATCTCTGCGCTCGGCCAGAGGTCGACGCCACGCGCATCGCCACTCTAGGGCTGTCGATGGGCAGCACGATGGCGTGGTGGCTGGCGGCGCTCGACACGCGCATCAAAGTCTGCATCGACCTTTGCTGTCTTACCGACTTCGATGCGTTGATCGCTCAGCGCGGTTTGGATGGGCACGGAATCTACTATTACGTGCCATCGCTATTAAAACACTTCACCACGGCGGAGATCAACGCGCTGATCGCACCCCGCCCACATCTGGGGCTGGCCGGCAACCTCGACCCGCTGACGCCGCGTGCCGGGCTGGATCGCATCGACGCCGAGTTGCGCCGAGTCTACGCTGAACATGGCGCCGCCGAGGCCTGGACGCTGAAACGCTACGAGATCGCACATTACGAGACGGCAGAGATGCGCGTCGAAGTGCTGGCGTATCTCCAGCAATGGCTATAACTGCAGTGCAATGAGGATTCACAAACTAGCTCGGAAAACGACGTAGTAGCTGCAGAGTTCTGGCAGACAGCCATGTCATGCTGGAGGCGATGACCTGCTTCGGCTCGTAGCCGCCGAGTTTTGGCTACGTAGGCGCCTTTCACGCTATTGCTCACTCACTCCGCTAACATCACCTGCGCCATGTTTTTGACCAGCTGCGCCGCCACATCGTCGGGCAGCCAGTTAATTGACATGCCGAAGATGAGCAGCTTCGCCCCTTTGGGTTCATCGAAGTTCTCGTCGGTGTAGAGCATCAGGACGGGAGCGTCGGCGGCGACGCTGGCCGGGCCGCGGCGCAGCGCAATAGCGGCGCCGGTGGAAGGCTCCGGGTTGCGTTCTAACGGCGCCACATCGGGCAGATCGCCGGCAAGTGCAATGGGCGTCTCCGGCAACCCTTCCACCAGCGCTGGCAACCCGTCGGCGATGACGACATCTGCAATCGGCGACGCAGGATCGGCGCTCACGCCAAAGAAGGGCATCCGGCTGCTGAGCATCACTTTGCCGCCGTTGTTGATCAATTCGCCCACAATCCGCAGCGCATCGCCCTGGACACCGCTGTTGCCATACGCAGCATCACTCCAGATGATCCAGGCAAATTCGCCGAGCACGTCCAGTGCGGGGTAGCCACTTTGTTTCGTTGACCACAACGTTGGTGAATAGCCTGCGCGCGCCAGCAGCGCCGCGTACATCTCCGCCTCGCTTACATCGCCCTCGGCAGCGTTGCGATCGTCGTCTACGACCAGAATCACCGAGTTGCCCTCGCCGCGCGGTGTTTTGGCGGCGTCCTTGTCCGGCAACGTGGCGCCGCCGGTCTCAGGTGTAGAGGTCGGCGGCGCCGTCCCATGTGTGGAAGCGGATGCATAAGGGCAGATCACCAATTCATCTTGAATCAGGCAGTTTGTCAGGTCGCGGCTCATGAGGCGCGTCAACCCTGCGTTGAGGGCGTCCGCGTTGGCGCCAAGCACGGCGACCGTCTTGCGTTTGTTGTTTTCGGTGCGCTGGATGAATAGCAGCGTTTCATCTGCCAACAGACGGATGCCATCGCTGCGCACCAGAAAAACTTGCGTCGTTGGCGTCGGCTCAGGTGTGGCCTCTGGTGCGCCGGTGGCGTCGACTTCTGCGGCGGTTGCAGTCGGTGTAGCGCCAGGGGGAGTGGCGTCGGCTGGCGTTGCACTTTCTGAAGGCGCCGCTGCTGGGGTTGGGGCTTGCTGCACGACGCCGTCAGGCGCCGTCGTTAACGTGAGCGGCGTACTCTCTGGGATGGGCGTCGGCAGGATATCGGGTGCGGGCGGCAGCGTGGGCAGTTCGGGGAGTGGCGTCGCTGCGCCGGTTGCTGGCGTAGGCTGGCTTGGCAGCGTCGGCGCAAGCGCGGGTGCGGCAGGCGTGGTCGTGGCAGCGGGTGTGGCGACGGCAGCGGGCAGCGTCGGCGTCATGACGCGCGTCTCCAGGGCGAAACCGGCGTCGGCGAGCAACGTCGTGTTGTGCGCAGCGTCCTCGAAGTGTGCGACATACAGCAGGTCGGCGGAAGAGGGGGCGGCGCTGTCGGTCAGCCAGTTGGTGGCGCCAAGCTGGAGCGTGCGCCCGGATGCTTCCAACACGCGCTGCAGTTCGGCCGCTTTGCTCACAGCGTCAGCGCCAACCGGATCGCTGCTGTCGACAATGAGGGCAATCTCCTTGCCCAGGAACGCAGGAAAATCGGCGATAGTCTGATTGCGCGCACCGCCAGCGAGGAAGTTTGCCACGAAGTTGAGCAGTCGGCGGTTATCGTGACGCGTCACGTATGGGTCGGTCAACACGTCAAAATCGCTGAGCGCCAGCACGCGTCC
>DGFH01000058.1:0-663 GCA_002391565.1 Anaerolineales bacterium UBA3905
ACGGCCGCAACATTGAGGTGACGGATTACATGCGCGAATATGTCACCAAGAAGGTGGGCCGTCTCGAGCGCTATCTCCCCCAGATCGGTGAAGTGCGCGCCGATCTCAACCAAAACATGACCCGCTCCGCCGACGACCGCTTCACGGCGCAGATCACCATCTGGGCCAATGGGCAAATTCTGCGTGCAGAGGAGTCCACCAGTGATATCTTTGCCTCCGTCGATGCTACGGTGGACAAAATCTCCAGCCAGATTCGCCGCTTCAAGGGGCGCCGTCATGACAGTAAGCGTCGCGCGGCTCACGCCGCCACCCGCGAGGTCGAACTGGCTGTGGAAGAGGAAGTCGCTGAGACATTGACGGCTGAAGAAGAACCCGGCTACATCATCCGGCGCAAGCAGTTCCTGGTGGAGCCAATGGATGAGGAAGAGGCGCTGGAGCAAATGGAGTTGCTCGGCCACGATTTCTTTGTCTTCTATAACCCGCAGACCAGCAGCGTCAACGTCATCTACCGCCGCAAAGATGGCAACTATGGCTTGCTGATCCCATCGGTCAGTTAACAGGCGGCGGCGTTTAGTCCAGACCACCTACCACATGACCGGCGCCTGTACAGGCGCCGGTCATGTGTTTTATCGATTTCTAGGTTGTCACGTGATATTGCTCGCA
>DGFH01000058.1:817-6430 GCA_002391565.1 Anaerolineales bacterium UBA3905
GGTTGTCACGTGATATTGCTCGCAATCTTCCCGGCAGCTTTGGAGCTTCCGGGAAGATAAACGGTTAACCTAGCGGTCAGTAGATGACGCCACCGACCCCGCCCGACGTTCACCGCAGCCAGCTATCGATCGGATCGACAGAACGCACCAGATGCATCCCAGCGGCGGCAAAACGGGCGAAGGCGGCGTCAGCGATCTCGGTGTAGTCGATCACGCCGGGCGCCACCACCGGCGACATACAATCCGTCAACAGATACACCCTGCCGATTGCGTCTGGCGCCTCCGCCATCAATGCGTCGAGCAAATCTTGCACTGTCCAGGCTACGCAGTGACTTTTCGCCTGGCCGGCCACCAACACGGCGTCGAAGGTGAGCAATTTGTCTAGCAACGCGCGGTTGAAAACGCCGATTGGTCGACCATCCTGGTCGTACTTGACTTCTGGCCCTAATGCAGAGTAGTTCTCAGTCAACACCGCATTGCCTTTAATCTGGAAGTCGGGCTGGCTGCACCGGGCAATGCTATGAAAGAAGATCGCTTCCTCAAACGCAGGCGCCAGAGCATGGCCGATGCCGCCCAACATGGCGTGATAAGGCCACACGGTCAACGCATAATGGCCGGCGGTCGTGAGCGTGCGTGTGTAATGAAGTAAATAGTCTTGAACATAATCTGGCTCCAGACCCAGAGTTGCCGCCATGGCCGCATTGAAACGCCACACGCCGCTCTCGATCTCGTCCGCCGTAATCAACGTATAAGGCGCCGGGTGCTGACCCGCCGCATTGGTGAAGAAGATAGGATGAAAGATCTGCGCCGCCGAGTGCGTATCCAGCGTCGGAAACACCTGCGTGATCACCCCCAGGTTGCGGTAGATAAACTCGCAGAGACGCTGGTTGTCTTCTACTGCACCGTTGCCGGAGCGCCCACCCACGAACAGTTCAAAGTCTGGAATACAAAAGGTGTTCTGCACATCGACGGCAAGCAGCGCCACCCGTTGCTGGTCGTGCAGCACCGGTTGCAGCCCATGACGCTGCGCCCACGCCTCAGCCTCCGCCGCGCGCTGAGCGTAGGACACCCGCCACACCTGCCCCACGCGCGCCGGATCATAGTGCGGCGGCAATGGTAATGATCTTTGCATTTGCCCCTCCCTGATTCAACTGCAGCCAGTTAGCGTCATTTATACACTAACCAGTGTAACACATCTCGACCGACGTGTCTAGTTCGACTTGTTGGTTCGTGCTTGCCTCAAATTCACTCTCCACAGTACAATCCACCATGCAAGAGAGTCAAGAGGCATCGGATGAACAAACGCATTGAGGCAATCGTATATGGCCGCGTCCAGGGCGTAGGTTTTCGCTATGCCGCCTACAACCGGGCAATCCAATTGCATCTGAAGGGGTGGGTGATGAACCGACCCGATGGCAGCGTGCGCGTGGTGGCGGAGGGAGCCGAGCGCGATCTGACGCAGCTGGCGGCCTGGTTGCACGAAGGCCCGCCAGCTGCCCACGTCGAGTTGGTTGACCTGGACTGGCTGGATGCAACCGGCGAGTTCAGCTCGTTCACCATTCGCGGGTGACGCCAATGAAACGCAACATGACGTTCGCCATCTTCGCCGCAGGGCTTGTGGCAGCAGCGCTGTTGGCAGGCTGCCGACCAGTGACATTGCCAACAACGCCGCCGCAGATCACCATCGCGAATGAAGAAGACACGGTCACCGTCGAGCACAGCGCAGGCGTCACCGTGATCGATGTCTTCAGCCCACGCGGCATTGGCGCGGCTCAGGTGCGACTCTCACCAGCGCAGGCGCGCGGAGCGCTGCAGGTGCGTTTTCACCTGCAAGGTCTGGAGCAGGCCACCTTCCACAACGGCGTCGCCCAACTCACCGTGTCTGTCTCTAGCATTCCGCCTTATGCGGCGTCACAAATGCTGACCTATGACGGGGGAACGCGCCCTCTCAGCGCCGACGACCCACTCTGGGCGACTGTCATGCTTGCCGCCAACGACGCTGTCACACCGACCGTCCCGCTCACATCAGGAGCATTCGTGGTTACATTACCGCCTGCCTTCCTGGCGCAGGACGCATCTGAGCTCTCTCTCCGCTGGATCGACTTCTACCGGTAGCTCGCCAGATTTACCAAACAATGTGGTAAGATTGGGAACCAGGCGCCCCGCGACGACGTCTCCTGAATAACAGCGTTTGATTGCTTCAGAAATACGGTGATTCTATGAACAGCGCACACATGAACGGCGCACATAATGGCTCTCAGTTCGGTCTGTCTGTCCAGAAGGCCTCTTTCCGGCCATTGGCGTCTATCTCGCTCCTGATTGGTCTACTCCTCGTGGCGGCGCTCGTGAGCGGGTGCTCGGTGCAACCCATCGTAGCCGGCCCGCTGCGTCAGGCGCCCCTTCCAGGCGACCAGGGGCCTATCATTGCGGTTGCCCCCATTGCCGCAGCATCGGGTGAAACTGTTTCAGTCTCTGGTGCAGGCTGGGCGCCGCTGGAGGTGATCTTCATCAACCTGGAGGGCGACCAGGACGGCGAAAGTGTGCAGGCCACACTTGCCACCGGCACAACCGACGCCGACGGGCGCTTCTTTCTGGCGTTTGTCACTCCGCTCGATTTCTTCTGGCAAAATGTAGTGGACACGCAGATTGTGGCGTACTCGCTTAACAGCGGCCAGTCGGCTTCCGTGCCCTTTGAGCTGTTGTCCAACGCCGCCGTCGCGACGCTTACCCCCACACGCGTGATGACGCCCACGACAGCCACGCCCACCCCTACCCGGCCATCATCCAGTGCAGGCTATGGTGTGGCGACCGTCACCAGTCGCGGCCTGAACATGCGCACCGGCCCCGGCACGGTCTACCCCGTCGTTCGTTCTCTCGTGCAGGGTACACCGATCACCGTGCTCGGTCAGGATGCATCAGGTCTATGGCTGTACGGACAGTTGGCCGACGGTGTGCTCGGCTGGGTCGCGCGTGCCTACACGAACTACAGCGGCGCACCGCCGATCGTGCCTGCACCGCCGACGCCTGTCTATCGCCCCCCTGCCACACCGACGCCCTTGCCTACGGCGCTGCCCGGCCTCGGCTGGCAGGGCGAATACTACACGAACCCATCGCTACAGGGAACGCCGCGCGTCGTTCGCGAAGAGAGCGCCATCAATTTCAACTGGGGTTTCAGCGCGCCCGCGCCGGGCATCCCCGCCACAGGCTTTTCAGCGCGGTGGTTCCGCACACTCTACTTCTCAGAAGGCGTCTATCGCCTCTTTGGGCAGAGTGATGGCGGCGTGCGCATTTGGGTTGACAACCGGCTGGTGCTCGACCAGTGGAGCGGAGTCAATGGCGCCTACAGCGTCGACGTCTGGTTGAATCAGGGTTCGCACACCTTCTTTGTCGATTACGGTCAGCGCCGTCAGCCAGCACAGATGACCTTCTGGTGGGAGCTGACTGGCGCCACACCATCGCCTGGTTTTCCGGAGTGGCGCGGCGAGTATTTCAACAACCGCGAACTGACCGGCGCGCCTGTCCATGTGCGCAACGATCAAAACATCGACTTCAACTGGAGTTGGATCTCACCGGCGCCTGGGTTGGGTGCGGAGAACTACTCCGTGCGCTGGACGCGGACGCTCGATTTTGCTACTGGCGACTATCGTTTCTACATCCGCTCGGATGATGGCAACCGCGTCTTCGTCGATGGCGCCCGCATCATCGATGAATGGCGCGATATGAGCGGTGGCACAACCTATACCGCCGACCGACGTCTCAGCGGCCAACACACCATCGTCGTCGAATATTACCAACACACGGGCCCAGCCTTCGTCCATTTCTGGTGGGAGCGGATCCAGGCGCCCACGCCAACCCGTACCCCCACGCGCACACCGACGCCGCAGGTGCGCAATCCTTACGCCGACGCCAACCCGTCATCCGGAGTCATAGGGACGCAGGTCGATGTGACCTTTGGCGGCTTCCCGGCGAACACTACCGTTAATCTCTATCTGGGCGGTTATGTGCGCGCTGCCGACGCCGCCAACAGCACAGTCTACGCCAGCGGCGCCAGCGACCGCTTTGGCAATGGCAGCCTGCGCTTTACTGTGCCGGCAACCTGGCCCGATGGCGCGCCGCTGCAGCCCGGCAAACTGGCGCTGTTGGTGGCGACGAATAACTTTGGCGTCAGCGCCGCCGCTGAATTCGATGTGACTGCCCCACGCCCCACCGTCGCCCCCAATCCGTATGTGGATATCAACCCGGTTGCAGGCGGACCAGGTACACAGGTGTCGGTGCGCGGCGGCGGCTATCCCGCGAATCGCACAATCAACATCTACCTGGGCGCTGTGGTGCGCACCAGCGCAGCTGACGCCTCCCCCGTCGTCACGACCAGCAGCGACGGCAACGGCAACTTCAGCACAGCCTTCACCATGCCGGGCGCCTGGCCCGACGGCAGCGCTATCAATACAGGCAAACTGGTCGTGCTGGCGGCGACAAGCGACTTCGCCGTACAAAACAGCGCCACCTTTGACTTCTTCGTGACGCCGCCAAATCCGTCGATCAGCCTGTCGCCCACTGCGGGTGGGGCCGGGACGCGCGTCACGGCGGCGGGTGGCGGCTTCCCGGCAAATGCACAGGTGGCAGTCTTCCTGGCGCCACTGGATGCTGCGCCTGGACGCGGTGCGTTACAGCAGTATGTGGCAGGCACGGCCGACCGTAATGGGCGTTACTCGCTCAGCTTCACCATGCCGGGCGCCTGGCCCGACGGCGGTCAGATTACGCAAGATCGCATTGTCGTGACTGTGGCAACGCCCGACTTCAGCGTCTCGGTCAGCAGCATCTTTGCCTACCTGTCGGCCGGCCCCACGGCCACATCCACGCCATCGCCGACGCCGACCAACACGCCGCCGGTTGCTCCGACGTTAGCGCCGAATCCCTCTGCGCAGGTCAGCCCTGGCTCCGGCGCTGCGGGCACAACGGTCACAGTGAGTGGCGGCGGCTTCCCACCCAACACGATGCTCTATGCCCACCTGGCGCAACTGGGTGGTAGTCCTGGCAGCGGCAACAATTATGCCGGCTATGCGTCAGCGCCAAGCGACGGTGCCGGCAACTATGTCATGGTCTTTGTCATGCCGGCGACGTGGCCCAATGGCAGCGCCATCGCCACCCAACGCCTGGTGATCCTGGTGGCAACCGCAGACTTTAGCGCCGAGGCCAGCACAACGTTCAGTTATCAACAGGTGGCATCGGCCGGCGACCCTGCGCCATCTCCCACAGCCACCGAACCACCGCCACCGACGGCCACCAATACGCCCGAACCGCCGACCGCCACTCCGGCACCAGCAGCGACGGCCACCAATACGCCAGCCCCCCCTGCAGAGATGCCGACGCCCAGTGGGGGCGCGGACGCGCCGCCATCGGTTGAGCCGCCTGTTGCGCCGCCGATCGAGCCGTCGCCGCCAGCGAGTTAACTCAATTCACGCCAGCGCGTGATGCCCATTGCGCCTCTCCCCCCAAGGCGCCCGCCCTGCCCCGCCACACAACGAGATCGCCGCCATCTTCCCGGAAGAACTTCCGGGAAGATGGCGGCCAGAATCTGCGGCTTTGGGCTGCAGCTACGAAAATCCGCCGCCC
>DGFH01000168.1:0-7837 GCA_002391565.1 Anaerolineales bacterium UBA3905
TTCTCGACGTGCCGGAAGTGATCTTCGATGACGTGCTGCGGGCGACGGCGGTGCGCCGCGTGTGGGCGGGCAAGGGCTTCAATGTCTCGCGCGCGGTGCAGCGGCTGGGCGGCGCCAGCGTGGCGATGGGCTTTGTCGGCGGCTACGCGGGCATGGCGATCCGCGCCGGGCTGGAGGCGGAGGGTATCCCCACCGACTTCGTGACGGTCGATGACGAGACGCGCACCAACGTCATGATCGTCGATCAGCGCACGGGGCGGCACATCAAGGTGAACCAAGCGGGCGCGCCCGCGCCGCCCGCCGCACAGGAGGCGTTCCTGGCGAGTGTGCGCCGTCATCTGGCGTCGGGCGATCTGTGGGTGCTGACCGGCAGCCTGGCGCCGGGGTTGGACGCCGCTTTCTACGCGGAGTTGATCAGCCTGATCCATGCCGCCGGTGCGTTGGCAGTCCTGGACAGCAGCGGCGCGGCGTTGCGGCACGGCTGCACAGCGCGTCCCGACCTCGTCAAGCCGAACACCGTCGAGGCGCGCGACCTGACCGGCGAGCCGGTTGCATCGGTTGAGGATGCGCAGCGGGCTGTGGCGGCGTTTCATGCCGCCGGCGCGCAACGGGTGGCGCTGTCGATGGGCGCGGCAGGACTCGTGTACAGCGACGGCGCGACGGTCGTGCATGTGGCGCCGCCGTCGCTGCAGGTGCGCACCGCCGTCGGCGCCGGCGATGCGCTGCTGGGCGGGCTGGTCTGGGCGCTGACGCAGAGCTTGCCGGCGGTCGAGGTGGCGTGTTGGGGCGTAGCGACCGGCGCGGTCTACGCGCAGGATGACAGGCTGCCCGCCGACGCCCAACCTGCCGTGCGCCAGATGATCGAGCGCCTGCAAGTGACCTTGTTGAAACCGTAGACTGGACAGAATGCTTTGTCCCGTTCGGAATGCACAGCCCTCGGGATGGCGGCGTCCAGGATGCGTTTCATCGTTTACGGTGAGTTTGTTGATGAAAGGAGGTGCGACGTATGATGGATGGGGGATGGGTCAACGATGGGAATATGACCCATCCCCCAAACGATGGTTGAAGAATAACAAAATAACCCGGCAATCAACGTAGATGCGGCTCATAGCCGCAGTGTCTGGCATACAACCATGTCACGCCGGAGGCGATGACCTACGTAAATGCTTTTCACGATACCCGACCCGGCTCGCAGCCGCACGTTCTCGGCGAACAAGGGAAATGCGGTTGTGAACCGCATCTACGATTACCGATCGATTATCAATTCTCGGAGCGAAACATACAATGACCACCTATTTTCATCTGACCGAATCGATGTTCAGCGAGCGCGAGCAGTTGCTGCTCGAAGCCGACACCCTGGAGGCGAGCGCGTTCCGCTTCGAGAGCGGCGTGGCGGCGATCCGGCTGCGCAACGAGCTGGGAGAGCTGGTGCTGTTGCCCTTCCAGGGCCAGCAAATCTGGTCGGCCAGCTTCCGCGGGCGCAACATCACCATGCGCTCGATGTTCGACCAGCCGCGCGCCACGCGCAACTACCTGGAAACCTACGGCGGCTTTCTGCTCCACTGCGGTTTCACGGCGATGGGTGTGCCGGCGGCGGGTGACACCCATCCCCTGCACGGCGAGCTGCCCAACGCGCCCTACAAACGCGCCTTCCTGGTCGTCGGCAAGGACGAGCGTGGCAGCTACATCGGGCTGGGCGGCGTCTATCAGCACACGGTCGCCTTCAGCTTCAACTACCAGGCGGAGCCGCTGGTCAAGCTCTACGCCGGGTCGTCGCTCTTCACCATCGACCTGGACATCACCAACCTCAAGCGCACGCCGATGGAATATATGTACATGGCGCACGCCAACTTCCGCCCGGTCGACAACGGCAAGCTGGTCTACAGCGCGCACTGCACACCCGCCACCGCACGCGTGCGCACCAGCATCCCGTCCCACGTGCGCCCGGGGCCCGATTTCGCCGCCTTCCTCAAAGAGTTGAGCGAACACCCAGAGAAACATAATGTCTTGAAGCCGGGGCTGGCGTTCGACCCAGAGGTGGTCTTCTTCATCGACTATCTGGCCGATGGCGACGGCTGGGCGCACACGATGCAGGTGCATCCCGACGGCAGCGCCGACTACATCGCCCATCGCCCCAGCGAACTCGACAAAGGCGTGCGCTGGATCTGCCGCACGCCCGACCAGGACGCGCTGGGCATGGTGCTCCCCTCCACTGCCGAACCGGAAGGCTACACGGCGGAAAAGGCAAAGGGCAACGTCAAGACGCTTGGAGCGGGCGCGACCTACCACTGCTCGATGATCGCCGGCGTGCTGACGGTCGACGAGGCGCGGGCGATGGAAAACAAGATCGAGACGATTGTTGGATAGGAATAGAACGCGGATAACGTGGATTGGACGGATCAACGCGGATTAAATCCGATTTGAAGAATCCGCGATAATCCGCCGCATCCGCGTTATCCGCGTTCCATCAGTCTTTTTCAGGGGGCGCACATGGGTCATGTTGTCAACCACCCCAAGACCTATCGGCTATTGCAGCAGCGGCTGGATCGGCAGGTGACAGGTGCGCCCGACTCGCCGGCGTTGCAGCGGATTTTGCGTCTTCTCTTCAAACCGGAAGAGGCGGCGCTGGCGTGCGCCATCCCGACCGGCTTCATCCCGCTGCCAAAACTGGCGCGCAAGGTCGGCATGGAAATCGCCGCGCTCGACGCCATGATCACAACGATGGCGGAGCGTGGGCTGGTCTTCGACGCCGAGCATGAGGGCGAGCGCTATGTCGCCCTGGCGCCGGTGGTGATTGGCTTCTTCGAGTTCACCTTCATGCGCGTGCGTCCTGACGCGCCGATGCACGAACTCTCCGAGCTTTTCGAGCAGTACATGTTCGAGAATGAAGCCTTTGCGCGCGCCGTCTTTGCCGGTCAGAACCAGATCGGGCGGGCGCTGGTGCGCGAGGAGGCGTTGCCTGACGGTGATCACACCGAAGTGCTCGATTGGGAGCGCGCCAGCCAGATCGTGACCTCGGCGCGCGCCCATGCCGTGTCGCTCTGTGCGTGTCGCCATCACGCCGCGCATCTGGGACGAGAGTGTGAGCGGCCACAGCGCACCTGCCTGACCCTGGGCGGCGCGGCGGAGACGCTGGCGCGGCGCGGCATCGCCGAACGCATCAGCGGCAGCGAGGCGATGGCAATCCTGGAGCAGGCGAAGGAAGCCGGGCTGGCGCAAACCGGCGACAACGTGCGGCGCAATGTCAGCTACATCTGCAACTGCTGTGGCTGCTGCTGCGGCATGATGAGCGCCATCCGCCGCTATGAGCTGACCAACGCCATCGTCACCTCGAACTACATCGCCAGCATCGACCCGGAACGTTGCACCGGCTGCAGCAAGTGCGTCAAGGCGTGTCCGGTGGGCGCGCTCAAGCTGGTCGTCGGCGAGAAAAACGGCAAACGTCGCGGCTGGGTCGTGCGCGACGAAAAGCTCTGCCTGGGCTGCGGCGTCTGCTACAGCCAGTGCAGCAAGGGCGCGCTGACCATGCAACGGCGGGCGCAGCGCGTGCTGCCGCCCGAAACCACCTTCGAGCGCGTAGTGACGATGGCGGTCGAGCGCGGCAAGCTTGGCGACCTGCTCTTCGACAATGTGGAGGGGCTGGGCGCGCAGGCGCTGGCACGCGTCGTGCAGGTGGTCGAGAAGCTGCCGCTAGCTCAGGCGCTGCGCGCGATCACGCCGCTGCGGTCGATCTTTCTGGCGGGCGTCGTGCAAGCGGCCCGGCGCATGAGCGCGACGTCGGCGGATGTAATTTGACAAAATGAACAGCACTAGACTGCAGATGGCGCGGATGCGGCGGATCGGCGCGGATCAGCTCTGAACACAACGATCCGCACAAATCCGCACAATCCGCCGCATCCGCGGTCGATTGACCGAATCAAGGAGAATCGCACCATGGCTGAACCAAACTACATGGAAAACATCACCGGCGTCTTTGGCTTTCCGGTGGCGGAGAACCCGACCGGCGTGATGCAGAACGCCGCGTTCCAGGCGCTGGGGCTGAACTGGCGCTACCTCAACTTTGAGGTGACGGCGGAAAATCTGGGCAACGCCGTGCTGGGCATGCGCGCCATGAACAACTTTCGCGGCGTCAACTGCACCATCCCGCACAAGGTGGCCGTGCTCCAGTATCTCGACGAGATTGCGCCCAGCGCCCAGGTGATCGGTGCGGTCAACACCGTGCGGCGCGAGGGCGACCGGCTGATCGGCGAGAACACCGACGGCAAGGGCTTCATGCGCGCCCTGGGCGACGACGCCGACATCGACGCTGCGGGGACGCACGCGGTCATCCTGGGTGCGGGTGGCGCAGCGCGCGCCATCGCTGTGGAACTGGCGCTGGCTGGCGCGCGGCAAATCACGGTCGTCAACCGCAGCCATGGGCGCGGGGAGACGCTCGTGCGCCTGCTCAACGAGAAGACGCCAGCGCACGCGGAGTTCGTCGCCTGGGCGGGGGCGTATCGCGTGCCCGACGGCGTCGACCTGCTGATCAACGCCACCTCGATTGGGCTTTTCCCGAATGTCGAGGACGCGCCCGACATCGACTTCGACAGCATCACGCCGGGCATGGTCGTCTGCGACGTGATCCCCAACCCGCCGCGCACGCCCTTCCTGCGCCGCGCCGCCGAACGGGGCGCCACCACCCTCGACGGACTGGGGATGCTGGTCTACCAGGGCGCCATCGCTTTCAAGATGTGGACAGGCTACGAGCCGTCAATCGAGGTAATGCACACAGCGCTGGCGGCGGAGTTCGGCGGGTGAAGGGGCATAGACGCTATCTCGACGCCAGCGTCCTGGTTGCATATTGCGTTCCCGAGCCGTTGAGCGCACTGGCACAGCAACGACGCCCTATAAATCAAGGAAGATCTCTATCCTATCCCGCAACTTTACCCAACGGCTGTTCCAATCCGAAGCTGACTACGCCGCCATGCGCGACCTGCTGATCGCGGCGGGCGCCGACCCGGTGTTGCGCGCCTACTGCACCATCGGCGACCTGGACTGGTGGCGGTCGATCCACGCCGACCCCGCGCATATCCACCATGCGCCGCTCTGGTTCGTGGACGGTGCACTGGCCGGCTTTATCTGGCCGAACGACAACAACGCCGACCTGCTCGTCCATCCGGCGCATCGGGAGATCGAGGCGGTGATGCTGGCATGGGTGGAGGCGCATCTGGCCGCTGCCGACGCCGCCGGAGAGATGACCGTCACAACCTGGGCAATGACACAAGACACTCTGCGAACAAGGCAACTGGAAGCGTTGGGCTACATTCGCACAGCAACGCATCTCATCTTTCACACTGCAGACCTGACGCGCCCCATCCCGGCGCCTGACCTGCCGCCGGGCTTCATGCTTCGTTCCTTCCGCGGTGAGCCGGAGATTGAAGCGCGCGTCGATGTGCATCGTTCCGCCTTTCATCCCTCGCGCATGACGGTGGAAAAACATCGCCGCGCCATGGCGTCGCCCACCTATCGCCAGACGCTCGACCTGCTGGTCATTGCGCCGGATGGTGCACCCGCCGCCTGCTGCATTGTCTGGTATGACGCAGTGAATCGTTTTGGCGTCTTTGAGCCGGTGGGAACGCATCAGGACTATCGACGGCTGGGGCTGGCGAAGGCAGTATTGCAGCATGGGATGCGGCTGCTGCAGGAGTTGGGCGCAACGTCAGCGCATGTCTATGCGGCAGGTGGGAATGCCGCCAGCACTGCACTCTATCCAGCGGCGGGTTTTGTGGTGAGCGATCTAAATGATCAGTGGCGCAAGGTCTGCAAGAGATGATCTATGCGGAAAGAGGCAAAGCGCAAGAGGCTATGCACGACCTGCCCTTCACACCGGTTCCAACTGCTCTAGCACCGCCTGCAACTCTGCCGGCAATTCCGCCACAAATTCATGTTCTTCCCCATCGCCAGGCAAACGCAGCCGCAGCCGATGCGCATGTAAAAAGTGACGATCGAGCGCAATGCGTTGGCGCTTGAAACCATAGAGCGTGTCGCCTACAACCGGATGCTGCCGCCATGCAAAGTGGACGCGAATCTGATGGGTGCGTCCGGTGTGCAGCTCGGCGCTGACGAGTGAGAAGGTGGCGAGGGCGTTGCCTGCCCCGCGCAGCGGCGTGGCGTAGACGGCAAGCACCTCGTAGTCGGTCACGGCTTCGCGCCCGGCGGATTCGCCCGTGACGGCGTCGGGGGGCAGGATCATCTGGCGCTTGTGGTCAGCGGGGTTGCGCCCGATCGGCGCGTTGATGCGTCCGCGCGGAGGCGTCATCCGTCCCTCGACGAGCGCCAGGTATTGTTTGTAGACAGTGCGCGCCTTGAATTGCGCCTGCAGATACCGCAGCGCCTGGTCGTGCTTGGCGACCACGATCAGCCCGGAGGTCTCTTTGTCCAGCCGGTGGACGATGCCCGGACGCTGTTCGCCGCCGACCCCTGCCAATTGCGGGCAATGATGCAGCACGGCGTGCACTAACGTGCCCCTCTCGTGACCGGGCGACGGATGCACGACCATGCCGGCAGGTTTGTCGATCACCAGCAAGTCATCGTCTTCGTAGATGATGGCAAGGTCAATAGCTTCCGGGTCCAGCGTAGCTGGCGCGGCCGGCGGCGGCAGCGTCACCGTGATCGTCTGTCCGGCTTCGGTGCGCTGACCGGCGCGCACGTTGGCGCCGTCAATGCGCACCAACCCGTCATGAATCCAGCGCTGCACCTCGGTGCGGCTGCGATCGGGCAGGCGGTCGGCCAGCCAGCGATCGAGACGTTGACCGGCGACATCGGCTTCAACCAGAAAAGTCAGTAGGGCGCTGTCCTGCTTTGACGCGGTTGTTGCAACGACGGCGGTCGCGTCGACCTGCGCCCCTTGCGCCTCGCCCTTCATCCGCGTTCAATTGCTTGCGCCGCTTTTTGCCGGCGGCTCTTGCGAATGTCGTCGATGACCACGTAGATGCCCAGACCGATCACGCCAAGGACGATGGCGCTGTCGGCGATGTTGTAGTTGGGCCAGTAATAGACGCCGGGGATGCCCATTTTCACAAAGTCGGTGACATACCCCAGGTTGATGCGGTCGATCACGTTGCCAACGGCGCCGCCCAACATCAGACCGAGTAGCACGCGCACGAACCAATCTTTGGTGGGCAGATAACGCACATACGCCAGCACGCCCACGACGACCACAACAGCCACGATGATGAAGAAATTGCCCTGCCCCTGAAACATGCCAAAGGCGGCGCCGTAGTTGTGAACGTGCTCAAAAACGAAATATTCGCCCAGGGCCGGGATGGGCGCCATCGCTGTGTAATCAGGAATGGTTTGACGCACCCATGTTTTCGTCCACTGATCGAGCAGAATAACCACGCCTGCCACCATCAGCACCAGCCAGGCTCGACTGAACCAATGTCTGAGTTTATCCATGATCCTTATCCAAAAATTTTTCCATCATCCATCGCCGCAAGACCGCAAGCATTTTATCGTAACGTGCGGGAAGTGGTGAATTTTGCATCCTGTGCTATTATCTCGAAATCATGGCTCTGCTGCCGTAGGCTTGTTTCCGCAAGAGACAGACGCGCCAGCGAGCGTGCGCCAGGGTGTCGAATCTGCGTGGCGGCGTGCGCCCCCCGCTCCTCGCCCCTCGCCCAGAGTAACCAGCAACATCACCGAGTCAGGAGTTCGATTTATGCCACGCGAAGTCACGGTCGCCCTGGTGCAGATGGCGCCGGAGTTAGCCAATCCCGAAGCCAACTTGCGCAAAATGGGCGACTTTATCGAGAAAATCTGCACCGAGCAGCGCACCGATCTGATCGTCTTTCCCGAA
>DGFH01000168.1:8110-9788 GCA_002391565.1 Anaerolineales bacterium UBA3905
CGCGCCAACGAGTTCAACGTCTACGTCGTCTTCGGCATGGTGATCAAAGAGAAGGTCGAGAGCATCCTGTACAACGGTGTGGTTTGCCTGGGGCCGGAAGGGGACGTCGTGGCCGACTATCGTAAAGTGCACCTGTTGGGCGAGGAACGCCAGGTCTATCGCAATGGCTTCCGCTTCCAGATCATCGACGCCGAGTGGGGGCGCTTTGGCCTTTCCATCGGCAGCGACCTGGCTTTCCCGGAGACGGCGCGCAGCCTGACGCTCGACGGCGCCGAGCTGGTGACGGTCAGCGCCAACTGGGAACAGCAGTACGCCGAATCCTGGCGCGCGCATTTGATCAGCCGCGCCTGCGAGAACTCGATCTTCATGGCGGCGGCCAACCGGGTGGGCGAAGAGCCAACCATGCGTTTCATGGGCGATAGTCTGCTTGTCGGACCGTCGGGGGAGGTGTACACCGTGCTGGATCAGCCTATTGAAGGCTATGCCGTCGCCACCATCGATCTCGACCAGGTGCGCCTGGTGCGTGAAGATCGTCAGCTCATCCAGTATCGCGAGCCACTCGCCTATCGGTCGATCGTGCGGAAGTATTGACAGTGATACGTCACCCGTCAGGCGTCATTCGTCACTCTGGCGCCTATCAAGCACTGACGAGGGACGCCTGACGAGTGACAAGTGATGAGTGACGCCTGTATGAACAAACCTCTTGCAACCATTGCCAGCGGTGAGTGGAGCCGCCAACCAGAATTGACCGACTATCGCGCCGAGTGGCTGAGCGATATGTTGGTGGAGCGCGCTACATGCGCCCTGGCCGCACCGATATATCGTATTGGACAACATGTGGTCGGTGCGCCGGGTTACATCTGGTTTCGCTTCTGGCTGGCGAATGGCGAGCACATCCTGGAAAAGTACTTCGACGATCATGGTCAGCCGATCGGCATGTACGCGCGCATCGGCATGGCTGTGCCCCACAGAGGACGTGGCTTCAGCGCGATGAATCTGCTGCTCGGCTTATGGATCACGGACGATGCGCACGTGACCGTGCTCAACGAAGCCGAATTTGAACAGGCAGTCGCCCAGGGTCTGTTGTCGCCTATCGAGGCAGAGCACGCCGAACAGCAAATCCGCGAGGTGACGCTGGCGATTGCCCACAAACGTTACCCCCCGCCGATTGTACGCAACCTGACCATCACCATGCCGGATGATGAGCCGGCTTAAAGCTCTGCAGGCAAGAGGGCAAACATCATGATCGCGATTATCGATTACGGCGTTGGCAACCTGCGCAGCGTTTACAAGGCATTCGAGAGCGTCGCCGCGCCGTTGGGCATTCCTGTGGACATCGTCGCCCGACCGACCGATTTTACGCGCTGGCGCGCCATCGTGCTGCCTGGACAAGGCGCCTTTGGCGACAGCGTCAACAATTTGCGCCGTCAAGGCTTCGAACGCCCGTTGCTCGATGCCGTGGAAAGTGGGCTGCCATTGCTGGGCATCTGCGTCGGGATGCAACTCCTCTTCGATACGAGCGAGGAGATGGGCGAACACGAGGGGCTGCACCTGATCCCCGGCGCCGTCCGCCGTTTCCCCGACGCCATGCCCGACCCGACGCACCCTGGCCGCAGCCTGCGTGTGCCGCAGATCGGCTGGAACACGCTGACCATCCGCCGCCGCGACCCGCTCGTCG
>DGFH01000168.1:10006-10433 GCA_002391565.1 Anaerolineales bacterium UBA3905
CACAGCTACTATTGCGACGCCGCCGCACCCGACGCCGTGCTGGCGACGACCGACTACGGCATCGACTATCCCAGCCTGGTGCGCTATCGCAACGCCTGGGGCATCCAGCCCCACCCAGAGAAAAGCCATACCGTTGGGCTGCGCATCCTGAGCAACTTCATCACCATGGTCGCCAATCTGCTGCCGGAGTCTGTAAAGACGTCTCCATGACGCGCCTGTATCTGATCACTCATGCGCACACACAAATCGCCCCGGCAGTGGATGCAGTGCATTGGCAACTTTCTCTGACTGGACAGGCGCAGGCAGCAGCTTTAACTGAAATGACATTCTGGGGCAATGTGGAACACGTCCTGGTTAGCAGCCAGATCAAAACGCACCTGACCGTTGCACCGCTCCTGGCGCGCCGGCCCATCCCGGTCACGGTGGA
>DGFH01000168.1:10625-13564 GCA_002391565.1 Anaerolineales bacterium UBA3905
GGACAATCGGTTCGACGAGGTGCAGCGCCCCGGCTGGGTGGAGAATTATGCTGCGCACGTGCAGGCATTTTTTGCAGCGCCGCACCGGGCCGTGTGTGGCTGGGAGCCGGCCGCCCACGCGTTGCAACGCTTTCTGGACGGTCTGCACGCGCACCTGCAGCCCAACGCACCCACAACTGCGTTGGTCGGTCATGGGCTGGTGCTTTCGCTTTATCGGGCGTATTTGTTGGGTCTACCGACCGCCGACTTTGCCGCCTGGCGTCAACTCGGTTTTGCCGCTGTAGCCGAAGTCGAACTCGATGGGCCAACCCTGATGACGGATTTCAACACCGCCATAGCGTCACCGCCGCGCGCCACGTGAGAAATTCACAGATGGCGAGGCGCCAGAGGCGATGCGACAGGCGGGCGTAATCATATGCAACACTGAATACGCGACACGCAACACGTAACATAACTCGCAATACAACCCGCAACACGAGGTGCTCACCATGACACGTGCACGACTGCGCGACCTGGGCGTTGTGATTGGCGAGCTGCCAACCGGCCCACACAATACCATCACCGATGTTCCCGGCGTCTGGGTCGGCCACACGACGCTGATCTACGACCAGCCACGCATCGCCCGCACCGGCGTCACCGTGATCCGGCCACGCTACGGCGAAATCTATCGAGATCAATGTTTCGCTGGCTACCATTCCTTCAACGGCAATGGCGAGATGACCGGCCTGCTCTGGCTGGAGGAGTCGGGGCAGCTTGGCACCCCCATCGCCATCACCAACACCCATCAGGTCGGCGTCGTGCGCGATGCGCTGGTCGACTACGAGGCGCGCCATCACCCCGATGCAGCCTGGCTGCTGCCAGTTGTGGCCGAAACCTACGACGGCTGGCTCAACGACATCAACGGCTTTCATATCACACATGATCACGTCTTTGCGGCGCTGGATGCAGCCGCGCCTGGCCCGGTGGCGGAGGGGAACGTCGGCGGCGGCACAGGCATGATCTGCCATGATTTCAAGGGGGCATCGGCACAGCGTCGCGTGTGGTGGAAATCGCCGGCGAACGCTACACAGTGGGCGTGCTTGTGCAGTCGAACTATGGCGACCGTTGCGACCTGCGCGTTGATGGAGCGCCGGTGGGACGCGTGCTCAACGCCGAAGTGACGCCGCTGCCCTGGGAAGTCTCGCGCGGCGCCGGCTCGATCATTATCGTAGTTGCCACCGATGCGCCGTTGCTGCCCTATCAGTGTCGTCGGCTGGCGCAGCGCGCCACCATCGGCTTAGGACGCGTGGGCGGCGTCGGTCATAATGGCAGCGGCGACATCTTCCTGGCCTTTGCCACCGGCAACCACATCCCCTACGATGCCCGCAAGCCTTCGCCGATCCACTACCTCCCTAATCGCCAGATGAACCCACTCTTCTACGCCACCGTCGAGGCCGTGGAGGAGTCGATTCTGAACAGCCTCACGGCGGCGGAGACGATGGTTGGTCAGCATGGTCGCACAGCACACGCGCTGCCGCTTGATCGGCTTCAGACATTGCTGACAGGCAAGGAAAACATGGGCTGAAGCGCCAGATCGCCAATTGCTCTCCTATGATTTCTCCCGTATAATGGCAATGCGCAATCGAAACCGATCAGGACATTGCTGCTCAGGCGTCTATCTGGGGCAAAGCGCCCGGTTTCACCGCCCAACAACAGCGCAGCCAAGTCCTCAACCAAGGTGGCAATCACGATGAGACATTTCCGCAATCGCCTCACTCTGCGCCTGTTTGCTGGCTTGCTGGCAACCTTGCTATGGGTTGTTCTGACCGGTGTGAGCGTGCAGGCGGCGCCAACCGCTCAGTCTGGCGGCGTCATTGCCGTCGCCCGATTGGATGGCGTCAACGTGAGATCGGGGCCATCCACCATGTATCCGGTCGTTGGCGTGCTCGCCTACGGGCAGAATTGTCCCGTCATCGGGCGCGACACCTTCAGTGGTTGGTGGTTGCTGCAATGCCCTAATGGTGTGACCGGGTGGGTCTCGCCCGATCTGGTGAACATTGTTGGCGACCCTAACAGCGTGCCCCTATACACTGTCTCTGGCCCGCCGCCCGCGCAACCGACGCCTACGCCGCCGCCGCCTGTTAGTGGCTGGAGCGCCATGTATTTCGCCAACCGCGACCTGCAGGGTAGTCCCGTCCTGGTGCAAACCGTGCCGGATATCAACTTCAACTGGGGTTATGGCAGCCCCGGCCCCAACGTGCCCGTCGATTACTTCTCGGCGCGCTTTCAACGCACGATGGCGCTCACTCCCGGCTATTACCAGATCACCCTCGGCATGGACGACGGCGCCCGCCTTTTCATCGACGGCCAACTCATCCTCAACGACTGGCGCGTCGGCGCCTTCCGTCAGGTCAGCACGCTTCGCTATATCGATGGTGCGCCGCATACCTATGTCGTCGAGTACTTCGAGGACACTGGCCTGGCCGCCCTGCAACTGAGCTTTGTCCCCAGTGCGCCGCCGCAACCGCAAATTCCGACGCCCTCGCCCGGTTCCTGGTCAGTGCCACAAAATCAATGGCTGGCGCAGTATTTCAACAACACCGATCTGGCCGGCGGCCCTGTCTTCTTGCAGTACGTGCCGCGCGGCGTCTATCCGCTTGACCTGGATTGGGGCTACGGTTCACCGGCGCCCAACGTCAACATCGATTATTTCTCGGCGCGCTTCGAGGGTGTCTTCTTCTTCGACGCAGGCGATTACCAGTTCTTCGCCCGCGCCGACGATGGCGTGCGCATTTACATCGACAACCTGCTGGTAGTCGACGCCTGGTGGGATGGCTTCAAGGAGCCGAGCAACGTTTTCCGTCGCGTTGGCGGTGGCAACCACACGATCCGCGTCGAGTTCTACGAACGCGCTGGCGCCGCTTTCATCCGCGCCTGGTGGCAGCGGATCAACTGACGCC
>DGFH01000168.1:13705-17202 GCA_002391565.1 Anaerolineales bacterium UBA3905
GCCGCGACCTGGCGTCAAAGTTGGCGCTCTTCATACGGACTCTACTGTTGCGATTTAAATCGCTGCAAGGAGACGTACGATGCTCTGTGATCTTATCTTTTTGCCCACGCCCCGGCAGATCACCGTATCTGACGACAGTTATGACATCCCGGCAACCGGTGTCATCTGTCTGGAAACTCCCTCGCTGCAAGAAAACCTGCTGGCGGCGCAACAGTTGCAGGCGACGGCCAACGCACTTCCGGGGCTGCACTGGGAGATCGTCGGCGGAACAAGCGTCCCCGCCGACCAGATTTGCGCCGTGCTCAGCCTCACGCCCAACAGCACGCAGCACCCACAAGGGTACCAGCTCACCGTCGCCAACGGGCGGATCACCATCGTGGCATCGACGGCGGCGGGACTTTTCTACGGCGTGCAGACGGCGCGGCAGTTGCTGCTCCAGTGTGGGCGCCAGTTGCCCAATGTACGCTGCACCGACTGGCCGGACTTCCCCAATCGCGGCCTGATGCTCGACGTGAGCCGCGACAAGGCGCCCACCATGCCGACGCTCTTTGCGCTCGTGGAGATGCTTGCCACCTGGAAGATCAATCAGCTTCAACTCTACTTCGAGCACATGTACGCCTATCGTCAACACCCGACCGTGTGGCAGGATGCGTCGCCTTTCACCGCCGAGGAGATCGCCGCCCTGGATCGCTTCTGTCGGGAGCGCTTCATTGAGCTGGTGCCCAATCAAAACTCCTTCGGCCATCTGACCAACTGGTTGACGCGGCCAGAGTACAACCACCTTGCCGAGGCGCCGGAAGGCTGCGATACGGTCTGGGGCTTCCGCCCTGCCTTCAGCCTGCAACCAACGGAGGAAAGTCTCCGCTTTCTGCGCACCCTTTACGACGAACTGCTCCCCAACTTCAGCAGCCGCCAGTTCAACGTCGGCTGTGATGAGACCGTCGACCTGGGGAAGGTGCGGAGCAAGGCGCGCGCCGAGGAGGTGGGCATTGGCCGGCTTTATGTCGATTTCGTAAAACAGATTCACCGTGAGGTCCGGGCGCGTGGCTATACAATGCAATTCTGGGGTGATGTCATCACCCATTACCCGGAGCTAGTGCGCGAGTTGCCGCGCGATGCCATCGCCCTGGAATGGGGATATGAGGCGGATCATCCCTTCGACGAGCACGGTGCACTGTTTGCCGCCTCCGGCATCCCCTTCTACGTCTGCCCTGGCACCTCAACCTGGAATTCGCTGGTGGGACGCACGACAAATGCCATCGAAAATATGCGCAACGCCGCACGCAACGGACTGAAACACGGCGCCATTGGCCTGCTTAATACGGATTGGGGTGACAACGGCCACTGGCAGCCTCTGTCCGCCAGTTATCTTGGCCTGGCTGTCGGCGCTGCCTACAGTTGGGCGTTCGATGCCAACTGTCCACTGCCGATCCCTGATGCCCTCAGCCGCTTTGCCTTCCGTGACGCCACCGGCATCATGGGGCGGCTGGCTTACGAGCTAGGTGATATCTATCGGCTGACCGGCATTTCGCTCCACAATGCCAGCGTGCTCTTTCGCGTGCTGCAAAGTCCGCCGGCCACCCTCATTGAGTGGCTGCGCAGCAACGAAGTCGCCGACCCGGCGCCACGCTTGCGCGCCGTGCTCGACGCCATTGATGGCCTGATGGGGAACCTGCCCCATGCCGACATGCAGTGCGCTGACGCAGACTTGATCAAGCGCGAATTCACCTGGGCCGCCAATATGTTGCGTCATGCCTGCTGGCGGGCGATCTGGGCGTTGGGGCTGGAACGCAACGCGGGCAGCGACCCCCTCCGCCAGTGGCTGTTGCAAGAGGCGGATAAGCTATTACCGGAGTTCGCCGCGATCTGGCATGCCCGCAACCGCGAAGGTGGGTTTGCCCGCAGCATGGCGCGGCTGGAGAAGATGCGCGCCGATTATCTTGCCGAAGCCGGATAGAACCACACTTCAGCGCATCAGCAGCCAGAGAACTAACGCCACAAAGCCAAGCGCCAGGACAGTCACCTTCCAACTGTCGATGCCAAGCTCGACATACGGACGGCGACGGAAGGGATTGTCGCTCATGCGCGTCCTCCCTCTGGCTGCATCCCGTGCAGTTGCCGCGCCTGCGCTTGCCATGCGCCGGGGTCAAACGCGGCGTTATCCGGTGTGAGCGTGATCATGCGCAGTTCATCCGGGGAAAGTTCCGCCAGCCGCGCATAGGTCGTCACCCCAGCCATGCGCAGGCGCGCCGCCTGCTCAGCGCCCAGGCCAGCGATGCGCGTCAGGTCATCACCTGGCGGCGCGGGCGGCGCCGGATGAACCTGTGGGCGCGGCGCCTCTGCGCCGGTAAAAATTTCGCGCAACTGACGAATAAAGTGCACAAAGGACTGCACGATTCGCACCAGCACATATTCCGTGCGCCCATTGATGCGGGTGACATAGAAATCAGCGCTGGCATCAGGAACTGTTGGCGTTTCGGTTGGGGTGACAACGGCGGGGGTTTCTTTCGGCTCCGGGCTGACAGCGCCGATCAACTCATTGATCGACGAGACGATCACACCAATCTCGGTGCTGGTGATCACGCGGCTGCCAGGCCCGGCGCCGGCTTCATTGCCCTGCACCGGGGCAGGCAGTGGTGTGGATTTGCCTCCGTTGACATAGATCGGGGCAGGCGCCGCTGTGCGCGTCTCCACAGATGACGCTGCATCTGCCTTTGTTGCGGCTTTGGTTGCGTTTTCGTCCAGGCGCGGCATAACCGCTACTGCGCCTGTGACAGCCGCCGCATCCTCCACACGCCGTGCGTCATCAGGGGACGCTGCATCCTGACGCGTCACCGTGTGCGCAGCTGGCAACGGCTGCGGCACAGAGAGCGATTGAAAACCCACAGTAGCCGTGGTGGCGTGGGTGGTGGGAACAGCAGGGGTAGCGTTGGCGGGCTGTGACGTCGCTGCTTGTACGCTGTTGAGGATAGATGTCGTCACAGCCGTGGCCGCTGCCGGGGATGGATTGACCGGCGGCATGGTTTGCGGAGGCGGTGAAGCCTGAGCGGGCGGCGGGGCCGATGGCGTCTCCTCTGTCTCTAAATAGACGCCTGGGCTATGAAATGTTGGTTCGGCCCAGTCATCCGCCGCACTCTCCTCGCCAGGAGCGCGCGCGGCGGCCGTGTAGGCGCGCACCGTAGCCTCCAGCTCGGCAATGTGGCGGTTGCGAATCGTCATGCGCCGGCGCCGAAAGTAGATCCATTCCCACAGGGTGGAAACGCTGAAGCCAAGCAAGAAGCCCGCCAGCACGTACCACCAAAACGCCTCACTCATCGTGCTGTCCTCCGCAGGGATTGCCGCACACAAAACCTGTCATGCCAGGCGGATGAAGTCAACGTAATGATACAACGCGCCGATCGGGATGTCAACGAGTGCGTTACTGATGTCTAGGTTGACATTTTATGAGCGCAGTGTTGCGTATCACGTGTTGCGTATTACGTGTTGCGTGAGGGGTT
>DGFH01000168.1:17321-19550 GCA_002391565.1 Anaerolineales bacterium UBA3905
GTATTACGTGTTGCGTGAGGGGTTCCGACACGTAGCACGCAACACGTAACACTGAAAATATGAAAACTCTGCCTAGCAATCAGTAAGTGTTAGGTGTGTGCGCAGTACAATCTGAGCGGTCCACGCCGCGCTGTGCCAGAGAAGCAAAAACATCGTTCGCCAGCCGGTTACAAAGTAAAAAGTCATCGATGTGTGGCTGCTATGACGGACGCGTCAACACCTTGAACGCCAGATGACGCCCCATATCCTGACCGAACGCCAGCGCAAACCATAGTGAACCGATCGCATCCACCAGCCCGACCTGGCGCAGATCGCCCACGCACATCGGACGCAGCCCTACGGCGCGGATCAATTCCTCGACCTTGTCCCGACCGGCGCCTGCTGGCCCACAATAGAACAAATCAGCCTCGAGATTCCCAAATATGGGATTCTCGAAATTCTCCCAGCCGAGGCTGTTGAAGGCGCGGTAGATCTGCGCGCCTGGCGCGTGGGCGGCAAAATCCGCCGCGCTATTCATCGCCCCGTCGCTTATGCGATTGGCGGCGTCGATGACGATCTTGCCGTGCAGCGCCAGACCGTGCGCTGCAATCGTCTCCGTCATGGCGCTGCCGGGGATGGCGAAGACCACCACCTCGCCGAAGGCGATCGCCTCCGCAACCGTGGCGACCGACGCAGCCAGTTCCTGCGCCAGCGCCTGCGTCTCCGGGTTGTCTATGTTGCGCACGCCGAACATCACATCATGCCCCGCCCGCGCCCACTTGCGCGCCAGCGCACCACCGATGATCTTGGCCCCCAACACTGCGATTTTCATGGGTCTCTCTCTTTGTGGGGGCGACGGGCGAAGCGCCCATCGCCCGATATTCGGATTAACGATTTCCAGGTTGTCATGATATAGGCTCCTCCTTGCTTTCTGCCGGTTACTCGACTGTGCTGCCTTGGCGCTGAAGTGCGTAGAACAGTGGGATGACGCTAAACAACACCCAGGCAGCTGGCGGCAGCACGAATGCCAACACCGCAGCCAGAGCGTACAGCGCAGGTCCCACCAGCCCGCGCACAGTGGCGCGCGCCACCAGAGCCGGGCTGACGCCCGCATGATACAACTGGCGCGACCGGGCATGCCGCCACATCAGGTTGAATGCCAGCCCGGCGGTCATCAACACCAGCGCGAAGAGCGCCAACACGACTGCGTTGTTCGGATACTCGCCGATCATGCTGGTGGGGAAAGGCACGAACGACAGCGCCAGCAGCAGCAAGATGTTCAGCCAGAGCAGCCCGGTGTCCACCTGCTGCACCAGGCGAAAGAAGCGGTGATGGTTGATCCAAAAGACTGCCACGAATAGGAAGCTCAGCAGGTAGCTCAGGAACTTCGGACCGAGCGCCACCAAGACGGTCAGCGCCTCCCTTGCGTCATCCGGCGCAACCAGATGCGGCGTCTTCAGTTCCAGCACCAGCAGCGTGATCACAATCGCTAACACCCCGTCACTGAACGCCTCCAACCGACCAGGGCCAGGTAGGCTCGCTGTAGAATGTGTGTTCATATCTCCGCCTCCAGCAAACGGCTTACCACAGATAGCCGTCTTTCGGTTCCAGTTTCGGCGGCAGGTCACTTTCGCCTAGCGTTGCCCGCACCTCGCGTTCGATGATCCGGCAGAGCGCAGATAGCGGCACGTCGGTGATCTGGTTGGCGAAAGGGTCTTCGTTGACTTCGCCGGTGCGCTGCACGATGGCAAAGACAAAGGCCAGCACCAGCGTAAGCGGCATCAGCCAGAAACCGACGCCCTCGCGCACCAGCGTCCCGACCAGCGCTAGCGGCGTCAACAGGATGAAAATCCACACGAACAACCGGGTGAAGTAGTCGTACTGGCGCGGCACCGGCATCAGCTTGATGCGTTCGCAGATCGCCTGTTGACTCGCCAGCGCCGCCAGTTGTCCCTCCAACTGAAAGCTGTCGAACCCCTGTAGCGTCCCGGCGGCCATGGCGGCGTAGATGCGCTGGCCCTGCATCAGCAACAGCGCGCCAGGCTTGCTCGGCGCCTCACGCAGCGCATCGACTTCAGCGGCGTCGAGATAGGGCGCCAACGCGTTGACATCCATTTGTCCGCGCAGCTGCATGCGCAGCGCGTTCACCCAGGCGATGTGCCGATAGAGCATCGTGCGTTTGAACGCAGCTGCTGCGTCAGCGTTGTATGGCGGCGTGTGTGCATGCGAGTCGGTGAAGGTGACGATCAG
>DGFH01000348.1 GCA_002391565.1 Anaerolineales bacterium UBA3905
AGATGTGTATAAGAGACAGCCCATGGCGCCGATCACCTTCTTCTCGCCATCCGGGAAGATGAATTTCGGATGCGGCACCGCCATCACCTTGCCCTCCAGTTCCGGCGGAATCATGAACAAGCCGACCGCCAGCCAGTTAAACGCCGAGAAGACCTTGCCCTGCGTGAAGAGATCGATCATCGAACCGATCGTGAAGTCTGGTGCGCCAGGCGGCATGTACTTCTGCAACGAGCGGAAATATTCGAGCTGCGCCGCGTTGGCGTCTGTATTGAGAATCCCAACCACGTCGCCGGTGGCTGGATCCCAGATGTCGCCGCCAGTTGCATAGACATAGGGATGATAGGCGCAGGAGAAGAAATCGTACTCCTTGCTATACTGCGCCGCCGTGCCATAAAACTCCTGGTCAGGACGGTTGAAAAACTCGAAGATTGGTTCGTATTCCTGGATCGTCAACTCAGCAAACTCATCATAGGTGGTGGGTAATTTCTTGCCGTACTTCGCCTCAAAGGCAGCCTGCTCAGCCGGGTCTTCCACCATGTCTTTGCGGATGAACAAGCCCTGTGTGTCCGGCATCTGCGGGAAGCCCCAGCGCTGCCCGGAGCCATCGGGGTAGACTTGATAGGTGTTGACCACCAGGCTAGAGAAGGGTTCAATGTCCAGCTCCGGATTGAGCGCATAAACATCGTCCGCCTTGACGATCCAGCCCGGCTCCGCCAGCGCGCCCAGCCACTGGCTGTCAGAGACGATCAGGTTGAACTCTTGTGACTTGGCGGCGAGCGTCGGCGCCACACGCTGGAACAACGCGGCAAAGGGCGCTTCCGTCTTGCGCACGGTCACGTCGTAGCCATACTTCTCCTTCGCCATCGCGGCAAACGCCGGGAACATCTCGATCGGCAACTGGCTTGGGGGCCAACCGGCAATCACGGCCAGGCTCAATTCCAGGCTCTTGCCGCGCATCTCATCGCCGACTGTGCCCTGCAGTGGGCTGGCGCCGCTGGCTGCTGGCGCGCTGCCGGCCGGCGCCCCAGTCGGTGCGCACGCTGCCAGTGCATTGGCGGCGACCGCGGCGGCGCTCATGGCGGCCATGCCCTTGAGCAGCGCACGCCGCGAGAACGGTTTGGATCCTAGATTCTCAGACATGTTGGGTCCTCCTGTGAATTGGGTTGTCAACCTTCTATCGTCCTGCGACGCTAATGGATGACAGCGTCGCGAAGATCACTGTGGTATGTGTTGCGTGTTGCGTATTGCGTTTTTCCCGTAGGTTTGCTGGCATATCACAAATCTCGCACATGCACCACGCACCACGTAACACGCAACACGTAACACGTAACATCCTAAATCGCCGTATACCCACCGTCAATCAAGATCGTCTCGCCCGTGATCAAGTCGGACGCCGACGACGCCAGGAAGAGGATCAGGTCGGCGACTTCCACCGGCTGGCCAAAGCGGCGCAGCGGAATCTTTGCCAGCATCGGCGCGGCTTTTGCCGGGTCGCCCCACACCTGGGTGCCCATCGGCGTCAGGATCACGGTCGGCGCCACGGCGTTGACCTGGATGTTGTGCGGCCCCCACTCCAGCGCCATCACCTTTGTGAGCATGTTGAGACCACCCTTCGACGCCGCATAAGAGGCGTGGCCCTCGATGGCGACAACGCCCGCCTGCGACGAGACGTTGATGATTTTGCCGTGCTTCTGCTCGATCATCTTGGGCGCCAGCGCCTGCGCCAGGAGATAGGGGGCGCGCAGGTTGACGGCGATGGTCTCTTCCCAGTCCGCCAAGGGCGAATCGAGGATCGGCGCAATGCGCGCGATGCCGGCGTTGTTGACCAGGATGTCCACCGTGCCGAAGGCGTCGAGCGCAGCCTGGGCAGTGTGCAAAGGGCCTTCCTGTGTGCGCATGTCGGCTTCAATGATTACGCAGCGACGCCCGGCCGCTTCAATCTGTGCGGCCGTGGCTTGCAAGCCTGCGTGATCGCGCCCGGCAATGGCAACGTCAGCGCCAGCCTGCGCCAGCACGATCGCCGCCTCGGCGCCGATGCCTTTCGAACCACCTGTCACCAGGGCGCGCTTACCCTGCACAGCAAAGCGCTCCAAGGGGTTTGGCATAGCTCACCTCAATTGATTACATGAATTGATGATGACCGGTCGTGCTCTCTACAGGCGCTTGACGCAAAAATCCTCAACAGCGCCTGTCGTCGCAAACTCATGCACATATGTCAATTATATGAACGGATGTGCAGGATACTAACACAAGATGGCGTTGGTTGTCAACCTCAAAAAATCAGGGGGCTATACTTCATGGTTTTGATGCCAATGCACTACAGCAAGCTAAGTTGACCGGGCGATGTGGCAAGCGGCCACGACGGTAGTTCAATGTGCGTTGCCAGCAGAGCCTTGAGCCGACGCACACTGGCCGGAGCGTGACCTTCGTATGGATTGTGCATATAGCCAAAGACACACCTGCCTTGCGCTGTCAATCGGAGAATGCGTTCAGTCCACTGCGCCAGTTCAACATCACGCAAAACTTGCAGATCACGGTCGCCCTGCGGGCCATGGCGGTCGTCGCCGATCCAGCGAATGAAGGCAAAGTCAGGACCGGCGCCGGTTGCAACCTGTTCCCACCACACCTCAAAGAGATCGGGCGTTTGTGCGCGGTCAACCAACGCCAGGGCAAAGTTGCGTTCGGCCAGAAAGGCGGCAAAGGCTGGCGTCATCAGGTCGGCGGAACGTACTTCCACGGCCAGCCGCAGATCGTGCGCTTCATCCGCCAGCCAGTCGAGATAGGTTGCCAGCGCGCGGCCATGCGCTTTACGCGTAAAATCGGGCGGGAACTGCAAGAACGCAGGGCCACAGGCGCCGCCTAATGCACGCAGGCTGTCGAGAAAAGTGCGCGTTACACCTTCGCAATCCACCAACCGGCGCTCGTGGGTGATGATGCGCGGAAATTTCAATGTATAGGTAAAGCCAGGCGGCGCACTCTCCACCCAGGTTAGCAACGTCGCCGGCGTGGGGATGGCGTAGAAGCTGGTGTTCACTTCAACCGTATCGAACTGGCTAACGTAAAAGGCAAGATATTGGCTTTTGGGCAATTTGTCGGGATAGAAGACGCCGCGCCAGGCGTCGAAGAGCCAGGATGAAGCGCCGATGTGCACCGATGGCTTGACAGACAACATAAATATTCTCTCCTTGAGGGGGATTGTACAATTTTTCGCCAGCGGGCGCACATCATGCTATACAGGTGCTGAAACCGGGCGTTACAGAGTGCCCGTTATGCCAGATGCACAATAAACCAAAGCAATAAACTGCGCTATTCTTGCTACCCGTCTGTTTTCCACAAATGCAGCGCTCTGCTTTTTGTGCATTTTGCATATTGTCCAATGCCCATTCCCGCCCTATCCTGGTGAGCGGACTTTGTGAAGGATTACACACAGTCGGTCCAATCCAGTATCCGTTGTCCAGTTTCAGGAAGGATTTGCACCTATGACCAAACGTATCGTTCGCGCGCTTCCGCTTGCGCTTGTGTTAAGTTTGCTGGCGACAAGCGCCTTTGCTCAGGATGGGTCCACCGCCGAACTGACCTACGCCGTTAACAATTTTGCGCTCTTCCTCTGTGCTGTGCTCGTGCTCTTCATGCAGGCCGGTTTTGCGTTGGTGGAGCTTGGCTTCAACTCCTCCAAGAATGTCGTCAACATCATGTTCAAGAACTTCATTGACATGGCGTTGGGCGTCATGATTTACTGGGCATTCGGTTTTAGCCTGATGTATGGCGCCAGCCAGCTCATTCCAGGCTTCGTCGGTTGGGGCGGTTTTGGCGTTAGTGAAGTGGGAACTGGGCTAGAAGGGCTGAATCCGCAAGCCAACTTCCTGTTCCAGGTAGCGTTTGCGGCCACGGCGGCCACGATCGTCTCTGGCGCTGTGGCGGGTCGCATTAAGTTTAGCGCATACTTGATCTACACAGTCTTCATTAGCGCTCTGATCTACCCAATTAGCGGTCACTGGCAATGGGGCGGCGGTTGGCTGGCGCAGATGGGCTTCCACGATTTTGCCGGCTCACTGGTGGTGCACGCTGTGGGTGGCTTCGCCGGGTTGGCCGGCGCCATTGTTCTTGGCCCACGCATTGGTCGCTTTGCCAAAGATGCACCCAAGCATGTCTTTGCACCTCACAACTATGCCTTTGCTGGTTTAGGCGTTTTCATCCTCTGGATCGGCTGGTACGGTTTCAACCCGGGCAGTCAGCTTGCCTTCGTCGGCGCCGCCAATACCGACGCGGTGATGTTGATTGCGGTCAACACAACCCTGGCGGCAGGAGCAGGCGCCGTCGTGGCGCTCTTCCTCTCGTGGTTCCTGCTCAAGCGCCCCGATCTGGGTTCGGCGCTGAATGGTTCGTTAGCGGGTCTGGTGGCGATCACGGCAAACTGTGATGCAGTGACCAATGTAGAGTCCATGATTATCGGCGGCATCGGCGGCATCCTGGTCATTCTGGCGACGATGCTGTTGGAAAAGCTCAAAATTGATGATCCGGTGGGCGCCTGGCCAGTGCATGGCGTAGGCGGTCTGTGGGCCGGCATCGCCACCGCTATTTTTGGCGGCTACTCACTGACCACCCAGATCATCGGCTCGGTGACAATTGCCGCCTGGGCGTTCGTCACTTGCTTCATTCTCTTCTCGATCTTGAAGGCGATGGGACAACTGCGCGTGTCGCCAGAAGAAGAAGAAGTGGGTCTCGATCTGACCGAGCATGGCACTGAGGCTTATTCGCTCACCGGTCTGGGTGTCCTGAGTAGCGATTGAAGCCGCTGGTTTGCAGATATAGTGTTATCCTCCTCGCTTTCTTAACGGTCAACGGTCTGGCGTGAGCCGGTAGCCTCTGCCAGACCGTTGACCGATTGGTTTCCACGGGCCGGTGCACGAACTGACGGGCGCGTCGACCGACGAAAATCGGCGGCGGCGTTTTGCAGTTCACCCCTCGCAACTCGCCCAATTTTCAGAACCCACCCTCTGTTTACAAAGCACGTCGCTTCCGGTACTATACAGCAAGGCTTGACATCAGCTTGCGGAGGCTTTGCCATCGCATTTATCTGTACCGGATCGTACACCAGGCGACGCCATGAGCCAGAGTCTGTTGACCACCCTGCCACAGGGCTATCGGGGGCAGCCGCCCGAGCAACCTCTGCAACGTTTAGGTCCCTATCAGATTGACCGCGTCCTCGGCCAGGGTGCGGCGGCGATGGTCTACCAGGCGCGCCGGGCCGATGGCGCTGTAGTGGCGCTCAAGGTGCTACACCGCGCGACTGGCAGCGACATTCACATCCGCACGGCCTTCCAGCGTGAAGCCCGAATTCTGCTCAAGTTGAATCACCCAGGCATTGTGCGCGCCCTGGAAGCAGGGGTGATCGATGGTCACTACTACATGACACTGACGCTGATCGAAGGCGAAACTGTCGAAGCGCTCTTGAACCGGCAAAAAAAGTTGGGGGAAGCGCCGACGATCGACATTGGGATTCAAGTCGCCAACGCCCTGGATTATCTGCACCGTCAGCAGATCGTGCATCGCGACATCAAGCCAGGCAACATCCTGCTCAATCAGCGCAGCCGCGCCATCCTCTTCGATTTTGGCGCCGCCATCGACCTGAGCATCGAGCAGCCTGTCGCTGGGCAGGTGTACGGCACACCCGCCTTTTTAGCCCCAGAACAAGCGCGCGGCGACATCACCATCGACGGGCGCGCCGACATCTATGCATTGGGCGTCAGCCTCTATCGCATGGTCGCCGCACGCAAGCCTTTCTACGGCACGCGCAGCGAGCTACTGGAGGCGCACATCAAGACGCCGCCGCCGCCGCCATCACAATTCGCCTATGTATCACCGGCGCTCGAGGCGGTGATTCTCAAAACGCTCGCCAAATCCCCTGCTGCCCGCTATCAGAGTGGCGCTGAGCTGGCAGCGGCGCTCGAAGAGGCGCGCAACGCTGTCCACGCACGCCAGGCTACACCCGCTGGTCCCCAGCGGCTACTGCACTGGCTGCGCAGCGCCATTACACCGGGCGAGTAAACTACGCCCCACGCAATACATCCACCACATCCTCTAAAACCCCATTTTGCATCTACGCAAACAAAAAAATCATGTCCACAAAGCCAGAATCGTGCACCATCTGCGCGCCCCGAAATGGCGCACATAGTGCATTACGCACAAAACCTTTTAACCTATAGCGATATTGCAACCAGCAATTAGCAATCACTCACAATTTTCGAGCCATTTCGTTGTGCAAAATGAGCATTGCTTTTTGACCATCCAGTTATTACCCTCATCTCAGGGCGTATATCAGGCCACATTCATTTTTTCGCATTTTTTGTCGTCTGGGAGAACTACACAATGATAAAACGCTTTGGTGGCGCCATGTTGATCGGCATGGTGTTCAGTTTCATGGCAAGTAGCGCCATGGCGCAAAGTGGGCAGACACTCGAAACCGTCGGCGCCACTGCACAAGACGCCGCTACGAGTCTGAATGTCCTATGGGTGCTGTTGGCTGGCTTTCTTGTCTTCTTTATGCAGGCCGGTTTTGCCCTGGTCGAAACCGGCTTCACGCGCGCCAAAAATGTGGCGCACACGATGATGATGAACATGATGGTCTTTTGTCTTGGCGCCCTCGGCTACTGGCTGGTTGGCTTCGCTTTGCAATTTGGCGCCATCAATCACACCTACCCTGATGTCAATAACATGGGCGCCTGGGTCTTCTCACCGGTCACCCTGGGTGACTGGACGGGGCTGCTCGACACCGGCGTCACCCTTGGCGGACAGTGGGGCATCGTGGGATTAAGCGGCTTCATGCTGGCCGGTCTTACCGCAAATTTTGGCGTACTGGCATTTTTCCTGTTTCAGATGGTCTTCATGGACACAGCAGCGACGATCCCAACCGGATCGATGGCGGAGCGCCTCAACTTCAAGGGCTTTATCGCGATGGGTCTGTATGTCAGCATGTTCATTTATCCGCTCGTGGGCATGTGGGTGTGGGGCGGTGGCTGGCTGGCGAACCTTGGACGCACGATGGGATGGGGCAATGGCGCCGTCGATTTTGCCGGTTCCGGCGTTGTACACATGGTGGGCGGCGTCACTGCGCTGATTGGCGCGATCGTGATCGGGCCACGCATTGGCAGGTTCAACCAGAATGGCACTGCCAACGCCATTCCGGGTCATAACATCCCGATGGGTGTTCTGGGTACGATCATCCTGTTCTTTGGCTGGTTTGGTTTCAATCCAGGATCGGCGCTGGGTTTCACAGGCGGCTTCCGGGATCTGGCTATTATTGCTGCGGTGAATACACTGTTGGCGGGGGCGGCAGGCGGCATTTCTTCCATGTTCTATATGTGGTGGTTCGGCCCATCCAAAAAACCAGACCCGGCGATGTCGGTCAACGGCATCTTGGCCGGTCTCGTCGCTATTACGGCGCCATGCGCATTCGTAGATACGTGGGCAGCGGTCGTGATTGGGTTGATTGCGGGTGTGCTGGTGGCGGTGGCCACATTTACCCTGGAGAAATTACGCATCGACGATCCGGTGGGGGCGGCGCCAGTGCACATGGTCAATGGCGCCTGGGGCGTGCTGGCAGTCGGCATTTTTGCCAATGGCAACAGTTTGACTGCCGCCTGGAATGGCGTTGCGACGCCTGTGACTGGGCTGCTGTACGGCAGCTCTACACAGATCATTGCTCAGCTTGCCGAAGTAGGTGCGATCTTTGTGACCGTCTTTGTCTTTGGGTTTCTCTTCTTCAAGGTGCTGAATAGCATTGGGATCCTGCGGTCTAAACCAGAGGATGAGCTGGCTGGTCTCGACATGCCGGAAATGGGCGCCACTGGTTACACCAACGATGATGTTGTGATGCATGGCGGCTTGGCCGGTCCACGCTTCAAGGGTTCCACCAGCGCCTTACGCTCGGCGGCAACAACCGTGTTGCCGCATTAACCAGCACCGCGATTCCAGCTCCACTATCTCTACAGTAGCGCTGTGGCAGGAAACAAACAGACCACTTGAAGGAATCCCACATGACGAAGAAGATTGAAGCGATTATCCGCGAAGAGGCGTTACAGAATGTCAAGGACGCCTTGCGAGAAATCGGCATCGTTGGTTTGAATGTTCATGAGGTGCACGGGCATGGCCGTCAGGGCGGCATCGAGCTTTCGTGGCGCGGCACCTCATACCAAATGGATTTGTTGCCCAAGATTCAGGTTAACATTGTTCTGAGCGACCATAACGTAGACAGGACGGTCGAAGCCATCATCAAGGCTGCGCGCACAGGTAAAGAAGGTGATGGCATCATCTTTATCTATCCGGTGGAAAATGTCATCCGTATTCGCACCGGAGAAAGCGGCAGCGAGGCGCTGAAGTACAAGGGCGACATCGACGAACGCAAAGGCACCTAAGTGCGTTTCCCCAGCCAGCCAGCGCCACCACGCTCCTGAACCTGGATAATTCGGGAACGTGTAATCCTTCAACCCGTACAGCCCAGCCAGAACATTGACTGGGCTGTACGTGTTGAGTACAGGCGCGCTGCCTCCACGTTGCGAGCTTCGCTGGCGTCCTACGCCAGCAGTTTGACTTCCACACCCGCACGCGTCGCCGTTAGCAAAGCCGATTGCCCCGGTGCAAACGGTAGTTCCACCTGATGTTGCGCACCGTCAATCTGCAGTGTGAAACGCCGCAGCGTATGTTCGTTGCCGCGCCTTGTCCCATAGGCAAGTGGATAGCGCAGAGTTTGCGTCGCCGGATGCGCCACGAACAGAATCATGGCGTCCCCATCCACGCGACACCAATAATCGGGCAGGTCGTCGCCGCTCATGAGCGGGGGCGACGCGGCAACGCGGCGCCAATCCGTCGACACGTTGGGTAGTGCGGTCAGGGCGCTGAGTTGAGCGTCGAAGTGCGCCGGCTGGCGATGTCCTGGCGCCTGCGGACGTTGCGCCAGGCAGAGTGGCAGCCCGTCCCTGGCCAGGCGCAACAGGTCAGCCAACGCTGCGGCATCAAGCCAAGCCACGTCGACATACAGCCACGAAAATTCAGCCGCGCCGCAACGCAGCTTGCCGTCGCTATACACAGCATCACGCAGAAAGTGCGTTGTCACCCACAGGGGACGCCACCCCTTGAGCGCAGGCGGAAGTTTGGCCTCCTGCAACTCATAGACGTACTTCGAGCTTGGCTTTTGGAGTGCTTCTGGAAGCTCCCCCGCCATCCAGCCATCTTCGAGCGGCAGATACACAGCAACATCGGCGTAGGGACGGCCACGCCGCATCTGGTCGCACACCTGCGTCATATACGCATTGAATGCGGCAAACTCTGACGCCAGTGGGCTGTCCGGGCCAACGTGTGTGGTGGCGTAGAAGCGCTGATTGCCGCCAGGTGGGTTGTAGGGCATGCCATGCCAGATGATTTGATTGACGCCGTTGGCTATCAGCCCATCGGCGATCAGCTTTAGATCGATCAGGCGCTCCTCACCCTGGTGTGGCCCTGGGCCGGGACACGGCGCCCATCCATAGACGCATGTGAAGGCCTCGGCGGAGACGACTGGCCGCCCCGCCAGGGCTGCGGCGGAGGCGGCGAATGTGGCAAAGTCCACATCGAAGAGGATCGCCTCGCTCTCTGGAATGTCCGCCAGGGCGTAAGCTGCGACGATGTCGGTGGGCGCCCCATGACATTGCACCCGCGCCGAACCGCCCAGTTCGTGGCATAGTTCGGTGTAGGGACGATAAAACTCTTCGATTGCGTATTCGGCGATCAGTTTGCGGTAATCGTAGCGCACATGTGGGTGCGCGTCGAGTTCAGGCAAATAGGGCAGGATATCGTAGCCATAGCGCTGTCGAAAGGCAACATCGAAACCTGCTGTCCACAATGCATCAGGCGCGACTTCCCACGAATCGCAGAACAGACCGGGGGCTGGGAATCGCGCGGTGGGCAGTCCCAACGCAGCGCCAACACGCCGAACATAGCGCGCCAGCGCATGGCGATCCAGGTGATTGAGGATCGGGCCGCCTTCCACCCCCAACGGCGTCTCCCAAGATTTCTCCAGGCGTTGCGTCGACGGCCCGCGCCAGGTCTGGCTGGCATCCTCCGGCGGCACGTGAAAACCACCGAAGGGCCACGCACTGCCCAATGTAAAATCACAGCCCAGTCCCAGGCTGGCGGCGTATTCGGCGGCAAAGCGCGCCGACGCCGCCCACTCTGCACTCAGCCACGGCGCACCCAACCGGCTGTTATCCTGGGGATACATCCACGCGATCTCTACGCCGCCAAAGCCATTGGCCGCCAGCCACTCCAGTTGATAACGGACAACTGCTTCGTCGATGGGGCCGGAAAACCACCACCAGCGAGTGTAAGGACGCGATGAAGTGAAAATGGATGTCGTCATACTTTGCTGCCAGGCGAACAAAGCGCTTGCCGCCGCTGCCGTCAATCGTCGGCGGTCAGCGCCTTCACCGCTGTTCGGAAGACCGCTGTGTGGTGATCTACATCCGCCGCCGTAGTGTCAGGAGCAATCAGCGCCATGTTGTGGAAGGGCGTCATCAGGATGCCGCGATTGAGCGCCCATAAATGCATCAGACGATCTAGCTCGGCGTCGACAGCAGCCGCAGCCTCACCGCCATTGCGCGCCGGCTCACGACGAAACCAGTATTCGGCGCGGTTGCCCAGTCGCTGCACATTCCATGGCAGATGAAACTCTTCAATCACGCCTTGCACGCCTGCCATAAAGCGCTCCGCCAGGGCAATGCTGCGGTCATAGTAGTCTTGCGTCAGCACATGCTCCAGCGTGGCGCGCGTAGCGGCCAGCGCCAGCGCGTTGCCAGAGAGCGTGCCGCCGATGCCGCCAGTGTCCGCCTCGTCGCGGGCGATGCTGACGCGCACCTGCGCCGCCACCGCTTCGGACATCCCATACGCCGCCACCGGCATCCCGCCGCCGATGGGTTTGCCGATGACGAGCATGTCCGGCGTCAGCCCGTGCGCGGCAGTGTAGCCGCCCGGCCCGGTGCAGATGGTGTGCGTTTCGTCGATGATCAGCAGCGTGCCCGTGCGCCGGGTGAGCTCGCGCAGGGCGGAGTGATAGCCGGGATCGGGGTGGATGATGCCAATGTTGGTCATCACCGGCTCAGCGAGCACACACGCCACGTCGCCCGGCGCCAGCGCAGCTGCAAGCGCAGGCACATCGTTGAACTCGATCACCTTCGTCGTCAGCGTAGGATCAACCGGCGGGCCGATATTGCCAGGGCGCGAGCCGGGGACGCCATTGGGGGCCAGCGCAATGAAGGCTTCATCAACGGTGCCATGATAGCAGTAATTGTAGACCAACACCTTCGGGCGTCTGGTAATGTGGCGCGCCAGCCGGATCGCAAAGCGGTTCGCGTCGGTGGCAGTCATGGCGATCTGCCAGTAGGGCAGGCCAAAGCGTCGCGCCAGTTCCTCGCCGACCCAGATTGCATCTGCCGACGGCAACATGAAGGTCAGCCCTTTGTGCAACTGCGCGGCCATCGCCTGGATTGTAGCGTCGGGCGCATGGCCGGTCATGGCGCCGGTGTCGCCCAGGCAAAAGTCGATATAGTCGTGGCCGTCAACGTCGGTGAAATGCGCGCCCTTGCCCGCAGCGACGAAGACCGGGAAGGGGCCGGCCCACCGCACCATCCACGGCATGGGCACACCGGCCAACAGGCTATGCTGAGCGCGCGCAAAAAGCTCCTGCGAGCGCGGATGAGTGGCAACGAAGCGTTGCTCCTCGGTCAGCAACAGGTCGTGAATGCGGGTGCGGTCGATCATGGATGGCATCCTCGTTAACAACGCGCGTATAACAGAGCAGCCATCAACACTTGGTTATGGCGTACGCCCACAGATGAAGCCTGGAATCGATGAAGAGTTACGCAGTTGGTGAGGTCATCTTGTGGAAGACTACCTTCCCGAAAGTCAGAGCTTCCGGGAAAGTGAACAAACTGCATAACATCTGTAGACATTATCCTGAGCGGAAAGAGATTCAGCAAACTCGTTAACGCCTGTCTATACGATTTACTGATTGCCAGGCAGAGTTTTGATGGGTGGAGTGGTGCGAGCTACGTAATGCGTGAGAGATTTCGACACGCACCACACAACTGCTACGCAGAGAATCGTGTTG